>CAYGBK010000082.1:0-10557 GCA_964348095.1 uncultured Thermodesulfobacteriota bacterium | reverse complement strand
TTGTTGCAGAGCCCCATAACAACCCTCATATCGTGTTCGACTAGCAGGATGGTCACCCCCCACTCGTCATGTATCTTTCTGATTAACCCAATCATGTGGTCGCTTTCTGTCTGGTTCATGCCGGTAACGGGTTCATCTAACATGAGCAGTTTTGGTTCCGCAGCCAGTGCAACGGCAACCCCTAATGTCCTCTGGTGGCCGTGAGGCAGGTTGGAGGCGAGTTCGTCCTTGAGATGTGCGAGCTCCATGAACTCCAATATTTCGAGAGCCCTTTCTTCATTCTCTTTTTCCATTTTCTTGGCAGTACCAAATATTATTCCTAGGGGCCCTTCTTTTGCGTGAAGGTGGCGTGCTATCGACACATTTCCTAAGACAGTAAAATCATGAAAAAGCTGGGTCGCTTGAAAAGTTCGAACAACGCCCCTCTCCGCAATCGCACTCGCCTCGAGACCAGATATTTTTATCCCCCGGTAAGTTATCGTTCCATTGCTTGGTCGCATGACTCCGCTGATGACGTTGAAGAGAGTCGTCTTTCCGGCTCCGTTGGGACCGATGATTCCCCGTATGTCTCCGTCCTCGACGCTGAGGTCTAAATCGCTTATCGCGGCCAAGCCGCCGAAATACCTGCTCAGCTTTTCCACTTCAAGGATCGCCATAGGCGTTGTTCCCCTCGTCTTCCGTGCGAATTAGGGAGTTTCACCCCTCAGTTGTGCGGTTAGAGAGCCTCTGAAACAGTGGCGTAATCTTCGGGAACAGACTCTCGATACCCCCAGGTAGAAAAATCAGAAAGACGATCAAAATCGCACCAAAAAGAAGAGGCCTCCATTCCAGCAGCGGACGTGTCCACTCGAAGACCGCTGTCATGACGGCAACTCCTATAATAGGTCCGGCGAAAGTCGCCGTTCCTCCCACAACCACCCAGATAATAAGATAAACCATGGTCGTGATGCCAAAGTTATGTGGGTCTATGGCCATGAGTCGATGAGCCAGAAGAGCGCCCGCGATCCCGGCAAAAAAGGAGCCGATGACGAAGGCCTGCGCCCTGTATCTTGGAACGCGTATGCCCACGCATTCCGACAATAGGTCATCTGTATGGATTGCCTTAAACGCATTCCCCAATCGAGACCGATCGATCCGATACATGACCCACAGACATACCAAAACTATTCCGAATGCCATGAAGTAATACGGGATGGCATCTAGGAAATCTATGGATCCCAACGTACCTGGGGTAGGGATGTCTATCATGCCGCGGGGGCCGCCAAAGGGGTTGTGGATCTTGACCCAGATTAACCTCAAGAATTCGCCGATAGCAAAGGATGCGATAAAGAAGCCGAATCCCTTTGTCCTGAGCAAGGGATAAACAAACGCCAGTCCAACCACCCCAGCCGCTACGGCTGCGAGGGGTGCGGTCAACCAGAATGGCCAACCGAGGTACTTTGCCATGAGTGAACTGGCATAGGCACCTGCGCCCATCAGGACGACATGGGAGAGAGACCAATCGCCTGTAGTTGTTACGAGGCGGTAGCTCGAGGCAAGAATGATGTTAATAAAGAGAAGGATCAGAACCTCGACGTAATACTCCCTGATAACAAATGGCACGATGCAGAGAACCGCTATCAGAATCACCATACCCGCTATTTTTGCTGATGAATTAAACTTTCGCACGGCCCAATAACCCCGAAGGTTTAGCGACCAAAACGATGACCATAACGCCGACGCCAACCATGGAAGCCACAACGGCATCGTAAATCGTCGTTACGAACGTGTGGATAAAGCCGAAGAGAACGGCGGCTAAGACAGCGCCCTCAATGCTCGCCATCCCCCCAACAATGACGACGATGAAAGCCGTCAAAATAACCGCGTGCCCCATATAGGGAGTGACCGCATGGATTGGCGCCATCAATGCTCCGGCTAATCCCGCAAACGCACCGGCAATTCCCATGGCGAGAGCTGTCATCCAGTTGATGCTTATTCCCTGGAGTGATGCAGCTTCTGGGTCCTGAGCACAGGCCCGAAGCGCCTTGCCCCACCTGACCCGGTGAAGGAAGAACCACAGCAGCGCCACCATGCCGAAGGCAGCCGGTACGACGATGAGCCTTTGGTAGCCTATCTGAGCGCCGGCGATCGTTGCTGCCCCCATATACGGGGTGGGAATATACCGCATTAAACCGACCCCCCAGATTTGTCCCACAAGGACCTGTATGATAAAGGCAAGTCCCGCAGTTGCCATAAAACCGGCCAGGACGTTTTTCCGTGTGGGTCTGAAAATGAATCGCTCGGTCATTAACCCGATCGCAGCGACGATTGGCAAAGCTGCCACTACCGAGACGGGAAAGGGCAAACCACCCAGGGCGTGGAGTACGTACACCACATAGGCTCCCACCATGAAGAACTCGCCATGGGCGAAATTCGCCATCTGCATGACGCCGAAGGCCAAAGCCAGGCCGACAGCTACTGTGGCATAAATCGCACTTGCTACCACTGAATTCGCTATGCTTTGGACGAGGGTTGCGACGTCCATAGGTCTGCTCCTAAACCAGAAAAGTTATTGCTTTCGATACTGGGGCGGCAAAGAAGCCGCCCCATGTTATCGTCGGTTTACTTCCGTTGATCCCACATCTGTCCCTTCTCTCTCACGACCGTGATGATTTTATCTTTTCTCGATTCAAACCACTCTTCAAACCTCACCTGGGCTTGTATGCGCTTCGTCCCGTTCCTGATTTCGTTGATAGGAATCGGAGGCGATATCATGTTATCGATTCCCCACATGTCCTTCCCATACATCACGGCCGGCCCCAAGATGGTGGGAATCGACTTCTCAGCCCGGAGCGCCTCAAGAATCTTGTCGGGGTCGAAAGTACCGGCAAGCTGGGCGCCGTGAGCCCAGACTCTAAGGGTGATCACGTGATCCCAGTCGATCCCGGTGATGTGGCGGTGAACGTCTTCAGGGGCTCCCGGACCGTATCGCTTCATCCACTCCTTGATAAAGTCGTGCTGATGTGACGGCTCGCCCCACCAAGGGTCGTCGAAAAGAGGAAAACTGTCTGTGCCACCCTCGGCATACTCAACAGGTACCTTCTGAAGAACCGCCTCAACATCGCAGTAGTTTTGCGATATGATCCCCTTGAAGCCCTGGAGATAGAGCTGTTCCCAGATCAGGGCAACAAATGTCGGATAAGAGAGATTGAGGCTGACAACGTCAGGCTTGGTGGCCAGAATGGCCGTAACGATCGGGGCGAAGTCGGTCGTCTCCAGTGAATAATGTTTGTCATACACAACGTCCCATCCTTCGGCATAAGCGGATCCGACCTCCCATGCCTGGCAGGTACGGCCGATTGTGTCATCCTGAGAAACTACCGCCCATCTGTTCAGTTTTGGGTCGTTGAATTTGTGATACCAGGGCCGTAGCATATCGATTCTAGGAGTAACGTCCCCACCGCCTATCAGGTAAGGTCTGTCAGGCTTGATGTCGGTCGAGATCAGCGTGGCGTAGAAGACTTTCTTCTTCGTGAGGAAAGGATGTGTCGCGTCGGCAGGGTTTCCACCAATAGCACTGATAAACTTGACATCGTGTTGCAAGACCAGCTGCCTGGCACCCTGCAGTGCCTTGCTACCGATAGCTTCATCGTCGAAGGCATACTGTTTCAGCGGGTACCGGGTGTCTCCGACCAGAAGCCCTCCCTGGGCGTTGACCTCATCGATAAACATCTGGTTTCCCGTTAGGCCGGGGAGTCCCCACCCAGCGTCGGGCCCGGACAATGCCGCCAGAAACCCGATGTTTACGGTTTCCCCCTTTTTTACTTCAGCATGGGCAGTGCCGCTGCTCGCCAGGAGCCCACCTTCAACGAGCACTGGAGCTGCGGCTGCCGCCTTTAAGAATTCTCTTCTCGTAATAGCCATTATTTCACCCTCCAAAATAGGTTTAGTCCCCCCTTGTTCAGAACCGGAATTTTCCTTCGGACTCATTCACCTCCTTTCCGTCGAAAATTGTGTGAACGGCTTTGCTACCACAGTAAAACATATTAGTCAATAATTCTTCGGTGAAAATGAGAACCGACGTGGTAGGTGGATGGCTTCTACCACAATGTACCATAGGATGTCAAGAGTTTCTTAGGCCTGGAGTGACTCCGTTTTTTCACGCACCATTCCTTTATGATTTGGAGTTTGTTGAAAAGCTCCGATCGCTCCTGCGCTATTGGGGTGACCCGATTCCTGCCTCTGGCGGCACAGGTGGGGACGGGCCCTTGTCCAATTCCTTTGGACCACTTGTACCGAAGTCATTTCCAGAGGTTTCACCAGAAAGTGGAAAGGACGCTCTAAACTAAGAGTCGTTGTTCGTGGTCCGTCGTCCGTGGTTTGTGGCAAAAAAACTAGGATTTACCTGACCACGGGATTCAAGTAACGGGCTCACGGCATTTCACTTTCAGTCGAATGAATTGAATTGGAAGTTACAACTGACCACTGACAACGGACAACTGACAGGACCAAGAAAAAATTTCTGAGCAGCGAAGAGCGCTCCTTTTCCTCATTTAGTAGACCAAAAGCGAGAAAAGGGATTTCGCATGGACAGTCGCGTTGTCCTCTGACTATTTGGTGAATCTCCAATCAATAGGGGAGACGTATCAGGTGGGTATACAGATAGGCCCCAGTGTTCTAAGAGACTGGATCTGTCGTCCTAAAAGCAGAGCGTCCCCTCCGCTTTTGTAGCGAGGACTATCAGGTTCATCGCACCCGCCGCCTTTACCGAGGGAATAAGGTTGTCCTCTGCAATGTTCTTGTTCGCCATCGTCTGTGTGCAGCATTGAATCTCAACGCCCAGTTCCAATGCCTCCTCGAGTCTCTGGGCAAGAGTCGGCACACCGGGCTCAGGACGTTCGTTTTTCTCTATTGCGCCCTTTACCATGATGTCGACTCCATTCTGGAGACAGAAAAGTACTGTTTTGAAATTGGCTGCTGCAGCCAGCGACGCGAACATCAATGCTGAACGGGCATTCGCAATTTTTTCAAAACCTGTCACGCAAAGAACAACGAACAGTTTTTCCGGTTCTTTTTCCGTCGATTTTTTCGATTGACGTGTCTTCGTATTAGGCATAGGCAGGTTTACCATTCCTTTCATAATAATTATATAGGGTTTTGATTAGAAACGGGTAGGCGGGGAATCCGATAAACTACAAGAAAGTTCATGAGATTGTGAAATGGATACTTCCGAAGAACTCCTTTCCGATGACTGAAGTTCACCAAGCATTGGTCGAAGTCTCACCATTCGGAGAAATCCAGTAGCGGATCACTTATCTGAAAAGGCTGTCCGTTCTGGAACGTCCTTTAGATGGATGTGATTATCCTCAACATGGGCCATAGTTGGGCGGGTTTTCGGGAGGTTCGGGCAACACGGTAACGGGAAGCCAGGTGCAGGCCATAAGACCTGCACCCGGTTTCGTTCTTGAACTCTAGTATATGCCACGGTTGAACTTCGGCGGCTCGAGATACTCCCACTCTTCCCCTTTTTGTATCTTCTGGGCAAGCTCAACACACTTTACCGCATATTCAAAGGCATAGGGGATACCCGGGCCGTTTGGAACAAATCCAGCGAGGATAGTCCCTACGGCGGCTGCCTCAAAGACCTCCTCAACGGTGGCCCCTGCCTTGATCGCAGGAAGGACGTGGATGATGCACCGTGGTGACATATAGGCAACTCCCCCTGCCATAAAAATCAATTCCTTCACTTTCCTGGAAAGTGCTCCATCTCCCCAGAGAGACTCGTAAAAGTCTGCAAAAGTCTTCCCCGCAGTTGGGTTCAGCTGATTGATAACCTTGAACATCCTCGGCGTAAAAAGCATGTGCTCTTCCATATACTTGTTCGCTTCGTCTGGGGTTAAGTTTTTCCCTTCTCCCATGATCTCCTCCTTACTTGATTGTTTGACCCTAAGGTCAGAAATCACAACGTGTTTTTGACATGCTTCACTTAGCTAAGACCGGATACCATTCCTATCTCCACTCACCTCCTCCCTCTATGGGTTGTTACGACTTAAAGCGTCCACTCCCTTGCGACCTCAATAAACTTCTTGATGTTCTCGTAAGGAACGGTTGGTGGTATATCACAGCCTGGCATTAGGGCAAAGGCTCCGTCAGTTCCGGCCGTCTCGATGATTCTTTTGCACGTCTCTTCAACGGTGTCAACACTGCCTTGGAGCAATACCTCAACTGGGGCAACATTGCCCGCAAAACAAATCTTTCCGTACAAGATCTCTTTTGCCTTTGCGATGTCTGTCTTGTGATCGAGGCTTATGCAGCTTGCACCGGTCAAGGGAAACAATTCCAGTCGGTCGGTCGTGTCGCCACAAATATGAAGGAGGGTGTAGATGTTCTTTGACTTCGCCCAGTCGGTCAACTTCTTTAGGTATGGCAACGCAAACCTTTCAAATTGCATTTTTGATATCAAATCTCCAGATGCGGTTGGGTCAGCGACTGAGAGGACCTCGAGGGTTCCATCATCGACGAGAGGTTCGTAGAGGTGGATCAGTAGGTTGGTTGTGAAATCGAGGAGTTTTTCTACCAAAGCAGGTTTCTTGAAAGTTGCCTTCATCATTGGTTCTTCACCAAGAAATCTCGCTCCGAGGGTAAAAGGCCCCCAAACCGTCATGGTTACGACATGCCTGTTTCCTATTTTTTCTTTTGTCCTTCTCAGAGCCTTTTTTACCGTGTTTATGACCTCATTCTTATCGACATCCTTTATATTCAGCTTTGCAATGTCTTCTTCTGTACTGATGAGTGCCTCCTCCAGGTCAGGGGCCCCCCTCTCGAGGAATTTAATCTTTCCTCCAAGAGCGGCGGCATGGAAATTGTTATACCCTGAGCCGACGTACACGATGTCGCATTGAAGCTTTTCACTCGAATCAACGAGCATCTGAGTCATCTTTTCAGCATCCTCTGAGAGATCCTTGAAGGTTGATCCCCAGTTCTTAATACTCCACATTCCTCCACCAAAAAGAGTGACCGGAACCCTTTCGGGCTTCCCCCCCTCGAAGGCTTTTAGAATCACCTCTTTTGGTTCCATAGAATCCTCCTTTCAGCTCCTCCGGCGCGGTCCAACACTGAACGGCGTGGAGGTTTGCCTGATAAGTGCTTAGGTGGGCTAATTGGAAATGCCTCGGATGAAGCTGGCGAGATGTCTTAAGCCGGCTTTCCGATACTAGGCCGTTTTCTATCCGCTCGAAATTGGGACCAAGGCCTAAACTAGAGTTCCCAGCACCGATCGGAATCTCCGCAAAAGACAGGACGGATCGAAAACTGTGCGGGAAGATGATCTTTCCGCCAGATTTTCTCCTCTTTTTGCGGCGAGGGCTATATATAACGGTGTGGCGTGTTTGTCAAATATTTCTTTGCCTTTAATTTTCGGGGCATTGAAGGCCACATGCCATGTGAGATGGTGGAGGTCCTTTTGAGGTTACAGATGGTGCACAGGATGCTCAGAGATTGGGATCGTAAATCAGATACTTTTTGGGGCAAAATCCTTCAGAGGGAGAATTCTAGGTTTCCTGGGGGGAAAGGGACGCAGACCTGAGTTGGGTGAATTAGAGAAACTGATCCTTTCTTATTTTTGTCTCTCCAAAACCGGTGACAGGGAATCGCCGACCTATCTCTCAGACTCGAATCGGTAGGAGGTCCATGGCAACACCAACCCCAGGCCGGTTAGGGCATAGGCAATGATCGTCGTTGAAAAAGCCGGATGCACACCCCACAAGAAAGGTCTCTTGAGGCTTAAGAGTATACCCAGTATTGCCACGACAAAAATAATTGCAGAGCCGATTCCCTTTTTCAGCTTTCGTGGTGAAAACCAGGCAGCCAGTAGAGGTCCAATGAAAAGAGCTCCAGGGGCAACGAAAAGCAGGACCAGCATGATGATTTCCTGCTGTGCTGTCATTGCGAGCAACCACGCAAGAACACCATATAGAAGAGAGACAATCATCGAATAGGCGAATACCCTCCTATCAGCAGCTCGGGGGTTGATGTAGCGTTGATAAATATCCCTTACAAACACTGTCGCCGAAGAATGAATCCAGGAGTCGGCGCACGACATACAGGCCGCGATAATTGCCGCGAGAAACATGCTTCCCACGAGAGGGGAAAAACTGGAGAGCATGACTCTGGGGACAGCCATTGCAGGATTGATTTCCGGAAGGGTGATCCGGGCAATCAGACCAGCAAATATGGCCAGGAAGCCGATTGGAAATATGAGGAGGCCGGCGATGATTCCTGACCATTTTGCCTGACGAGGGGTTTCGACGGAAGCGGACTTCTGGATCCACGCTTGGCTTATAAATCCAAACATCAACAAAACACCGAGATACGCTGTCAGTCGGACAGTCCCTATGGCAGACCACGAGCCATGACCGGCTGGGAGCTGAGCCAATATGGTCCCATACCCACCAAATTTCATGACAGAAAAAATCGCCAGTAGGGTTAGCCCCAGATAAATGAAGAGCATTTGAAATGAATCCGTGTAGCCTAGGGCCCACATGCCGCCAATCATGACATACGTAATCAACACAAATGCCGCGATGGTGATAGCAACCCCCTGCGAGATCCCTGTTAGGGCAGAGAGAATCAGTCCTGCCACCAAAAACTGAGCTGCTGTTGGCGGGATAAAGATAACCATACCAATGACGGCTACCATGAGTCTCGCACTCGGACCATAGTAGCCCTCAAGCATTTCGGGGATGGTGTACTTTCCGGACTTTCGGAAGCGAGCAGCAGCGATCCACATGCTGGCCAGCAAACAGATCCCAAGAATGGTTGGGTATAGAACCCCTGAGATTCCAATGGAGTACCCGAGTTCCCCGACACCCACCGTGACTCCAGAGCCGACCAGGGTGGCCGCAATACTCAGTGATGCCATCCACGGCGGCATCTTTCGTCCCGCCAGGGCAAAATCCTCGGAACTCTTGGTACGAAGCCTGGCGAGAACACCCAACGCCATACATACAGACAGATAGATGATCACGATTGTCAGCGTCATATCCGTTCCCTATGGGGTTTGATGACTACGTCCTTTGGAAATTGGCCAGAATATAAGAGGAAAAGCCCCGGTGTGTCAAGGAGAGAACCTTCAGACTAGCCCCTGAGCCCCTCTGTTGATCTAGAGGGTGGCGAATCGGTTATTGGGCTGAGCAAGACCGTTGGGTTTTCGAGAATCTTCAGTCCTGACTGGACCCATGCATGTCTCCCATCTCTCTCATGTGTTGCTCGCTTTGTATCGGGGTCGATTCCGGAGATGGCCGGTGAACGGACAGAAGAAGAATGATCGTGACTATCAGAATGAGAATAATCGACCCAAGAATTATAGCCCACTTTCGAACCGCAGGATCAGAGAATCTGGAGGAAAAGAGAATTTGACCGATTCTTCGTCTCTCTTCCTCACTCTTTTCCTGAAAGCATGCAAGAACAAAAATCAAATCGGAAAGTCGGTTAAGGTACTTCAGGACGTTGGGGTTTTCAATCAGGTTCTCACTTTTTGACTTTACAACGAGACGCTCCGCCTTTCGAACGCTCGTCCTGGCCACATCCATTTGAGATGAGGTCTTTTCCTGCCCAAAGGCCACAAACCCTGGAGGAAGGTCTAAGGCCTCTTCCAGGTCATCGATGAGTTTTTCCAACCAACGTATTTCCACGTCGGAGATGGCTCTCTTCGGCGGCCTCCCGCTCTTAGGAACAGAAAGCTCGCCCCCGATGATGAAGAGATGTTTTTGGACCTGCAGGAGAATTCGTTTGATTCGTTTTTCTTTTGAAGAAGCCCGAGCCAGTCCGAGTTGGGCGTTAGCCTCATCGAGGGTTCCGACTGCTTCAGTTACCGGATGGTATTTGGGAACCCTCTCACCTCTCAAGAGACTGGTATATCCGGAGTCCCCTTTTTTGCTGCTGATGCCCATCTAGAGATCCATCTGAGGATTACCGATTTGTCCGCGACAGATTCTATCTTCTTTGTCTTGGTAGGCTGACTAGCCGCGGAAGAGGAGTCTATTATCCGAAACAACGCCGGAGCTGCCCTGCAGGAAAGACGAAATCTTCGCTCGGTCCTTCGTGATAGCAGTATAGGGAGAAAGAGAATTGAGTGTCAAGGCTAGGCCTGTCCCGCGATGCGATTGGCTAGCCAGCAGCATGACTTGGAGGTGTTGAAGGGCGTTGCCCCTATTCCTGTTTTCTCTGGAAGGGCGGGATTCCTATCATAATCGATGTGAGTCTGGCAGAGACACGGGCATTGATACTATAATACAATCGAAAACACCAAGGAGGTATGATCATGTCGATGATTAATGGACTGAACACGGATGACTTGATGGCGGCTGTTGAGGGTATGAAGAAGGACTGGCAGACGGGGAAATCGACATGGACAGCATCGACCAAATGGAAGGATGGGTTTCAGGTCGAGACCTGTTCGCGGGAATTTACCCTGTCGGCAGATGAGCCTGAAATGCTGTGTGGAACCAATACGGCATGCAACCCTGTGGAGATGATCCTTCAATCGTACGGGGCGTGCCTGACCATAGGTTATGCCAT
>CAYGBK010000081.1:0-27018 GCA_964348095.1 uncultured Thermodesulfobacteriota bacterium | reverse complement strand
TAAAAGGACTGCCTACAGTGAATTACAGAGTTGACCAAAAAGGGAAAGCATGAAAAACTAAAGCCACACTAACATACCAAAATCAATAGAGAACCTAGGTTTGGCACGTATAGAATATGTACTACGCAGATTCGCACTAGTACCGATCATGCAATATTTCAACCGGAAATCAAAAGGCTGGAAATCCCAAGCCTCACACCATCCGTACAATGACCATAGAGCTTTCCTGTTGCTTGAAGTTATTCAGCCACGCAATAGTTTGAAGTTCGTGTCCAGTGACGTTTTCTCAGGCTCCGACCTTTTTGTGACCATAATAGCCCTAAGGCAGGAATTTAGCGGTTTTTGCAAGAAGGCCAGAATTGAAAAAAGAAAGGATTACGATTTCAGAGCGGAAAATCTGATGCGAAAAAGCGTGCTTTTTATAAGGGATCGTCCGGGAAAACGGTTTGAGAGGGTTCTGTTCCATACATGCGTAAGAATGAGAAAGTTAAGGAGCTAAGTAGGATTGAAATGAATAGAACTTTCTTTTGTGGTGGGAATTTGGAAGTGTTGTTCCAACCCAAGGCCGCAGTCAATTGAGTCTTAAGTCTTCTTCCCGAAGACGACCACTTCGGTAATTGCCTTGTCTAGAGAGCCTTTAACTGTCCAATAGTCTTTATCTGCAACTCCCATTTTTCGAAGCTGGGCTTCGGCTTTCTCTTTTTCTGACATGGCCTGGGCTATATCGATCTCACTGGCGAGTTGAGCGGTTTCTGACAGAATTGTGACCTTATCCGGTAGAACCTCCGCAAATCCCCATGTTACCGCCATATATCGCTTCGTTGTCCCCTGGCGGTACATGATCTCCCCGATTTTCAAGGCGGTCACAAAAGGAATATGCCCGGGAAGGACCCCGAACTCCCCCTCGACTCCCGGAGCTGTCACCTCGTCAACTTCTTCGCTCAGGACCATTCTTTGGGGTGTCACGACTTCTAAGAGAATCTTCCCTTTCATCAAACCCAACCCGCCTCATCCGGTGACTCAAGCTATCGGCTCATAGCCATTAGCTCTCAGCTAATCGGTCTAAGCTTCCCGTTAGGTCGCCAGTTTCTCGGCTTTCTCGAACACTTCCTCGATAGTTCCCACCATGTAGAAGGCCTGCTCTGGAATCTCGTCATGTTTACCTTCCACAATCTCCCTGAAGCCTTTGATCGTATCCGGAAGTTTCACGTATCGGCCTTCTGTTCCTGTAAACTCCTCCGCCACAAAAAAGGGCTGAGACAGAAAACGTTGGATCTTTCTCGCCCGAGCAACAATCTGTTTGTCATCCTCAGAGAGCTCATCCATCCCAAGGATCGCAATAATATCCTGGAGATCCTTGTATTTTTGGAGAATCTGCTGAACTGACCGAGCCGTCTCATAGTGCTCTTCCCCAACAACGACTGGATCGAGAATCCGAGATGTAGAATCCAGGGGATCCACTGCTGGATAGATCCCCATCTCAACGATTTGACGTGATAGAACGGTCGTCGCATCCAGATGGGAAAAGGTGGTCGCAGGCGCCGGATCTGTCAGGTCGTCTGCGGGAACATAAATCGCCTGAACCGATGTGATCGACCCCTTGGTGGTCGATGTAATCCTCTCCTGGAGCTCCCCCAGGTCAGTCGCCAGTGTGGGCTGATATCCGACAGCCGAGGGCATCCTTCCCAGAAGAGCCGAAACCTCAGAGTTTGCTTGAGTGAAACGAAAGATGTTGTCGATAAAGAGGAGAACGTCCTGGCCTTCCTCGTCTCTGAAGTACTCCGCAGCCGTCAGGGCTGAAAGCCCCACTCGGGCACGAGCGCCGGGGGTTTCGGTCATCTGGCCGAAGACCAGGGCGGCTTTGTCGATCACCTTCGAGTGCTTCATCTCGAGCCAGAGATCATTCCCTTCCCTGGTCCGTTCACCCACGCCTCCGAAGACGGAGAAACCGCCGTGCTGAATGGCGATATTGTGAATCAACTCCATAATCACCACGGTCTTGCCAACACCAGCACCACCGAACAAGCCAATCTTTCCACCTCGCGCATAGGGCTCTAAAAGATCGATCACCTTGATCCCTGTCTCGAACGCCTCTACCTGCGTATTTTGATCAAGAAAGCTCGGGGCCGGTCGATGGATGGGGTACCTCTTTTCGCCCTTTAAGGGGGGACCATCATCAACGGGTTCACCGATCACGTTCAGCACGCGTCCCAAGACCTCCCGACCCACAGGCATGGTGATGGGTTGTCCTGTGTCCACAGCTTTCATGCCACGGACCAGTCCATCGGTAGAGTCCATGGCAATGCACCGAACCGTGTTCTCTCCCACATGCTGCGCCACTTCCACAACCAGATTCCCTTCCTTGTCACTGATTGAAGGATTGGTTATTTTCAGGGCATTGTATATTTCGGGTAATTCCCCTGGTTCAAACTCGGCGTCTACCACCGGTCCGATGATCTGAATTATCTTCCCCTCTCCCATCGTTCCTCCTTCCTACGGATGGCCATACTGTCCCTTTCATTGTTCAGATTTCGATTCTATCTGCTATAAGAGAATGGGTTGTCCTTGACAATCACTGGCCCTGTCATTTCAGGGCCTCTGTTCCTCCGATAATGTCCATGAGCTCTTTTGTGATGGCTGCCTGCCGAGCCCGGTTGTAATTCAGCGTCAGCTTTTCCAGCATATCCTGGGCATTGCTTGTGGCTGAATCCATGGCTGTCATCCGTGCACCGTGTTCGCCTGCCTGAGACTCCAAAAACGCTCGGTAGAACTGAAACACTACGTGTCGAGGCAGTAAGGTCTCCAGGATCTCTTCTTCGTTTGGCTCATAAATATAGGACGTCACGACATAACCCGGCTCGACGGGAATAGGATCGATAGGCAAAAGCTTGACCAGGATCGGACGCTGAGAGATGGCTGATCGGAATTCATTATAGACCAGATAGATCTCGTCAAATACTTCACTCGTATAGGCCTCGATAATCTCATTGGCAATGTCCGATGCTGTTTCGTAAATCTGCACCCCAAAGACGTTGGTGTAGTGATTCCTGATCGTATAGTTCCGCCTTGAAAAATACTCCAGCGCCTTACGTCCAACCGTAATGAGAGTGACCTCCTCGAAGACCTCTTCATTTTCACGGATGAATCGCTCTGCTGTCCGAAATACATTCTGATTGAATCCTCCGCAAAGGCCCCTGTCCGATGAGATGGGCATGAGTTCCACCTTACGGACCTCTCGCCTGGCAAGAAGGGGGTGGGCCCTCGGCTCGGTCCTCAGACTAAGACTTCCCAGGACTTCTCTCAGCTTGATCGTATAAGGCCTCGTTTCGAAAATTGCCTCCTGAGCCCGTCTCAGTTTCGCCGCAGCGACCATTTTCATGGCCTTGGTGATCTGTTGGGTATTTTGAATACTGACGATTCTTCGCCGAATGTCTTTCAGAGTTGGCATTCGTCGCCTTTCAACTCACTCCATTGAGAGCTTTTGTCTCCTCTCCTCACCCGGTACTCGAGTTGACGGCAAAAAGGGAAAAAGATCTAAAAATGCCATCGGGAATCAGGAGAGACAGGCCACTGGAACTGCATCCCACTTCCTTTGGCCGTGGTTCTTTATCCTCCATCTGTTGGCCCTGTCGCCTCTGAAGCGGTAAACTGTTCCTTAAACTCCTCCAAAACCTTATCAAGTTTCTCCTGGGTCGGATCATCTAGTTCTTTTTTGTCCCGGATGCCGTTGCCGATTTCGGGGTATTTCGCTTCGAGAAAATCATAGAGTTCTCTCTCGAACTTGAAGATCTCCTGTGCTTCAATGTCATCTAACGAGCCGTTGACCCCCGCATAGATTATGATGATCTGCTTCTCGACAGGGACGGGCTTATACTGTCCCTGTTTCAACACCTCCACCAATCGAGACCCTCGAGCGAGCTGTGCCTGGGTTGCCTTGTCCAGATCGCTTCCAAACTGTGCGAACGCGGCCATCTCCCGATACTGAGCAAGATCCAGGCGAAGGGATCCGGCCACCTGCTTCATCGCCTTGATCTGAGCGTTCCCCCCGACTCGGGAGACCGACAGCCCTACATTAACGGCAGGGCGGACACCAGAATAGAAAAGGTCTGTCTCAAGATAGATCTGTCCGTCAGTAATAGAAATCACATTCGTTGGGATGTAGGCTGACACATCTCCCGCCTGCGTCTCGATGATGGGCAGGGCGGTTAGAGACCCCCCCCCAAGTTCATCACTGAGCTTTGCGGCTCTTTCGAGGAGCCGCGAATGGAGGTAGAAGATATCGCCGGGGTAGGCCTCCCGCCCTGGAGGCCTTCTTAGAAGGAGAGACATCTGTCTATACGCCCAGGCATGCTTTGAAAGATCGTCATAGATCACGAGGGCATGTTTACCATTATCGCGAAAATACTCGCCAATGGAACATCCCGTGTATGGTGCAATGAATTGCATCGGAGCCGATTCACTGGCACTTGCAGAAACGACAATCGTGTAGTCCATGGCACCAAAGCTTCGCAGCTTATCGACCACCTGGGCCACGGTGGATCGCTTCTGCCCGACGGCTACGTAGATACAAATGACATCTGTCTCCTTCTGGTTGATAATCGTGTCTATGGCGAGAGCCGTTTTTCCTGTTTGCCTGTCGCCAATGATCAACTCTCTCTGACCGCGTCCGATGGGAATCATGGAGTCGATCGCCTTGAGGCCGGTCTGCAACGGTTCCTTCACCGGCTGACGAATCACGACCCCCGGAGCCTTCATTTCGACGCTTCGGAACTCTTTCGATTCGATCGCCCCCACCCCATCAACGGGATGGGCCAGGGCATTAACAACCCGACCGATAAGAGCATCTCCCACCGGCACCTCGACAATCCGTTTGGTTCTCTTCACCAAATCGCCTTCTTTGATAAGGAAATCCTCTCCCAGAAGGGCGGCTCCCACATTGTCCTCCTCAAGGTTGAGAACCATACCAAAAACATCGTGGGGAAATTCGAGTAGCTCTCCTGCCATGGCATTCTCAAGGCCATGAACCCGCGCAATCCCATCACCAACGGTCAGCACCACCCCGGTCTCGCTTATGTCTATCTGCCGTTCATAGCCTCTGATTTGCTCTTCGATCACACGACTGATTTCTTCTGCCTTGATCTCCATACAACTACCCCCTCGCCACGGTTTCTTTTATTTTTAGGAGTTGTGTCCTGAGACTCCCGTCTAACACCAAACCGCCAATCTTCGTCACCACTCCCCCGATGAGGGACGGATCCCTTGTAGTCTCGAGGATCACTTCTCTTCCTGTCACAACCGCAAGCTTCTTCTTGATTTTTTCCCCCTCTTCTTTTGTCAGGTCCATGGCAGCGTATACCTTCGCCCGAACGCGTCCTAGCGATTCATCTGCCATCTCCTGATAAACAGATACGATGAAGGGAAGGTATTTCATGCGGTTTTTGACCAGGAGAAGCCTGAGCAACCCGAGTACGGCTGGACTCATCTCTGTTGCTCGCGCAACTTCCGCAAGGACGTCCTGTCGCCGGTCGAGATCGTAGAGTGGGTTGTTGACGACCTCCCAGAACTTCGTCACCCGCTCGATCAGAACAGACAATGACGACAATTCGTCGCTGATCTCCTGGACGCGTTTCTCCTTTTTTGCAAGAATGAGCAGAGCCTTGGCGTAACGCCGGGCTATTGTCATCTTGGTCATGAGGGGGTCTCCATCTTGGCTATGTAATCGTCCAACAATCTTTTTTGGTCGGACCGACTCATGCCCTTTTTTAGAATCTCCTCGGCCAGTTTCACGGCTAGATCCGTCATATCCTCCCTGAGGATATTCTGGGCTCGTCGGATCTCCTGCTCGGCTGTAGCGCGAGCCTGGTTTCTAATGTTTTCTGCCATTCTTTCGGCCTCGCTGACTATCCGAGCCTTCTCCTTTTCTCCCTCTTCCCTCAGGGCACGCTGCACCTCCTGGATTTCCTCGTCGATATGGGCCAGTCGTTTTTCGTATTCCCGTATCTTCTTTTCAGCCTCAGCTCTGGCCTTTTCTGCATCTTCGAGAGCCTGTCTAATCTTGGCCTGGCGATTCTTCAGGAAATTCCCCAATGGCTTGGAAAGAAATTTGATGAGGATGGCCATAAGAATCAAAAAGTTCAACACCTTAAAGGCAAAGCTCAGCAACGGATCGTGGGTAATCCGCTCGGCAATGGCACACCCGGGAAGAAAAAAGGCGGCCAAAAGTCCGAATCCGATGATCCCAACCGAGTGTCGACCAGGATGATTCACTATCGCCATTAGATCTCCCTTCCAAGGACTCGGCACGCAATTTCTCTTGCCATCTCTTGAGCCCTCTTCTCAAGCTCCCGTCTCACTCGGTCAGCGTCATTGGCAATCTGCTTTCGAATAATTGGTATATCCCGTGCCATCTCTGTTCGGGCTTTTTGGACAATCTCTTTGGCGGCATTTTCACCCTGTTTTCGAACGTGCTCTTTTTCAGCGGCCGCCTGGACCTTTGCCTCCTGGATTCTTGCCTCGTACTCCTCAAGCTTCTTCTCAATGTCAGCCCCCATAAGTCGAGCCGTCTCCGTAGTCCCCTCGATCCGCTCGCGGCGTTCGTTCAGAACTCTCACTATCGGCTTGAATATGAGGTAGTTCAGAATCCAGAGAAAAATGATAAAATTCACAATCTGGATAATAAGACTCTGATTAATCTCGATCATTTCGCATACACCTGGGATAAGATACTAAATTTTATGGGATTTATAGGGTGGGTCAATTTACAGAGACGGACCAGATTCGTACCACATCTCACTTGACTTGTCAAGAATGAAAAAGAGTTTGACTTTTTGTTTTTTTACGATTATTTTAGTTTATATGTTTTAAATTATGTTAACTAATAACAACCTCTAGATGGCCTCGACTCCTTGGATTTTCGTGTGATGAGCTGGACCGTTGGATAGGAATCAACATGCATAGAATGACCTTAAAACTCTTATAGATGTCTGGTCAAGGGGTAAAGGCGCCTCCAGTTGCGACAGGAAAAGCCCACCGTGGATTTAAGGGACAAGGAGATCCTCAACGAATCAGAGTTGATGGTTTTTCTGGGAGTCTCCAGAACAACGCTTTGGAAGTTGCGACGGGAGCGAAACCTGCCATACGGCCGGGTTGGCAGGGAATATCGTTACCTGAAAACCGATATCATCAACTGGTTGAAAGGATCGAAGTATCAAGGAGGAACGGAACAGACCCGATTCGATTTCTCTAAGAAAAAATGACTCCCCGGTCATGGTGGTGATTGTTAGTATGTTATCGAGGGCCGGCCATACTTAGGTTCAGGAAAACTCACATGGTTAGGCAGACTCAATGCTCACCACCGAGGCACAGAGAACGGGGAGATACAATTTCCTCTCTTTGCCGGCAGACAACGATAAAAGAATAGTTTCAGCAATATCGGGCAATACGCATTACATCTGTGCAAAGGACGGGATCGACATGCCGATTATCCTCTCGCGGTGGGCAGAAACACAAATTTTCGCTGCCTTTCGCGTCTCCGTGGTTGGTCAACGCGAGTTACGATGCGTAAAACTCAGCATGAGGCCGTGCATGAATTGTGCTGATGTCTAAGGGTGAGATGGAAACAAACAATAAAGGAATCCGAACCCGCTTTCCTCCCAGTCCCACAGGTTATCTTCACATTGGTGGAGCCAGAACCGCATTGTTCAATTGGCTTTTCTCCCGACACCATGGAGGACAATTCGTTCTAAGGATTGAAGACACAGACCTAACACGTTCCAGCCGAGAGGCGGTTGATGTGATACTGGAGAGTATGGAGTGGCTGGGTCTCGATTGGGATGAGGGGCCGTTTTTTCAGTCTCAACGGCTAGAAATATATCGAAGCCACGTTCAGCACCTCCTCGACCACGGCAGCGCTTTTCGCTGCTTCTGTAGCCCTGAGGAGTTGGAGAAAAAGAGAAAAGAGGCTCTCAAAGAGAGAAAAAAACCCAAATACGATGGAACATGTCGAGATCTCACACCCCCTTTTCCTGACCGTCCCCATGCGATCCGGTTTCGAAGTCCTCAGGAGGGGCAAACAGTCGTTAAGGATTTGATCAAAGGAAAGATCGTCTTCGAGAACTCAGAGCTTGACGATCTGATTATTCAGCGAAGCGACGGGATGCCCACATACAATTTCGCTGTGGTCGTCGATGATGTGACTATGGGCATCACCCATGTCATTAGGGGGGATGACCACGTTAACAACACACCGCGTCAGATACTTCTGTTCCAGGCATTGGGTTACCCACTCCCGCGATTTGCCCATGTCCCCATGATCCTGGGTTCCGACAAGAAACGCTTCAGCAAACGCCATGGAGCTGAGTCTGTCCTGGCATACAGAGATATGGGCTATCTGCCTCAGGGTCTTATTAATTATCTGGTCAGATTGGGATGGTCCCATGGCGATCAGGAGTTTTTCACGGTTGAAGAAATGATCGAGAAGTTCTCCCTTGACAACGTTGGCACGTCTTCGGGGATGTTCAATCCGGAAAAGCTTCGAGCCATCAATGGCGATCACATCAAAGCGAGTCGTCCAGAGGATCTTGCCGACGCCCTGATCCCCTTCATCGAGGCAAAAGGGTACGCCGTCGAGAAAGGAGAGAGACTCAAAAGGATTATAACGGCATTCAAGGAAAGAGCGAAAACCCTCGTAGATCTTGCCGACCAGGCTGAGTTTTGTTTCCGTGAGACCATTGAATATGAGGAGGAGGCTGCCGCGACGTTCCTCGACCCGGAGGCTCTCCCCATGCTCGAATCGATAGCACGAAAGATAAGAAGCATTGAGGATCTGGATCAGGAAAAACTCGAGGCCTTGTTTCGGGAGCTGGCCGATGGGCGGGGAGTGAAACTCGTCAAAGTGGCCCAGCCGGTCCGTGTCGCTCTCACCGGCAGAAGCACAAGTCCAGGCCTTTTCGAGGTGATGGGCATTCTCGGGAAGAATGAGGTTCTAGAAAAGTTGGACAGGGCGATTGAGTATATTCGGAACCATAGCACGGATGACAGAAATGCCTGAAAGGAATCGCTCTTCAGTGCGCCACATCTCCTTCTCGAGTCGTCAGTTTCCGTTTGTCGGGGGTCGGTTTTGATAGGCTATTCAGACCATCAGATTTCCAAGGAAATGGGCCAGCCCGCCTCAATACACCTGTCCCAGTGGGTCCGTTCTGGTCTCTATGCGACGACCCACGGACTACAAACTATAGAGGGACCGAATCACGAAGCACGGTAACCAAAAGGACTGATCTATTCCTAGAGCTTGGTGACAAACCCCCATTTCTTTCGTTTCTTCCGGCAGTGAAGAGGAGCCGAAATATGAAACTTAAAACCCTTGAAATCCACGGCTTCAAATCTTTTTCCGATCGGGTCAGCTTTTCCTTTCCTTCGGGAATAACGACCATCGTCGGTCCCAATGGTTGCGGAAAAAGTAATATTCTCGACGCAATCCTGTGGGCTCTCGGCGAGAAGAATGCCCGTCACCTCCGGGGAAAGGTAATGGAGGACGTGATTTTTGGAGGGGCAGATCAAGCGAAGCCTCTGGGGATGGCCGAAGTCAATTTGATACTGGCGAACGATGACGGAGGGTGCCCTGAAAAATACAAGAGTTTCGAGGAAATAATGGTCAGTCGCCGTCTCTTTCGATCTGGTGAGAGCGAGTATCTTATCAACAACGCCCCGTGCAGACTTAGAGACGTGGTGGACTTGTTCCTGGATATGGGCATGGGGCATCAAGCCTATTCCCTTGTCGAGCAGGGAAAGATAGAGGCCATCATCAATGCAAAACCTGAGGAGAGGAGGATCTTCATCGAGGAAGCCGCTGGAATAGCTAAGTTTCGGGAGCGCAGAAGGGAGGCCCTCCTCAAGATGGATCACACCGAGCAGAACCTCCTCCGCATTCAGGATGTAGTCGCTGAAATCCGCAGACAGATTCACTCCTTGGAAAGACAGGTGAAAAAAGCCGAACGATTCAAACGCTTGAGAAAGGAGATCCGGGAGGGCGAACTGCTCCAAGCCTACACCGAGTACAGCCGCTTGGGCGAGGAACAGAATCAGAGCGAAGCAGTCCTTGGCGGTTTGAAAGGAGATGAGGCATCCTTATCGGCCCAAATCCAGGAAAGAGAGAAAACGATCACGGCCTTAAAGACCCAGTGTGCCGAGTGGGAGGAACGGATCAAATCAAGTGAACGAACGGTTTACGAAATCAGAGCACACATCGATCGAGAACAGGGCAGGATTGAGGCGGGCGATCGGGAAGTCGCAAATCTGAAACGCCTCGACACACAGTACGGGACTGAGATCGATGAGTTGAATGCAAAGGTCCGGGCCGCTAAAAACCACCGAGCGGTTCTTCAGGACGAACTCACGGAACTGGGTCGTAGAATCATCGAGAAGGAGAAAGAGTTAGGAGAGAAAAGCAACAAATGGCAGGCCCTTCATGAACGCTACGATGAGGCTACACGGAGCCTAGAAGATCATAAAGCCGATCTTGTCGAGCTTCTCTCCCAGCAGTCCGAAAGAACCAATCAGATTAGCTTCTGTGACCGGACCCTCACGGAACTAGGCGCTAGAAAACAACGCAACAAACAGGAGATGGAGGAAACGGAGAAGAATCTCAAGAGCAATCGTTCTCACCTTGGCGAAAAAGAGACAGCCCGAGAATCACTTGAAAAGAAAAATCGCACGTGTGAGGAGGAAACGGAAGCCCTAAGGCAGGATGTTGAGTCCCAAGAGGGAGACCTCAACCAGGAGGAATCCAGCCTCAGGGATGCAGACCATCAGCACCAGCTGGTTTGGTCCAAGTTGCAATCCCTCGAAGAGCTGAACAGAAGCTTCGAAGGGTATGATGAGGGAGTCAAAACGGTGATGCGCTCCCGAGGGTCGGAGCTCAGAGGTATTCGGGGCCTGGTGGCCGACATCATCGAGACTGAACCTCGATATCAGGCCGCCCTCGGGGCAGTCCTCGACCATCGCTTGCAGTACCTGATTGTGCAGAGTCACAAGGATGGAATAGATGCAATAGAACTGCTCAAAAAGCAAGGGACCGGGAGAATTGGTCTTATTCCCATGAACCTGAAGAGAGAGGAAAACCGTTTGTCGGCAACACTCAAGGCAAGAAATGGGGTCATCGGCCCCCTTCTGAACCATGTCAAATTGAAAAGTGGATACAAAGACCTGGGGGATTTGCTCCTCGGTAATACGTGGTTGATAGAGAGCTTAAATCAGGCGATCGATGTCTGGCTGAATGACAACTCTTTTCACTCCCTGGTGACCCTCGGGGGAGAGGTCATCGATGCCGCAGGAATCATCATCGGCGGGAGTGGCAAGGGCCAGGCTTTCGAAATTCTGGACCGACGAAACAGAATCACAAGTCTCACTGCCAAGGCTGCCCAAAGCCAATCAAAACTCGACAGGATGCTAGCCGATTTGAAAGAGAAGAAAGAAAAGCTTACCCAGTTACGTCTCGATTTGGACGCTAAGGTGACGGAAAAACAAGCCCTGGCCATGGATCTGGTGGCCTTGGAAAGGGACATCGAAAAACATGCTCGTGAGGTGGACGAGGACGAAAAGCGTAGGGAGGTTCTGAGCTTCGAACGTAACCAGATCGACTCTCAGATTTCCGACATAGAGAGTGAAAGACTGACGGCAACGCAACACCTGGAGCGACTCGAAAGTGAAGTCAGGAAAAAAAGAGAAACCATCCAAAAGGCACAGGCCACCCTAAATGAGGCTGAGCGCCAAAGAGGCGTGATGGATGAGGAGATGACTCAGGTCAAGGTGAAAATCGCTGAATGGCAAGAACAGAGGAAAGGATCTCAGAGAAGCCTCGACTCTCTGGAAGATCAGGAAAAGGACTTACGGGAACAGATTTCAAAAAGACTCGAGATGCTCGAGGGAAACAGGAAAGCCATTCAAAAAACCGAACAGGATATCACAGAGTTACACGGTCAGGTTAAGGATTGGAAGCAGAAACAAGAGGAGGCAAAAAAACAGATCAGCCAGGAAAAGCAGGGATTACAGGCAAAATCGAATGATCTGAAGAAACTGGAGGACCTGAGCCGTGGAGACCAGACTCGGGTTGAGGATCTCAGAAAAAAGATCCACGATAATAACCTCAAATTGGCAGAGACCCATCTGAACATGAATCATGTGGTTGAGAGTATCGATGAAAGGTATCGAATCGACATTCGGGTGTCACCCATTCCAGAAGAGATTCGAACGAGGGAGGTTCCGGAACCTGACGAGTTAACCCGTCTCAAATCTTCTCTGGACAGCCTGGGTGAGGTGAATTTGGTGGCGCTCCAAGAATACGAGGATCTCAAAGAGAGATTAGATTTCTTGGTGAATCAGCAAGAAGATCTGAAGGCCTCCCTTGCCAGACTAAGAAAGGCGATTCAACGAATCGACCGCACGACAAAAAAACGTTTCATCAAGGCCTTTGAAGGAGCAAATGAGAAATTTCAAACCCTCTTCCCCAGGCTTTTCAACGGCGGTAAGGCGGCTTTGGTCATGACAGACGAGGAGGATATTCTAAATACAGGGATAGAGATTTTGGCACAACTTCCTGGCAAGCGCCTCCGACGTCTCGATCTCCTTTCAGGAGGCGAAAAAGCTCTTGTGGCCATTGCTTTGATCTTCTCTTTCTTTCTCTACAGGCCGACCCCTTTCTGTCTATTGGACGAGGTGGATGCCCCGCTGGACGATGCCAACGTAGCGAAGTTTCTCGAGATGGTTCAGGAGCTCTCGGATCGATCCCAACTTATTCTCATCACCCACAATAAGAAAACTATGGAGGTTGCCCAGACCCTGTATGGGATTACGATGGAATCCCCAGGCATCTCCAAAGTTGTCTCCGTGAAGTTGAATGAGTCGAGCCCTCCTCAATCCCCTCCGAATAGCTAAAACTGAGAAGGGATGCTGTGGATCTCGACTTGTTCTATTCCCCGCATGCCGCCCTTCACCTTTCCGGGAGCCAATCCCCGTGACCGAACGATCGATCATATCCCTCCAGAATTCGGCTAAACGACCTGAAGACAGAGATTCGAAAACACCACCCAACTGAATCCGAATCGATGCTCGAAGCTTCTGTCTAAGGCCTCCGAGAGTTCTCAAAAAACTTGACATTTCTGAGAATAGTGGTACATTAGACCCACTTTTTTTTCCTGGCTTAGCAGATGGCATATTTCTTCTCGAAATAACCGTCTCGAACATTCTGTTATCTTGAGTAGCAAATCGATCCGATCCGTTACAAGTTTCTGCACCCTTCTGGATTGTCACTCACACCACGATTGGAAAGGAGGTGATTTCTGTCAGAATTTGAGGCTTATCATCTCCTCGGCTTCATCGATGGCTGCAACAGGGTAAGGAGGTGATTTTTTGAGATCTAAATCCGCTCAAGCAAGGAGGTATCGCATGAGGAAAAGTCCAAAGATCATCGGAATAGTTGGAGTTTCTCTTCTGATCGGAAGTTTCCTTTTTGTCTCCCTGTCTCATGCCGCAGGCCTGGGTATAAAGTGGGGAGTTCTTCCCCCTCTAACAGGGCCATTCGCAACATTGGGAAAACATCAGATGCAGGGGACCGTGCTGGCTTTGGAAGAACTGAAGGCCGAGGGGGGCGTTTTTGAGGATCTCCAGTGGGTCATAGAGGACACGACCCTTAAGGCACCCGTGGCAGTTCAAAAGGCTGAGAAACTGATCGAGAAGAATGGCGTTCAGTTTATCACGGGAACGATCAGCAGCAGTTCCGCCCTGGCCGTTCGAGAGGTCGTCGATCGACATAAGGTCTTTTTCAATCCTACGGTGGGAGCCAACGTTGTCACTACGGCCGATGAAAAATGCAGTCGCTATCTCTTCCGGTCTGAACTGATGACCTGGCAGGCTGTTGGTGCTCTGGTCCACCTTGTAGAAGGTCTCGTGGACAAGGGGACCCTGGGTAACCGTTATTGGCTTGTCATCCCCGAGTACGCTTACGGCCTATCGATGCGAAAAACCTGGCGTGAAAAAACAAAGGGGTTTCTTACCGAGGTTGGTTACAGCGGTGAAAAAGGGTTTGGTCTAAAGGATCATTCGGCGATCATTACCGAGATCTCGGCGTCACGGGACGCCGGAAAAGTAGATTTTATCGTAACCGCTCTGTTGGGATCGCCCCTTGTCACATTCATGCAGCAGGCGCACGCCGCTGGTCTCATCGGAACCGGAGGGGGTAAGCTACCTGTGGTTGATCCGATTCTTCAGTTTAACGTTCGTGAGATTGGGGATATCGCCCTCGGCCATTACACCACAATCCGATATTCGGTGATCCATAAGTCCCGGACCAACAAAAAATTCGTTGATGCCTATAACAAACGGTGGAACGAATATCCGGAGAACTTCGGCCACAACGCTTACGTCGCCGTAAAGATGACTGGTCGAGCCATAAAACGCGCAAATTCGATTGACCGCGGCGCGCTCATGGCGGAGCTCGAGAAAGAGAGAAAATACAACGCCCCCATGGGCAGATCTTACTTCCGAGCGAGTGATCATCAGATCATTCGAAACATCGCGGCGGGACAGATCGTAAAATCCCCGGATTTCCCCTTCCCCGTGGAGAAACAGATAGGGAAAATGTTGGATGGGGAAGAGGGGATCGCAGGTATCGAGCAGAAGTGCAACTTCGAATAGTCCCTCAGAACGGGGAGGGGACATGCATCCCCTCCCCTCTTTCCTCTTAGTCCAGGACCGAGTCAATTAAAAAAAGAGACTATCAAAAGATGACGGAACTGAGGAATACCAGAAATCTTCTCAATATTCTCGTCTTAGCGGCGATATGTATCGGGATGATTTGGCTTATCTTTTACCAGATTCTCCCAAAGATGACGGTCAAGATCGCCATCAAGCAACTCCTCAACGGCCTGACCCTCGGACTCATGTATGTCATCATCGCTTCTGGCCTATCATTGATCTTTGGTTTGATGGAGGTGATCAATTTCGCTCACGGTGCTCTCTACATGCTCGGTGCCTATTTTGGCCTCACTTTCTTCAAACTTACTGGAAACTTCTGGCTCTCCCTCTTGGTGGCCCCCCTTATCGTTGGTGTTGTCGGGATGATGCTGGAATACTCGACCTTTCGACCCTTGTATGGCCGAACTCCCCTGTACCATATCCTTCTCACTTTTGGTCTCGTTTTGATCATCGGGAATGCTGCGGAATTGGTGTGGGGGAAAGCCTACCACATATTCCCCAGGCCAAAGGGATTCGCCGGGATCGTCGGCCTTTTCGGGTTCACCTATCCCTCTTACCGATTATTTGTCCTCGTTGTTGGCGTTGCCATATCGGTCTTCTTTTGGTTCATGCTGAAAAAGACACGATTTGGGCTGATTATCCGGGCGGGCACACACAACCGTGAGATCACCAGCGCCTTCGGGATCGATATTTCCAGATACTTTACGATTATCTTTGGCTTTGGTGTGGCTATCGCTGGTGCAGCCGGCGTATTGATGGCTCCTATCCTGAGCGTTCACCCCCACATGGGCGATGGCATCATCATTACAGCGTTTATCGTTGTCGTGGTGGGGGGGCTGGGTAGTCTCTCCGGGGCAGCCTTAGCGGGCATCCTGATTGGCGTTCTCGAGAGCTTCAGTGTCATCTTGTTTCCAGCTTTTACGGGGGCCATGATGTATATGGTGATGGTGGTTGTTCTTCTGGTTCGCCCTCAAGGCCTTTTGGGGGTTGAGGAAATTCGATGACATCAAGGCTTTCGACACTGCTGAGGGGACCAGAACGTGGCTATTACTGGTTTCTCCTCTTTCTCTTCGTGGGCGCTTTTCTCCCCTTAGGCGTTGTCACAAAGACCTTTTCTATCTTCTATCTTCGCTTCGGAACAGAACTCCTGATACTGGGACTCTTTGCCCTGAGCGTCGATATCATCATGGGTTATACAGGCCTTGTCTCGTTGGGCCCTGCCGCCTTCTTTGGCATCGGGGCTTACACGGCGGCCTTAACCCTTCTCAAGCTTTACAATTCGATCTGGCTTGCTTTACTCTTGACCCTGATCCTTTCCGGGATCGTTGCCTGGCTCATTGGGTACCTGTCCATCCGAATCAGGGGGGTCTATTTTGCCATGTTAACCCTCGCTTTTGCGGAAATGTTTCACGAGCTGGCCTTTAACTGGCAGAGTTTTACCGGAGGCTCTGACGGCCTTACGGGGGTTCCACGGCCGGAAATCGGCATTCCGCCATATGCGCTCAGTCTAGGCGATTCCTATGTGCTTTTCTATTTCGTCCTTGCCATCGTGGTTATCGTCTATTACGGGTCTGTCAGGCTTGTCAATTCCCCCTTCGGTCGAATCCTACAGGCCATCAGAGATAACGAGGAACGGGCAGAATTCATCGGCTATGATATTCGAGTCTTCAAACGCCGCGCCTTTGTTATTTCAGGGATAATCGGGGGAATTTCCGGATCGCTTTTCGCACTGCTACGGTTTGTCGATCCAGATGTCATCCACTGGTTTACTTCAGCCGAGGCCCTCGTCATGAACCTTTTTGGTGGCATGGGGACACTTTACGGCCCGATCATCGGTGCCATTGTATTTCTCTTTGCTAAGGATCTTATCAGTTCTTACACGGAACACTGGCGGCTTATATTGGGAATCATCTTTGTTGGGTTTGTCCTCTATTCCCCTCAGGGGATCGTAGGCCTGTCGCGAAAATTGAGAACAGGGATCGGTCCTCTCATGGATTCCCTATTCAACCGAACGGGGAAAAGGAAAGACAGCGAGGCATTGTGAGCTGGCCCAGGAGAGACGAATTCGGCTTCGATGCAGGAATCGTCTCATGAACATGGATAGTGAAGGATCATCGATGTCAGAAACGAATCGAATTGAAGCTCCCATTCTGGAGACCGATCAGATCTCAAAAGCTTTCGGGTTGATGGTGGCGGTCAACCGTCTCGACCTTCAGGTGAAAAGAGGCGAACTCAAGTCGATTATCGGCCCGAACGGGGCTGGGAAAACCACGCTTTTCAACCTGATTAGTGGTAAGATACGACCCACCCAGGGTACGGTCAGATTCAAAGGAGAAGACGTCACCGCTCTGCCTCCCAGCGTGATCGCTCAGAAGGGTTTGGCCAGGTCCTTTCAGATCACAAATATTTTCCCTGATCTTACGGTATTTGAGAATGTCCGAATCGCGGTCCAGCAGAGGCACACGAAAAGATCAGCCTTCTTTACTCTCGCCTGGACGCTCAGTGACATCAACGAAAAGGCGGAGGAGATTCTGAGACAGGTCGGCCTGGCCGAGCATAAGGACCAACTGGCCAAGAATCTATCCTATGGAGACCAAAGACATCTTGAGATCGGAATTACCCTGGCAATGGAACCAGACCTGCTCCTCCTCGATGAGCCCACCTCAGGCATGTCTTCCTTAGAGACCCGCGAGACGATCCACCTTATTGAGAGGCTCACCGAAAAGGTGACAATCCTCCTGATAGAACACAAAATGGACGTGGTCATGACTCTATCACAGAAGGTTTTTGTCATGCACTATGGTGAGAAGATAGCCGAAGGAACGCCCAAGCAGGTAGAAAGAGATCCCCGGGTCCGGGAAGCCTACCTTGGAGGTTTATAGTGCTCAGTGTTGAAGATATTCACACCTATTACGGGCCGAGCTACATCCTTCACGGGATTTCCCTCAACGTAAAGGGGAAGGAGGTCGTCTCTCTCCTCGGTCGGAACGGGGCGGGGAAGACGACCACGATTCGGAGCATCATGGGACTGACGCCCCCACGGGAGGGAGATATCACCTTCCTCGGTAAGAAGATCGCGAGGAGACCGCCTCACGAGATCTTTCGCCTCGGAATCAAACTCGTTCCTCAGGGGAGACAAATCCTTCCGACTTTGACCGTCGAGGAGAATCTAAAACTCGCCTTGCTGAAAGCTGACGTGGAAAAGGGACAGAAGGAGGCCCTGCGAAAGGTCTATGAAAAGTTTCCCATCCTGGAGTCACGGAAGAAACAACCTGGAGGCCACCTCAGTGGGGGAGAGAGGCAGATGCTTGCCATTGCACGGGTTCTTCTGGGAAAAACGGGCCTGATTCTCTTGGACGAACCGACCGAGGGGCTTGCCCCGCTGATCGTGCAGGAGATCAAAGACATTATTCTGGACATCAAGAAAGAAGGCGTCGCAATTTTCATTGCAGAACAGAATGTCAAAATGGCTTTAGAGACTGGCGATCGTCATTATATTATCGACAAGGGCAAGGTGGAATTCGAAGGGACTGGAGAGGATTTGACGGAAAGCACGGGTGTGATGGAGAGCTATTTGGGAATCACGGCCTAAGAAGCTTCCACGGTCTTCGTTCTCCAGACAGGACGGAGACAAATGAGGAGTTTTCTCAGTTTGCAAAGAAAGAGATTTTTAGCCCTCTCCTGTCTTAACACAATTTTGGATTCGGTGACCAAACCCTCATATCTCTTCGGTCCTGTGCTTTCGCGTTAACCCCTTTCCCACTGTCTGTTGGACACATAGTGACGGGCCGTTGCCCAATTCCCTTTTCTCGTTTTTTGTCTGATGAAAGCGGGCTTCCATTGAAGCATCAGTTTCTCTCGTTCGCTCTCCCCGACAGAAATCTGCGGTGGATCGCTCGAGTTCTCAAGGTTCGCAGAGTGATAAAACGGATGGACCAGGATTTTGGCCTAATTTTTTGAGAGGAAAAATTAGGCCAAATCATCTCCTCTGGATTGGCCTCTCACCAATCCAGAGGAAGTTCTCTCTGAGGCTCCGTGTGCTCTGTGAGAGGTTGTGGAGACGTCCACTGTTCTTGGATATTTTTGGCGAAAAAATCTTGATTCGCGCTCAGAGCTTACGTTCCCACTTCCTGGCAAATAACACATGTGAAGCCCGTCCCAGGGTGTTCTAAAGGGATTTGCGAACGGCCCGGGGATTAGCAACTCCTTGTCTCTGGAAGCGTCCCTCAGGGACATGAGCATCGACAGAACTGAGGAAACTCTTCAAACGCAAATCACTTGACACCTAAGAAGGCTCTGTGCTATAGCAGAGAAGGCTTGTAGGGAGATCAAAAGCCTTCAAACACTGTTTTCAATTCTCAAGGAGTGAGAATATGGCCTGCGTGCGAGCCCAAATCTCAGGTTGGCTCTCGATTCCATCGAAGGGAGATCATGATGAAATACTGGGATGAGAAGTTTGAGACTTTGCCTCTAAAAGGGATGGAGAAATTTCAGCTAGAGAGTCTCCAGAAGACGCTCAAGTGGGCATATGAAAAGATACCTTATCACAAGAACAAGTTTGACAACTCCGGCGTGAAACCGGAGGACTGCAAGAATTTGGAGGATCTCGCCAAGTTTCCCTTCACGGTTAAGGCAGATCTGAGAGATAACTACCCCTTCGGACTGTGCGCTGTTCCGATGCACGACGTTGTCAGGATCCATGCATCATCAGGAACGACGGGAAAACCCATAACCGGGCCCTACACAAAAGATGATGTCGATCAGTGGGCCGAGTGCATGGCCAGAAATCTCTTTGCAGCGGGGGTCCGTTTCAATGACATTTGCCAGAATGCGTATGGGATGGGACTTTTCACAGGGGGCCTCGGCTTTCATCAAGGCGCCGAAAAGATCGGGTGTGCCATAATCCCAGCTTCTTCGGGGATGACAGAGCGACAGGTCCTGTTGATGCAGGATTTTGGGACAACGGTGCTCTTCTCCACACCCTCCTATGCCCTGACCATTGCTGAAAAAGCCCAGGACATGGGTGTCGATTTGAGAGGCCTTCCTCTTCGTGTGGGGGTGTTCGGCGCCGAGCCTTGGACTGCCGAAATGCGCAAAGAGATCGAGGACAGAATGGATCTACGCGCCATGGAAGCATACGGTCTGACCGAAATGGGCGGCCCCGGCGTTTCTTTTGACTGTTCGGAACAGAACGGCCTCCATATCAGCGAGGACCACTTCATACCAGAGATCATCGATCCCATCACAGAGGAGGTGCAGCCCCTGGAAACACAGGGAGAACTCGTCTTCACCTCCATCCGCAGGCAGGCTATGCCACTGATTCGGTACAGGACTCGGGATATTACGACATTGAGGCGAGAAAAATGTCGGTGTGGTAGAACACTCGTCAAAATGGATAAGGTTTATGGACGGAGCGACGACATGCTGATCATAAGTGGTGTCAACGTCTTTCCTTCCCAGATCGAGAGCCTCCTGTTGGACTTCCCGGAGGTGGAGCCCCAGTATGTGATCATCCTCAAGAAAAGGGGATACCTCGATACCGTTAGTATCGATGTTGAGAGCCGACCAGAAGTCTACGATGCTGGAAAAGATAAGATTGCAGAGATCGAGAAGAAGATCTCAGGGAAGATAAAAGGGATAATCGGCATCACTGCTGCCGTGAGAATCGTACCTCCCAAGAGCATTACCCGAAGCGAGGGGAAAGCCAAACGAGTCTTTGACCAACGACGGATGTAGACCAGACGACAGGTGTCGATTTCCCGTGCTCAGTTGGACGAACTAACCGAACGCATCAGGGGGTCATGAAGTGTCCACGTCCTCTGGACGGATTGGCAGTTTCCGAGAGCAACCAACAACGGACATGCCATGCGGCGAGCGTCCTCTTCCAGTTTCTCGGTCATAACCCCAACAATTTCTAGGGAATCTGCCCTCGAGGGTTAGGCTTTTTTGTTTCAGATTACCGACGACATCTGAAAAAGCCGGTCCTCTTCGCTCAAAGACCTTTTCTCGTGATGTCAATTGTAAATCAATAGTTCCTTGAGGAATCACCATACCACCTCGAAGATCCGATTTTTGTGGTATTTTAAATATAGCCTTACAAAAGCAGATCAGACGATTCATGAGGAGTTCGGGGGTGGAGAACGGAATCATCCGGATGCTTTCAGAGATTGCCAACAACCCCTATGAATGGGTTAGGAAACAAAGACAGAAATCGGGTCAGAAAATCATAGGCAGTACGTTGACCGATGTTCCCGAAGAATTGATTCATGCGGCTGGACTCTTACCGGTTACTATTCTGGGAACGAATCGACCCATTCGTCGAGCCAGCGCGCTTCTTCCAGACAACTCGTGTTCTCTCTCCCGAAGCGATCTGGAACTGGTGCTAACCTATGAGACCGATCTCTTCGATGGCTTTGTCCTCCCTCAGGTTGACGACACGACACAGCATCTTTCTGACATATGGCGAAGAAAAATACCGGCCTCCTTTTTTGAGTGCTACCTCGTTCCGCGCCAGTTAGACCGCCCGAGTGCCAGGCGGTGGCTCCTCGACGAAACGACCCGACTCAAGGAAAATCTGGAGAGATTCACAGGCCAGGAGATATCAGAGGATGCGCTGTGGAACAACATCAGGATGTACAACGAAAACCGGAGAATACTTCGCCGGATCTACGATCTGAAACGCCGCAACCGTGGGCTCATTACAAACCGAGCCTTCTTTGAATTAATCAAATCCTCGATGTTTCTGCCAAAGGAAATTCACAATGGGTACCTCGAAGACTTGCTCTCGGAGTTGGAGAAGAAGGCACCCTCTGGAAAACCTGGGGTTCTAAACTTCGTCGTCGCAGGAATCGTTTGGGAACCTCCGGCTGTAATGTCCATCCTCGATGAACTTGGGATCGACGTTGTCGGAGATGATCTATGCACCGGGACTCGATACATTGCACATGACGTTTCCACCGAGGGAGATCCGATCAACGCTCTGGTAGAACGCCATTTCAAGAAAGGCCCTTTTTCTCCCATACATGACGGAAGTAATCGGGCCCAGGAGAATCTCATGGACTTAGTTCGCAAGCACCGCGCAGATGGGATCCTGTACCTGCACCTGAAGTTTTTCGAATCTCAGGACTATGACCTTCCTGACCTGAAACGGGTATTAGAACAGGAGAGCGTCCCTATGTATGTCTTGGACACCGAGTATCAGACGACCCACCTAGCTCAGATGAAGACTCGCATTCAGGCCTTTGCCGAGTCGATTGTAGGAGGACGAAAATGACAGCGGCCACACCCGAGAAACCTCGCGCCAAGGAATTGTTGAAAAGGCTCACAAAGGACTACTACGGTGGTGCCGCAAAAGCTCACGAAGAGAATCGATTCGTCGCTTACACCACCGCTGTGTCACCGGTGGAACTCTTTGTGGCCCATGATGTCATTCCCATCTATCCCGAGAACCATGCTGTTATGTGTATCACCAAACGGATGACCACCAGACTCTCGACTGCCATAGAAAAAAAGGGCTATACCAGCCATCTCTGCGCATATGCACGCAGCGACCTCGGTTACCGGGAACTGAACGAGAGTCCCATGGGAGGTCTTCCCACGCCTGATTTCCTCCTTGCCTGCAACGCTCAATGCTTCACGCTGACCAAATGGTTCCAGGTCCTTTCGAGGAGATATGGCGCACCGCTTTTTGTTTTTGACACCCCTCAGTATATTCGGAATGAAAAAGCCCGTCAGAATATCCTTCACTATGTGGAGTCACAAATATACGAACTCATTGAGGCCCTTGAGAACCTGACTGGTAAGAAGTTTGATTACGACCGCTTACGAGAGGTCCTTGCGTACTCAAGAGATGCCTGCCGCCTCTACAGAGAATTCCTCGACCTGGCGGCTCACAAGCCTTCTCCCATCAACATTTTCGATGCCCTGATCCATATGGCCATCATTGTCTACCTCCGCGGAACCCCTCAGGCCGTCGATTATTATGAGGTTTTGCTTGAAGAAATCAAAAAGGAGAGGGTAACAAAGGGGATCGGTGCCATCCCAAATGAACGTTTCCGCCTTTACTGGGAGAATCTTCCCGTCTGGTTCAAGTTCAGAGAACATGCAGATCTTCTGGCCTCCTACGGGGCGGTCATCTTGACCTCTCTCTATGTACACGCTTGGAGTTGGGAATTCGACGTTTCCGATCCCGTTAGGACGTTGGCGGAGAACTATACCGCCGTCTTTTCCAACGTCGAACTGGAGGAACGGGCGGAGATGGCCCTCGATCTTTTCCAGCGATACGACTTGAACGGGAACATCATGTTTCTCAACCGGAGTTGCAAAGCTGTTACCTTTGGTGAACATGAATTGCGGGAAATCCTCACAGAAAAGACGGGGGTTCCCGCGCTGGTATTCGAGAGTGATATGGGAGATCCCAGGTTCTACTCAGAGGTTCAGGTAAAGACGAGGCTGGAGGCCTACTTTGAGACCCTGGAGAGGCTGTATCATTGATTCTATAGACAGCGTAAGAGAAGGGGAGAATCAGATTATTGCAACCCATATTGCTACGAAGAACCGAGCTCCTGATGTGGGATATAATATCCCGCATGGCAGCACCCACAGATCAAGTCCTTCTGATTTGGGCCGGCACATTCAGGGATAGGAACTTCAGTTGAGACGCTGACAAAACACCGGCTCACAGCGTGGCCATTATTTCTATAACCTCAGGAAAATTCGGATTCAACTTGAGGGCAGACTCAAAAGCCCTCCTGGCGTCTTCACGCCTCTTGGCCTCGAGCAAGGCCCTGTCCAGTTTATAGTAGATGTTTTCGTCGTTCGGAGCCACCTTTAGTGCCCGGCTGTACTGTTCAATGGCAGCTGTGTATTTCCCCTGTCTTCGGTAAGCGATTCCAAGTCGGTTATAGAAGTGAACATTCCGGGGATCGATCTTTAAGGCACCTTCGAAGGCGTCTGCGGCCTCTTCTGCCATTTCGTTACCCAGGAGGAGCTCTCCAATTTCGGCGCGAACATCGGCATCCTTGTTAGCCACCTTCACTGCAGCAGAGAAAACGTCACGAGCCTTAGCGACTTCTCCCAACTCAAGAAAAAGTTTCCCCAATCTCAGATGGCGGCTTGTATTTCTGGGACTGATCTTGATGGCTTCTCTCAATGGCTCTGTAGCCTTTTCTGGTCTCCCCTGACGCTCATAGAGATCTGCCAATTTCTTGTGCGCATGGATGAAGAGAGGGACGAGCTTCAAGGCCTTCTGATAGCTTTTTTCGGCTTTCTTTAGGTTTCCCAGCTTCTCGTGCGCCTCGCCCACAGCGCATAGGACTCTCGGACTCTCTGGAGAGACCGCCAAGGCTCTCTTGAATTCTCGTAACGCCGCCTCATAATCTCCGGCTCGCATGTGCTCGTTGCCGAGGTTAAGCAGAATTTCGAGTTTATCAGGGTTCAGATAGCGATCGAGAATTTCATCTAGCTTGTTTTCCAGAGTTTTCGCAACAAAGGGTTTAATGATATATGCGTCGGCGTCGGTTTCGGCCGCTTCAGCAACTGTTGCTTCCTCAACCACACCTGTCACGATGAGGAAGGGAAGGTCCTGAAATTTCCCTGATCGCCTCGCCTTCCTCAGCAGATCAATCCCTTCCATCTTAGGCATAATCCAATCGGCAATGACCAGGTCTTACTCCTCTGCCTGCATTTTGGCCCAGGCTTCTTTGCCGTCCTCAGCCTCATCAATGTGCCGGTATTCCATCTTCTGAAGCATGTTACGGATGGTACACCTCATATTGAATTGGGCTTCAGCAACCAATATTCTCACGTTTGCTCTATTTTCCTGATCCATCAGACTGGCCGCACCTCCTTGTACCCTAACACGCCTAAACTCTGCCAAGGGATAGTAAAATAGAAGCTACTCCCCGGACCATCACGATCTTCCACCCAGATCTTTCCTCCATGAGCCTCCACGGCGAGTTTACAAAAGGGGAGACCCAAGCCCAGGTGACCCGGAACCCTTCCATGTCGAGTGGTTGAGAATTTCCGGAATAGTCTTTTCCGATCGACCTCTTTGATCCCCGATCCCCTATCCGAAACAGCGACTTGGAGTCTCCCCCGGTTTCGACTCCAGGAAAGATCGACATCACTCTCACTCCATGCGGGGCTGTGTTCAACCGCATTTATCAGCAAATTGAGAACAGTTCGAGAAAAGAGGTCTTTATCTGCAAAAAGGGGATGAGAGCCGTCCGTAGAATTGACACGGATCGAAATTTCCCTCATGGAGGTCAGCATACCGAGTCCTTTGACGACGCTCTGGATCGTCTCCAAAGGATCGAACAGAGAGCGACGTATCATCTTCTTCTTTGTCTCTAATCGGTAAACCTCTAGAATATTTTGGATCCTCCGGAAAAGATCCTCTGCTCCGAGAATGGCTGAACTGAGATATTCCTCCTGAAGCCGTGAGAGCGCCTCATCCTCTAATAAGCTGAGATTGGCAATGATCTCCGCCAGAGGACCCTTCAGGTCATGAATAATCATATGGGTCAGATCGACACGGAGTTTCTCCATTCTCCGAAGCCGGGTATTGGCCTTTTTCACCCGCTCCAATTCCCTGGCAAGTTTTTCAATCGTCGACGGACCTGATTTCACAGAGTCGGCCGCCTTCTTGACCACCGACATGTTGTGGCGGGGAGAGCACTTTCTGTCTCCTTTGCCCGCTACCATCGAGGCCTCCGGACATTCTGGATGTGATCTGAAATTACCCCTATTTTTGGCCACATTTATGTAAATCATCGGCCAAGAAGTTGGGAATCTTGAGTTTTTTCGGTAGCACCGAGGGCTAACCTGGTGCGGAACCCTGTTGATTTCCGGGAATTAGTGGTTTTTGGGGAGACCTCGCCTCGGCTCTAATCCGTCAATAGGATCATTCCCGTGGAACCACTCGGGTTTGAGAGTGTCCCACCGGGCGGGAAACTATCGTCCAAGGACCTTCCAGCAACGAACCCTTCGACCGTCCTCTACTGGGTAAAATTGAATTTCCTCGGTCCGGCAACGGCCTTCCACAAGAGGACAGCGCCCCTGAAACTTACACCCAGGGGGCGGTTCAAAGGGGCTCGGGACATCCCCCTCAAGGGGGTGCCACTCTTTTTTCGCTCCAGGTTCTGGCACCGGAGCGGCCGAGAGCAGTGCGAGTGAATATGGATGCAAGGGTTGATCATAAATCAATTCCGCCGGCCCATACTCCATAATATGGCCAAGATACATGACAGCGAGGGTGTGGCTGATGTACTCGACGACATTGAGGTCGTGGGCGATGAAAAGGTAGCTAATGCCGAGCCTCTCTTGCAGGCTGTTCAAAAGGTTGATGATCTGGGCCTGGATGGAAACGTCGAGAGCCGAAACAGGCTCATCACAGATGATGAGGGAGGGCTCCACGCTCAGGGCCCTTGCAATGCCAATACGCTGACGCTGGCCACCGCTGAACTCATGAGGGTACCGGTCGTCGACATTTGCCGGCATCCCGACCATAACGAGAAGTTCTCTGATTCGCTCTCTCCTCGAAGCCCGGGTTCCATCGCCGAAGGTTCTGAGTCCGTCTTCGATTGACTGGCCCACTGTCATTCTCGGATTGAGTGAGCCGAACGGGTCTTGAAAGATGAGTTGCATCTCCCGTCGCAGAGGTTTCATCTCCTCATGTGAAAATCCCGTAATATCCTGATCACGAAAAACGATCTTCCCTCCATCTGGCTCGAGAAGCTTGAGTATCAGCTGCCCGACTGTGGTTTTCCCGCACCCGCTTTCACCCACAAGGCCGAGGGTCTTTCCCGACTCTATATCCAAATTCACCCCGTCGACGGCCTTAATCGAGCCGACAATTTTCTGGAGAAAACCCCGGCGGACCGGAAAGTATTTCTTGAGGTCCTTTGCAGACAGCAAAATAGAACTGTTGTGGTGTTTCTCCTCTGTCAATGCCGTTTCCTCTGTCTGTGAATGATGGGACATCGAGCAGAATGCCCATCGCCAAAGTCGCACATTGCCGGAAATTCGGTACGACAGCTCTCTTCAACATAAGGACAGCGGGGATGAAAGGGACACCCTGGAGGTTTGTGGGCGGGATCCGGTACGGCTCCCGGAATGGAGTAAAGGGACTCACCCTTTCTCGAACGACTTGGAAGGGCGGCAAGAAGTCCCATGGTGTAAGGATGACAGGGATCGTGAAAAATCTGATCTCCATTGCCAATCTCTGCCATAATTCCGGCATACATGATGTAGATTCTGTCCGCAACCTCT
>CAYGBK010000080.1:0-36992 GCA_964348095.1 uncultured Thermodesulfobacteriota bacterium | reverse complement strand
CCCCTTTGTGCTAAGAAAGGCCATGGAGGAAAAACTCAAACAAATCTTCAACCTCCATCTACCTACTTACCTCTCACATCAACGATCCTTCGGTAACATTTTCTAATGAGGCAACAGGGCCTATGACCTTTATGAGATAAGGAAAAATGCGTGATTTTGACTCCTATCAAATTAAAGAATCCGAAGGTCTTTAGGATAGGGCGTCAGGGATTCGTATCCCCCTTCTGTCACCACAACAGAGTCGCCCACCCGGGCCCCGAACTGGCCAGGGACCGTAACACCTCCGTCCACCGCAAAGGTCATGCCTGGCTGAAGAGGCGTCTTGTCCCCCTCCTTGAGTTGAGGGCTCTCCAGGATGGAGTATCCAATCCCTCGTCCTGTCCTGTAAGTACTTCCAAACCCAGCCTTTTGATAAACCTCGTTGGCGGCTTTGTGGACTTCCTCAGCAGTAACACCGGGCCTAATAACATCCAGGGCAGCCTGCTGAGCCCCAATAGCGACCTCATAGATCCTCGCATGGTCATCCTTCACCGTTCCAACAAAGTATTCCCGGTCGAATCCGAGCTTGAATTGCTTGAAGTTGGCTATGCCGCAAAAACACATATAGACCGGATCTCCCTTCTGGATTGCGCGGACAGTTGGCCGGCGATGGACGATGCTCGTGTCCTTTCCAGATTGCAGGGCCTGTAGGTTATATATCATCGGTGAGTGACGTCCCCCTCGGCCTTCGAGCCTCAGAAATTCCGCAGCCTTTCTCGTCCCTCCTTTAATCACTGCGAGTGCCACCTCGTATTCGGGCACGCCTTCGCCGATGGCATGAACCCCGGCCTCACACATGGCGACAGCAACCTGACCGGCCTGGCGCATGACCTCGATTTCCTGAGGGCTTTTGATCATGCGCATTTCCGCCACGACGTCGGAGAAGTCTACGAAAGTCGCCTCTGGTGCCTCACGTCGTAAGCCCTCGAGAATCACCGGGTGGATCTGTGACTGTTCAATTCCAATGGTTATTTTTTCAGCGCTGCCGAGAAGGTCCCGGACGTGCTTTTTCCACTCCTCTCCGATGCCATCAATCCATCCTCGGATGTCCTCGATCCATGTCATGGCTCGAGCCATATCTGTTTCCATCGTCGGAGTGATTAGGGCGAATGACCCTGATGCGGGCACAACGACAATGGTCGGCCGACCGAGCTCCATACCCATGTACCCCCAGAATCCTGACATGTAATAGATCGTATCCGGATCGCTCAAAATGACATAGTCCGCCTTCTTCTCAGCCATCCTTCGCTGAAGCAGGAGAGCGCGCTTTTGTGAAGACTCGGGCATATGCTATTCTCCTTCTAATCGACAAGACAAAAGGGAGACCCATAGAACTCCAAGTTCAAGAAATCCTTGACAATTTGACGTATGCCAAATAGAATTTCAGCCTAGTCGAATAGGTTTTCGCTTAACAACCGGACAGGGAAGATTATCGTGGTATATCAGAAAACAAAGGGATTTACAAAGCCGCAGTTTTCAGAAGAAGAGATGCGACGGAGACTCACGGGTTTGCGTGGGGCAATGGAGGAGATCGGTATTGATGCGGCGGTAACAACTTCTCTTCATAATACACTCTATTACAGCAACTTTTGGATGATTCCCTTTGGTCGGGAACAGGCCGCGGTCATCCCCCTAAACGGTGAGCCCGCCATTGTCGCTCCATTGATTGAGTACGACCGTCCAAAAAACATGGGCCGGTTCAAGGACGTCCGGATCTATCCCGACACGGCAAGCTCGACCGATGGAACCGTCAGGTCAGTGATGGAAGTCTTGAGCGATAACGGTATAACACGGGGCAAGATCGGTATCGAAGAAGACCATATGACTTTGAAACTGCTCACGGCCCTCCGGAGGACACTTCCGCAGTTTGAATTTGTCGATATAGGGGACGCGATGATGCGTCAGCGGCTAGTGAAGTCTGACGAAGAGGTCGCTCTGATTCGACAGGGGGCGGAAATTGCTGATATTGGGGGTCAGGCTTTTGTCGAGGCGATCGATGACGGCGTGACCGAGGTCCAGGTAGCTCGAGCCGCGGTTACGGCGATGGAGGAGGAGATCTGTCGCCGTTTTCCTGACTTTGAATGCGATGCGACCTGGTGCTGGTGTCAATCGGGCGTGAGCCGGACCTATGTTGCTCACGCGCCGAACACGCCGAGAAGGATAAGAAAAGGAGATCTCTTGAGCTTGAACACATTCCCCATGATCGTAGGGTATTACCATGCCCTTGAACGGAGTCTGGTTTACGGACCGATGTCAGAGGAGATCAGAAGGCCTTTCGAAGTGAACGTAGATGCCCATATGGCAGGCATTGAGGCGGTAGGACCAGGGGTAAGGTGTGGGGACATCGATAAGGCCATCAACCCGGTATATGAGAAGGCTGGGTTATTGGATTACCGAACCTTTGGCACGGGACATTCCTTTGGCGTCATGGGCTTCTGGTATGGGCGAGAGGAGGGGGGAGAGCTCAGACCATACAACGATAACGTGCTGCGTGAGAACATGGTTGTCTCTATTGAGCCGATGATTGCTGTACCTGATGTGGGAGGGTTCAGGCATCACGATATGCTCCTGGTCACAAAAGACGGGCATGAGCTCCTTACCAAATTCCCCAGGGGCGTTATCAATATTTGACTATTCCTCTGAATTTGCCCGCTTTTTGGCTAACGCAAGGAGTGACATATATTCGAAAACGACATTTGCGGCCAAATATGCGGTAATCTGAGTGGGATCGAAGGCTGGCAAGACCTCCACGACATCAATCCCGATCATGTTGAGACCCGCTAATCCCCTCACTAAACGAAGGGCCTCTTCGCTCGTGAAGCCACCGACCTCAATAGTTCCTGTCCCAGGGGCATAGGCAGGATCGACAAAGTCTATGTCAAAAGTAACAAATGCCTTGGCCTCTCCAACCCGGTTCCTGATTCGTTCTATCACCTTCGGGATGCCGATCTCATGTGCCTCATGAGCAGGGACCACCTCAAACCCGAGCGATCTTGCCACATCGATCTCGTCCAGGGTGTAAGCTGAACCTCGCATTCCCACCTGGATGGAGTGATCGACAAGGATGAGGTTCTCTTCTATGGCTCTCCTGAATGGCGTGCCGTGGTTATAGGGTTTTTCGAAAACCTTCTCCCAGATGTCAGCATGAGAATCAAAGTGAATCAGGGCCACTGGCCCGTGGTTCCTGACGACGGCTCGCAGTTCTGGGAGGGTGACCGAATGATCACCCCCTAACAGAATGGGGTTGACCCCACCATCGACAAGTGGGAAGAGGGCCTTCTCGATTTTTTTGTACGATTCTTCAATATAGCCTGGAACAACCGGGAGATCGCCGTAATCGACCCCGGAGCAATGATCAAAAATGCTGACATTGAAGACGGTATTATTAGGTCGGAGCAGGGCTGAGATACTTCGGATTGCCTCGGGTGCGAATCTGGCTCCAACTCGGTATGACGCTCCCGTGTCGAATGGGACGCCAATGATAGCGAAATCGATTCCCTCGGTTGTTGTCACATGGGGCAGTCGCATAAACGTCTTGATACCTGAGAACCGTGGTGATTTCTGAGGATCAACCGGTCTGTATTCGCGCATTTTTCCGCCTCCTCCTTCGATCTGTTGTGCCTCCAATCGTCGATTCAATTTCCTATTGTTCTCGGGACTTTCAGGTGTCTATCACCGAAGGGGTGTCGAATACTGGGAATTTCAACCCGTGATTGCCAGCGTAATCAGAGGGCTTCGGTGATTCCCATCTGCTAAGCAACTGCCCATCGACTTGATACACCTCCACGCCAAGGGGGTGGCAGACGGAGAGCGTATCCCCTGCATCCGGTCCCCAGAGGGGGATGGAGAGATCCCCACCCGGACAGGTCGAAATCGCACACAGTAGGTCAATCTCGGCGAAGAACTCGAAGAAATCTCCTTTCTTGGCGGGGCTCGCCTTCATGAAATATCTTCCCTCATGATTGAGACCTGTGACCTGGAAGATGTTCAGCACATCATGAACGTCAAACTCGGTCAAACCATAGGGAAGAACAGCTCGAGTCAGGTTCGAATGGCACGAGTAGTCGAAGTCCTGGCCAGTAAGCATCTTGGTCACATAGGGGTCGCAGCGCGAGCCAAGAAGGTCGTGGCAGCGACCGCCGTCCGTATCGACGCCGTAATCGATCGAGTCGTTGGTGATCGTCAGCAGGGGCCGCAGGTATGGGTGAGTCGACCATAGGCGGTCGTAGGTCGTGACATGAGAACTCTGTAATTGCCTCGTCCGTGCTGCCCAAAAACGTTCGCGTGGGTTGTAAAGATTCCAGCAATTGAAGTCAGCCACCTGCGGGCCCTCGATGACGACGATTCGGCAGAGTTGGCCGGCTCGGACCGACCACCCTTTGCCAGAGCGGATGGGGACAACGAACTGCTCGCAGAGGGTCCGGGCCGACGTCTCTCTGGCAAGGCGGTCGTAATACTCCCTGTCAACCGCAAGGAGACCGCTCGGCGATGGGGGAAGATACGTCCAGGAGGTTGAAGGCATGCTGTGCTCCTTTCTCTGGGTTACGCCAGGGTTCAAGACCTACTCACTCAGCATTCTCCAAGGGTGCGGCCTGTCAATAACCATCGACGGTATTTCAGTCAAAACCGCAATGAAAAGAGCCTCCAGGAAACTTCTCACCCCCAGAGGCCCTGTATAGTGATCACCTGGCATTCTCTTCTCACAATTTCCTCCATTCTTCTCCAGCACCGATGTCTACTTCCCTTAAGGCAATTCGTCTCTCTTTGATTATGATCGATAGAAAGCGCCTATCTTCTCCACGACATAGTGCTGTTCCTCAGGGGTAATCTCTGGAAAGATTGGAAGGGCGAGGACCGCCTGAGCGGCATCCTCTGATACGGGGAAGTCTCCCTTTTGGTGGCCGAGATGGCGATAACATTCCTGAAGATGGAGGGGAAGCGGGTAGTAGATGTCGGTTCCGACACCGTGCTGTTGCAAGAATTTTCGCAGCCCGTCTCTCTGTGGCGCCCGTATGACGTATTGGTTAAAAATATGGCGATTCTCGTATTGGGTGAAAGGCAGCGAAATACCAAGGCCATCGTTATCTATGTCTCTGAAGAGCCTATCGTACGTGAGCGCATTCGCCTTTCTCCTCTCTGACCATTTGTCCAGGTATCTCAACTTGACCCTGATGACAGCTGCTTGAAGGGCGTCGAGACGACTGTTCAGGCCGATCAGACGATGGTAGTATTTGGGGCGACTTCCATGGGTTCGAAGAACTCGGATTTTGTCGCCCATGCCCGCGTCTTGGCAAATCACCATGCCGCCGTCGCCAAAGGCTCCGAGGTTCTTGGATGGATAAAACGAGAGACATCCAGTTTCCCCCATAGTGCCAGCCGACCTAGGAGGACGGTCAGATACCGGCCTGTAGGAGGAGCCGATTGCCTGAGCCGCGTCTTCGATTACCCTCAAGTCATGCCTTCGGCAGAGTTCGAGAATGGGATCCATATCGGCGCATTGGCCGAACAAATGGACAGGCACAATCGCTCGAATAGGAATGTTCCGCTCCCGGCTCATGAGCTGGTCCTTCTTACCCAGATGACATTTGGTTTCCACAAACTCCCTCAGTTTATCTGGATCCACATTGAATGTTCGTCGGTGGATGTCGACAAACAATGGAATGTACCCGAGGCGGGAGATAGAGCCAGCCGTTGCAAAAAAGGTAAATGGTGTTGTAATGATGCCGTCACCCGGTTCAAGGTCCAGGGCCATGATGGAAAGGAGGATGGCATCCGAACCTGATGCGACGCCGACAGCATGTCGGCTTCCACAGTAGTCGGATATCTCCCTCTCGAGTCTTTCCACCTCTTCCCCGAGAATGAAGTTCTGACCCTCCAAAACCTCGTGAATCGAACGAAGTACCTCATCACGAATTGTTCCGTACTGCCGCTTTAAGTCTAGGAAAGGAACCTTCATTAGCGTGCTCTCCCCAGCCTTTCGGTGCAGGCTCCCCTGGGGTCGATAGTGCGCTAATGGTATAGCTTTGTCCGTATCATGTCAATGGAATGGAATTTGCTTAGTTCTCCTTGAGAAAATCAAGACGTGGTCTATGGGCCTAGTTAGCTTGCCTATTGCCCGGTTTCAGGGAGTGCACCATGACAGTCAGAGGATTTATGAAGGAGATCAGTCTCCTTGATATGTCCACCCGATCAGGACCCATCTTCTGGCTCCTTCGCGCCGTCAGGCTCTTCTATCATCTCTTCGAGGAGTGTGTCAGGGATAAATGCTTGCAAACAGCTGCCTCCCTAGCCTTCACAACCCTGCTCGCTCTGGTGCCCATTTCGGCGGTCTCCCTTTCTGTTCTCTCCCGGGTCAAGTTTTCGCAAGAGTCATTTCAGCGTTTTCTGTTCGACCATCTTTTTCCAAGCATCTCAGCCCAGACGATTATTATGGAAAGCATACAAAAGCTATCTCAAAACTTGGCTGCCTTCAGCGTCTTAGGACTTCTTTTTCTCGCCTTCGTGTCTGTTTCTCTTCTAAACACAGTTGAAGGAGCTTTCAATGCCATATGGAGGGTGAGAGAGAAAAGGCCTCTTTTAGGTAAATTCTCCTCTTTCTGGAGCGTAATCACTTTCTCACCGATTCTGCTAGCCTGTTCGATTTTTCTCTCAGGAAAATTCGGGGAGACAACGATCGGGGGTATTCTTCTTCGTTACCCTTATTTTCAGATCCTGGCCAAATACGGATTACCCAATGCCATGATTTTTGCTGCCGTATTTTTCATGTACACCATGCTTCCCTATACAAAGGTTAGGGTTTTTCCGGCAACAATTGGCTCCATAACAGCAACGCTTCTCTTTCAGGTCGCCCGGAAAGGGTTTGAGCTCTATATCGTCAAGGTCGCAACCTTCGATAAGCTCTACGGCATCCTTGGGGCCATTCCCGTATTCCTTTTATGGATCTACCTTTCCTGGGTTGTTGTCCTATTAGGTGCCGAGGTAGTTTATACCCTTCAACACCATCGAATTTCGCCCACCGGCAAGTCAAACGCCTCTGATACCGGGTCTTACGATGGGTATTAAGCCCTTCGAGCTGTCATGGTCGCGGGGGAACGTTTTTTGAAGGGATTGGAGCCCATATCCGTTACGGCAATGGCAGAAAAACTGAATGTGGCTGTTGAATCCCTGGAGCAGCTCCTCTTGAAACTGAGAGACGCCACGGTGTTGGCTCCTATCGATGAGGCTCACGAGCGGTATGTCCTTATCAAAGACCTGGACAATTTTACTCCCAAGGAGATTATTGAATCCCTCGGTGGGGAGTCCTTGAGGGTGCCTTCAAACCCAGAAGACGTTGAAGGGAAACGCATCCGTGTCCTGTTCAACGACGCGCGGCAAGCTGGGTATCGGGTATTGCAGTCTCAGTCGGTAAGGGATCTCTTGTCAGTTGAAGGGGCACACGGCGACGGGGAGGATGAAGATCCAATGGAAGCGTGAATAGGGTCTCTCTCTTTGAGAGACATTTTCAGCGATGGGGAGAAGCCTCCTACATGCCTCCGGACCCAAAAGCGAGAACGCAGTGGCACAGGGCAAGGACAGGGTCAGTGATGGATGCAAAAGGTCAAATCAAATTTGTAAGACGCCGATTGGTAGCGTTGCTCACGGAATGAGTCGATGAAATTCTTGAGTAGATTTCTAGTATTTTTTATATAAGATACTGTAATAAAATATAAATTCTATTTCTATATTGACTCTGGCTGTCTTGCAGCGACAGATTAGTCGACGAAAGGGAGACGAGGGTTAAGAACAGAGATTTGATCTCATTGGGTGGCGCCTTGCGGGATAGCTATAGGGATACGCCGAGTCTCCTTCGGAAATCGCCTCGCGTTCCGATGCATATGGTGGTTTTCTTTCTCTAGGCGGAAACCATCACGCCTTCTTTCCTGGGACTAGCGTTTCCAGGAGTGGCTTGAACAGGTCTATTGGTATGGGAAACACTGTGGTCGAATTGTTTTCTGTCGCGATCTCTCCCAGGGTCTGGAGATACCTCAGCTGGAGGGCCATCGGATACTGGCTCATGACCTTTGCTGCCTCGGAAATCTTTTCGGCTGCTTGAAACTCGCCGAGGGCCCGAATCACCTTTGATCGCCTCTCCCTCTCTGCCTCGGCCTGCTTTGCCATAGCTCGCTGCATTTCCTGAGGGAGGTCGACGTGCTTGATCTCCACCATGGACACCTTGATCCCCCACGGGTCGGTGCTGCGGTCGAGAATGGTCTGGATCTCCCGACTGAGCTTATCCCGTTCGGACAGGATTTCATCAAGTTCAGCCTGTCCTGCTATGCTTCTCAGCGTTGTCTGGGCAAGCTGCGAGGTGGCATACAGGTAGTTCTCTACTTGAACCACGGCATCAGCAGGATTGACGACACGGAAATAGACCACGGCATTGATCTTGATGGAGACATTGTCGCGAGTGATGATGTCCTGGGGAGGCACGTCCATGACCACGGTTCTCAGACTGATTTTCAGCATGCGATCGATTCCGGGAATGATAAGAAAAAGCCCCGGGCCCTTGGGGGGTAGTACCAGCCGGCCTAACCGAAATACCACACCCCGCTCATACTCTCTTGCAACTTTGATAGCTGAAGCGAGGATAATAATGATGAAAAGAATCAGAACCGGAAAATACAATGGCATGGGTCTTCTCCTTTCCTACTCTAATGTTTGACCTTCCTCACGATCAGTTTCAATTTGTTAACCTTCATGACTTCGACTTTGTCCCCTGTCTTGATCCTGTCCTCGCTTTCGGCCGACCAAATCTCTCCGTGGACAGCGATCTGTCCGTCAGGTCGAAAGTCAGATTCGGCGATACCAATCCTCCCCACGAGTCCCTCTATGCCGGTTGTAGGCCTCTTGAGGCGCGCGCGGATGGCCATGGTGACTGCAAAAATGAAGAACCCAGCACTCACAGCTACGGCAGGAACCACGACTTGCCAGGATAGCTTTAGATACTCGCTCGGGTTGTCGATGAGCATGATCGATCCCATGAGAAGAGAGATGATTCCGCTCACCGAAAGGAGCCCGTAGCTCGTCACCTTTATCTCGGCAATGAATAGAATGACCCCAAGGATCATCAAAGCTAAACCAGCATAATTTATGGGAAGGACCTGTAACGCAAAAAAAGCAAGAATGATGGATATTCCTCCGATCACACCAGGCAGAATCGCACCCGGGTTGGAGATTTCAAAGTAGATGCCCATCATACCTAGGAGAAGCAACAGGTAGGCGATCTGGGGGTGGGAGATGGCATTGAGGAGTTTATCCTTCCACGTCATGGAGATTCTGTTGATGTCGGCGCCTTCTGTGTTGAGAACAAGGGTCTTTTTGCCGTCAAGGGTAATCTTGCGACCATTTAGGGTGAGCATTAGATCGTCCAGGCTTGGGCTAATCAGATCGATGACGTTTAATTTGAGGGCTTCCTCTTCGGTAATAGACACGCTCTTTTCCACTGCTTCGGCCGCCCATTTATCGTTTCGATCCCGCTTCCTGGCAATCGATTTTGCGTAAGCGACCGTGTCATTGACGATCTTCTCCATCATCGCCTTGTCTTGTTCTTTACCACCCAATGTCACAGGATGGGCCGCACCGATGTTCGTGCTAGGTGCCATAACTGCCACATGGGCTGCCATGGTAATAAAGACTCCTGCGGAAGCCGCCCTGGCACCACTCGGAGAGACATAGACGACGACAGGAATTTCTGCGGAGAGCATCTTCTTAACGATCTGCCTCATAGACTCCATTAAACCGCCAGGGGTGTCCATGATGACAATGAGGCATTGGGCGTTCTCCTCACTGGCTCGATCGATTGAACTTACAATGTATTTGGCTGATACAGGGTTTATGATTCCGTCAACTTCAATCACATTGACGCGCTCCTTCTCCCGAATCGGATCCTCAATTGCGGCAAACAAGGATCCAAAGAGAAGGAACAACAGTGGAATGATAAGGTGGAATTTGAATCTCATCTTACGCCACTTCACTTTACTATATATGCAACCTCTCAGGACTGTCAATATCGAAGGCCATGTCAGACGTGGAAGCGCATCAAGTCATGGGCAATCTCCATTGGTCCCTTGTAGGTCGAAGCGCACTGGCTTTTTAGATCGTAGCCCTCACAAATCGGATATAGGTGGGTCAAGACGAGTTTCTTACATCGAGACTCGGAGGCTATCTGACCGGCCAAAGAAGGGCTGAGATGGCCTTTCACATTATTCTCATCGGGAAAGGCCGACTCAAGGACAAGGAGGTCAACATCGGCCGCAAGTTCGATGAGGTTGGGGGTGTGATCGGTGTCTCCAGACACGACAACAGCTTTCCCGTCATCGGTTTCGATTCGGAAGGCGATGCTTTCCGGCAGATGATCCATGGGCTTTGTAATGATGCGAAACCCGGGAAACGGGTGAGTGTCGTCGATCGACTCCTTCAGATCGATAGAAAAGCGGTCAGACTCGATCCATTTTCCATAGAGGCTCTGGAGCTTCTCAAAGTAGGCTGAAAAGCCTTTTCCACCGATGATTGTGAGATCGCGATGTCTCGGTTTCCAATCATATTTGGAGGCGAACAGAAAAGGTACGAGGTCGGCGACATGGTCGGGGTGGGTGTGGGTATAGAGAATCATGTCGACATCATGGATGGTGATACCGACCTTAAGCAACCTCTCAAGGGTCCCACTGCCAGAGTCGATCAAGAGTATCCGGTCGCACGTTCGAACAACAGAGGCGGGAGAACCTCTGGTCAGTGAGGGAACGCACGTGCCAGACCCCAGGATGATGAGTTCCATTTCGCCGCAATCGGATTGGATTTTAGTAGCCCGTCCCAGAACTCCTCCACCAATCTGCCGGACCATCATTCGGTCTGTATGAGGAACATACTACCCCTAACCCCAGAAAAAAAAAAGTATAGGCAGAGGGGAGAGCGGCAAGAAGCGCTGAGGGGGAACTCGTTTACCACCTGCTGGCGGAGCACCGGGAGTTGTAGAGACTCGATTCAAATCCCTTCTTGACGTGGGAGAGGAGTTGTAATATACTATAAGTGCTTGAAACATTTGATATTTGAGGAGATACCCTCATCAGAATCCACGGAAATCCTACGGGTCTAAAACCTGGTCAGCTACACAGAATCGAACGTCTCTACCGACGGAAAATCCATCCCCACAGAGTTATTTCGCCTGAAGTTGCCCGCTCGCTGGTGGAGATTTCCTCTGAAATCGGCCGCCAGATGGGAATTCTTGTGAACAGAAGAGGGGGGATCGAGTATGTGATCGTTGGGGATCAAAGGGGAATCTTCATCCCAGATCTCTCCAGATTCAGGGGCGGAGCGACAAGGTTGAGGGGTCTTCGATGTATTCACACCCACCTCAAAGGGGAAGGTCTGACGGACGACGATTTGACAGACCTGGCTATGATTCGGTTGGACCTCATGGCCGTCCTGTCCCCCCATAGAAATGGCAAGCCGGGGACACTGGAGGTTGGCTATTTATTGCCCGAGAACCCCAAGGGACAGAAATGGGAACTTTCATCTTTTCCGTCACTTGGCCAGTGCAAAATCGATTTTCTGGACTTCATTCAGTCACTGGAGAATGAATTTCAGAGGTCGCAAAAATCGAAGGATTCCGGTGAGAGAGAGGAACGAGCCATTCTTGTCGGGGTTTACAGGAGGTCTCGACACTACGCAGAAGACTCCATGGAGGAATTGAAAGAGCTGGCCCGGAGCAGCGGTGTAAGGGTGGTTGACAGTTTGATTCAACGGCCCCATGCGGTTGACTCCCGTTTTCTTGTTGGGCGCGGAAAGTTGAAGGATCTGATGATTATGTGCACCCAGCTGGGAGTTGATCTGATCATTTTCGACAGAGATCTGACACCGACGCAGGCCGTTGCTATTGCGGACTTTGCTGAACTCCGGGTGATAGATAGGACGCAGCTGATTCTCGACATCTTTGCTCAAAGGGCCAAGAGTCGTGATGGGAAGGTCCAGGTTGAACTGGCTCAATTGAGGTATCTTCTCCCGAGGTTATCGGGTAAGACGACTGCCCTTTCCCGGTTGACCGGTGGAATCGGGGGGAGAGGCCCAGGAGAAACGAAACTGGAAATCGATAGACGCCGCGTGAGGGACCGCATAAATGCCCTTGAAAAGAAATTGAATCTTCTATCGAGGGCCAGGAATCAGAGAAGGGCGAGACGATTGGGAACCGGAATACCGATCATATCCATCATCGGCTATACCAATGCCGGCAAATCGACACTCCTCAACTCTCTGACGGACAGCCATGTCGATGTGGAAGATAAACTTTTCGCGACTCTAGACACGGCGAGCCGTAGGCTCCGATTTCCGAAGGAGAGGGACGTCATTGTAACGGATACGGTTGGATTCATTCGAGATCTACCCCCCGATCTCTTGGGCGCATTCCGCGCGACCTTGGACGAACTAAAGGATGCTGATCTTTTGATTCATATCGTGGATACAAGTAATCCGCGATTTGAAGAACAGATTAGATCAGTTCAGAAGATCCTGGCTGACCTCGATCTGGTGAACATCCCCCGCTTACTCGTTTTCAATAAAGAGGACAGAGTACCGCGAGGGTTTGTCGAGACAGTCTACAAACGCTTTGGGGGGATCTCCATTTCTGCCCGAAATCGCGAGACCCTTCACTGCCTTCTCACAGCCATTGAGGCAACACTCTGGAAGAACGATCAAGAATTCACCGTGTCTTCCTTCGGCCACCCGAGCATCCCAAGCCATCCCGGCCGGAGTTTCCTCAAGAACAGACCACACAGTTACTCAAGACACTAACCTGGACCGCATTGTCGAGTTGTCCCCGTGCTCACATCTCTGTTTGCTTTTCCCAAAGGTTGACCTTGAGCACGGCGTGCTGCGCCGTGTGGAAACCCGAAAGAAAGCAAGAGGTCTCTCTGACCCTAATGCCACAGGCGTCATGAGCAACGGGAGACAAGGCTCGCTACAGACGCTGTCAGAACCCCCTGCCTGAGGCGACACGTAGGATTTGTGAGCGGAAAAAATGCCTAGGAACACCCAAAGAGACCTGGCCCACGAGAGCTTATGGAGATCGAAAGAGTCTGGAAACTCCGGCCATACGGGTCGTTGACAAAAATTGCCCCCTTTGATATATGATGGTATGGTTTGACTAAATGGTGTTGGTTGGAGTGCGGTGCAACAAATCAGTCGGCGTGGAACAATCAGGTCGATCAAGCACGTCGATAAGCCGTTACTCCCGATAGAGGCAGCTGAAAAATCGGAACCTGATGGTTCCCTTTTTTGTATAAGCGCCAAGGAGATGGGAATGGCAGAATTCGCTGAATCTCTGACATTTGATGATGTCCTGATTCTTCCGGGGAAGTCTTCTGTTATGCCTGCCGATGTCGATGTGTCGACCTATCTTACCCGGGAGATTCGGCTAAGTACCCCACTCGTCAGTGCAGCCATGGACACCGTCACCGAGTCGAGGACTGCTATCCGTATGGCCCAAGAGGGCGGGCTCGGAATTATTCACCGGAACATGCCTATCGACCGTCAGGCAGCGGAAGTTGACCAGGTGAAAAAGTATGAGAGTGGAATCATCGTTGATCCGATCACCATGCACCCAGATCAGAAGATTTACGAAGCCCTGGAGGCAATGGAAACCTACGGGATATCGGGGTTGCCCATCACGATAGGAAAAAAGCTAGTCGGGATCCTGACAAATCGAGATCTCCGATTCGAAACGCGCCTGGATCAGAAGATATCGACGGTGATGACGAAGGATCTCATCACCGTACCAATGGGGATCACCCTCGAGGACGCAAAGAAGATTCTCCATGAAAACCGAATAGAAAAACTCCTCGTCGTCGACGGACAGAAAAACCTGAAGGGCCTGATTACCATAAAGGACATTGAGAAGATGAAGCAATACCCAAATTCATGCAAGGATGAACTTGGGAGGTTACGGGTTGGAGCGGCTATTGGGGTAGGGAAAGACATCGAACCTAGAACTGAGGCTCTCGTCAAAGCAGGGGCCGACGTTCTTGCCATAGATACGGCTCATGGGCACACCAAAAACGTCTTAGAAGCCGTGAAATACATCAAAGAGAACCATTCGGCTGTTCAACTAATCGCCGGCAACGTGGCCACAGAGGAGGGAACCACTGACCTGATAGAAGCTGGAGCGGATGGGGTCAAGGTTGGAGTCGGACCTGGGTCGATCTGTACGACCCGGGTCGTGGCTGGCATCGGGGTGGCTCAGTTGACTGCCATTATGGAAGCAGCAAAGGCGGCTGGGCCTGACGGCGTTCCCATTGTTGCGGATGGAGGGATAAAATTCTCCGGAGATGTCACCAAGGCCCTCGCGGCGGGGGCGAGTTGTGTCATGATCGGAAATCTCTTCGCGGGAACCGATGAAAGCCCTGGGGAGATGGTCTTGTATCAGGGACGATCTTACAAGGTTTATCGGGGGATGGGATCCATAGAGGCAATGAAACAGGGTAGCAGAGATAGGTACTTTCAGGAAGATGAGTTGGCCTCCAAACTGGTTCCGGAAGGAATAGAGGGAAGAGTGCCATATCGGGGGTCTCTGTCCCTATGTATCCACCAGCTCGTTGGGGGATTGAAGTCCGGAATGGGTTATGTAGGGTCTGACGACATTGACAGCCTCAGAAAAAAGGCCCGGTTTGTTCGGGTCACACCAGCAGGGCTAAGGGAGAGCCACGTCCACGATGTCATCATCACAAAGGAAGCGCCAAACTACCGAATAGAATAGAGCGGCTGGGCTCACTTTGGTATGTTTTTTGAATAAATCCCCTCCATAAGAGTTCCCTTCCAGGACTATCTCCATGCAAAAGACCTCAGCACTGATTATTGCTGTCATAATGTGGATTTGTTTTTTGCTGATTTCTGCAACTCCCGGTTATGGCTTTTTCCCTTCTCGAGTCGATGCCTCGCAGGATCCTGAACTTTCAGGGAGTTTTGGCCAGATTATTGGACCTCATTGGTTCGAGAGGAAAACGACGATCCTCACGGGAAAGGATGGTCTGGGCAAGGAAAAGCTGGATATTATTTATCAAGCCCAGCTAGACCGGGGCATTCGGAATATTCCTCTATTATCTCTCTTGCTTGTCCGCGAGAGCCTGAGGGCGCTCGACAGAAAGGACGTCGATAGAGCCGATTTTCTTTGCCAATACGCGAAGAGATTTGCGCCCGATTATCCGTCGGCCTATTTCACGATGGGAAAGGTTTACTGGAGTCGAAATAAGACCCTAGTGACCCTCGTTGCTCGAGAGTATGTGAAAGGGGCCTATACAACATTTAAAAATTTCAGAATCCTATTCTTCAAATCCCTCAATACCATCTACCTGATCTCGGGCGCTGTCACCCTAACATTTGTCGTCTTTGCCCTGTTCATGGCTTTCAAATATCTGTGGCTTGATGTTCATAATGTGAAAAAGGATTTCGATCTGTCCCCTTTGAGGTTTTCCATAAGCCTTTTGAAGATCGGCGCATTCGTCGTCCCTGTGATTCTTCAGTTGAATCTTCTCTGGAGTCTCGTTTACTGGACAATCTTGCTGTGGGGCTATCTGGCAAGAAAAGAAAGGCACCTGATTGTGGTCTTTCTATTTCTCCTGGTCTATCTCCCATGGAGTCTGGACGAAGCAAGCGATTTCTTGGATAATCCTGATCCGATAATCTTGATGAGCTTGCAACAGGCCAACGAAGCAAGCTGGGGGAATGGAACGAAATCGAGCCTGAAAAAGTGGGGCCAGGAGAACCCCGACGATGCAGACGTTCTATTCACTTTAGGACTCTTGAGCAAGAGAGAGGGCAATTACGATACGGCGGAGCGTTATTACAAGAGAGCCCTCCAATTTGATCCGGATTGGCCTGAACTTATATCCAACCTCGGTAATGTCTATTTGAGCACCCAACGTTCAGAAGAAGCTGTGACCCATTACGAGAGAGCAATTTCATTATCACCGAAGAAGGCTTCTTTTTATTATAACCTCCACCGGGCGTCTGTTAGAGATTCAATCCTTTCTTCGGAAGGTGCAGGCCAGGCCCTTGACATGGCTCAAAAACTGGATCCACGGCTCGTGGCTTTCTATACGCAGATCAATTCGGAAAACAAGAATCGTTTAATTATTGATGACACCATCGGCGTGGGCCGCTTGTGGAGCAGGGCATTTAAGTTCTTCGCGGCACGATACGGCTTTCCAGAGGGGCTCTTGAAGGCCTGGACGAGGAAGGTGCCTGGGAAGTATGAAGGTATTTACCCCATCTTTTTCCTGGCATTTTTGTTAATATTCGCGTTCCTTTGTTCCAAAAGGAATTTTCCGAAGCGATGCCCTCTCTGCGGGACACCGAGTGCCAAGTTCTATGCCAGGAGGATCGAGGGAGATTCGGTTTGCTTTGGCTGTCACCGTCTTTTTGTCAAAAAGGAGAGTATCGATCCGAAAATGAGAGACAAAAGGATGAGGCAAGTTCGCAGATACGAGAAAAGAAAGACAGGAATCCAAGGCGTTCTCACGCTCATCATCCCAGGGGGTGGGCATCTTTTAGAAGATCAGGCCTTCAAGGGGACTTTCTTTGTGTTTCTTGTCTTCCTCTTGGGGCTAAAGTTTTTTTACTGGAACGGTATCGTGCAAGATCCTATCGCGTTGGGATATCATATAGGTTTTTGGAGCCGTTTTGGTTTTGTCGTCTTTTTCGTGCTCTACTATCTGGGGGTTCTCAGGAGCGCTATTCGACTACAAGGCTAGAGGAATAGTAACATCAATGGGCTTACAAGGATCGCTAAAAGACTTCAGGATCACCGAGATCATACAACTCATCGGGCAGCAGTTCAAAACCGGCGTTTTTCACGTTGAGAGCGGAAAAAAGGTGGTTCAAATCTTTTTTCTGGATGGTCTCATGGTCCATGTATCGGCCAATTATAGATCTAAAGGGGATCTATTGGGTGAGATTCTGCTCAAGGCCAGAAAGATCTCGCAAGAAGACAAAGAGCGGGTTTTGAAGATTCAAGAAGAGACGCTCCAATATACCGGTGAGATCCTGGTCGAGCTAAAACTTCTGACAGAGGAGGAAATTGTCCGAGTTATTTCGACCCAGGTATACGAGACGATTTACGATCTGTTTTCGTGGAAGGATGGGAACTTTCGCTTTGAACCTCAGACTGTCGAGAGCTACAAGAAGATCTCCATCGCCTTGAGTCCAGAACATGTCCTGTTGAATGTTCTCAGAATGATCGACGAATGGCCCGAGATCGAAGCCAGAATCTCGAGCCTTTACGTTGTCTTTCAGAAAGTCAAACCCCTGTCAAAAGAGCCGGGGAAGATCTCTCCCGAACAGCAATTGGTTTATGAGCTGACGGACGGTCAGGTGACCCTTGAGGAGATCATTGATCGAAGTTTGTTGGGGAAATTCAACGCCTGTGAGGCAATGGTTGGACTCTGGGATCAGGGGTACGTCGAACGGGTGAGTACACGCACCCCCGGTTTTACACGGATGATGGGAGCCAGAGTTGGTTTGGGTTCTTTCGCAAGAATCCCGGCCGTTCTGTGCTCCGCCATGATTTTGACAGTTGGGGTTATTCTGTTTCTATTCATAAAACCGGCCGTATTTTCCGACGCACCCCTAGGCGGAACGACGGTCTCCCTTCCCAATAGCTTTCTACGCCAGGTCGCCTCTGAAAGAATCCAAAAGGCCTTAACTGTCTACTATCTTGAAAACGGAGAGTATCCCGAGTCCCTCGAGAGCCTTATCAAATTGGGACTTCTAACCGCCGACGATACGCACCTCCAGGATGGGAGACCTTTTCGCTACAACCGGAGACAGCAAGGCGGATATACACTCAGGCCGTAAGAGCCCCAAGTTGAATGGGCCAGGCTTCTCATTACATCCTCCGGACTTTGCCCTGCCCAGTCCCCCTTTCAGTATATATCAGAGAACATGTCAGGCCAAAGGGTTATTTTTTTGCCTTTCTTCTCGCTGAGTCTCCAGGACGAGGCATGTTCCGACGAATCCCCAGAGGATGCAAATTCTACTCGAGCCTATCTTGACCCTCTCATGACCTTGCTGGTAAACTGGTACCAAGCTTAGTCCCTCAAATCTAAAGATACACGCCAACACCCGGATTTCCCGAAATGGCCCCACAGGAGCCAAAAATCCTTCTTGATTACCCGAGAGGGGCCCAAACTGAAACGTTTTCATAGGCGACTCTGTGAATGCTGACAAGAACGGAATACTCGTCCTCGATTTCGGTTCCCAATACACCCAGCTCATCGCACGCCGAATCCGAGAGTTGAGTGTCTATTGTGAAATTCATCCGTATAACGTCTCGCTGGCCCAGATCGAAGCCTTCAATCCGAGAGGTTTGATTCTGTCCGGAGGGCCGGCAAGCATCTATGAGCCGGGGGCTCCTCAGTGCGAGCGGTCTGTGCTGGAAATGGGAATTCCGGTTTTGGGAATCTGTTATGGCATGCAGGCCATGGCCCATGTTTTGGGGGGGCGGGTGAGCGGTTCCTCGAATAGGGAGTATGGTCAGGCGCTCGTGACCATAGATGAGTCCTCCGGTCTCTTTCGAGGTATTGCGGCTGGGAAGGAAACACAAGAACTGTCCGTCTGGATGAGCCACGGAGATCATGTTGAGGAGCTTCCACAGGGTTTTGATAGGATCGCTTATTCAGAGAACTGTTCGGTTGCCGCATTTGGAAGCAGCGTTCGAGGACTCTATGGCATACAGTTCCACCCAGAAGTCGTGCACACCTCCAGCGGATTGGAGATTCTACGGAATTTTCTTTTTGAAATATGCAATTGTGATCCCACCTGGAGCATGGGATCTTTTGTGAAAAGGACGGTGGAAGAAATCAGGGAAACTGTGGGCTCAGATCAGGTAATATGTGCCCTGAGTGGGGGGGTCGATTCTTCGGTGGTTGCCGTCCTTCTCCATCGGGCAGTCGAGGAGCGATCTATCTGCATTTTTGTCAATAATGGTCTGCTCCGAAAGAGGGAGGCAGAGAGTGTGCTCAGTGTTTTTCGAGATCGCATGCACCTGAATTTGCATTATGTAGATGCGGAAGACCTCTTTTTGGAAAAGCTCAGTGGGGTCTCAGATCCTGAAGAGAAAAGAAAAATCATCGGGAACGAATTTGTGTTCCTTTTCGAGCGGGAAGCACGCAAAAACGAGGACGTTCGGTTCCTCGCGCAGGGAACGCTCTATCCAGATGTGATTGAAAGCGTCTCATTCAAGGGTCCGTCGGCCAGAATCAAGAGTCATCACAACGTAGGGGGCCTCCCTAACAAAATAAACCTCGAACTCATCGAGCCCCTTCGGGAACTTTTCAAAGATGAGGTGAGGCAGGTCGGGCGGGAATTGGGAATCCCGGAAGAGATTGTGACTCGGCAACCTTTCCCAGGACCAGGCCTTGCCGTCAGGATCATTGGCGAAGTCAACCGAGAGAGACTTCAAATCCTCAGAGAGGCTGATGCCATTGTGACTGAAGAGATTATGGGTTCTAGTGTTTCACGCGACATTTGGCAGGCGTTTGCAATTCTGCTGCCCGTCAAGACAGTTGGTGTGATGGGAGACTCGAGAACTTATGAGAATGTTATCGCGCTCCGCGTGGTCAACAGTGTAGATGGGATGACGGCTGACTGGGTGCGTCTTCCCTATGAACTACTGGGGACCATATCGAACCGAATCGTTAACGAGGTAAAGGGAGTAAACCGGGTGGTTTACGACATGAGTTCCAAGCCGCCAAGCACCATCGAGTGGGAGTGAGCAGGCAGGGGGAAATGAAGCGATCGAGTTTCGTTCATCTCCATTTACACAGCCAGTACAGTCTCCTGGACGGAGCGATCCGGTTTGAGGAGCTATTTGAAAGGGCTCGCGAGTTGGAAATGGATTCTCTTGCACTCACCGATCACGGAAACATGTTCGGTGCAATAGAGTTCTACCAGAAGGCTATCCAGCACGGCGTCAAGCCGATTGTGGGCTGTGAAATCTACGTTGCATCGGGCAGCCGGCATGAGAAGAAGCAAGGGGGAGAGACATTCCATCTTACCTTACTCGCAAAAAACCGAACAGGTTATCATAATCTCGCAAAACTGGTCAGCTTCGCCCATATTGAGGGATTCTATTACAAACCGAGAGTCGACAAGGAGCTGCTCACCCAGTACGGGGACGGTCTTTTTGCACTGAGTGGATGCATGAAAGGAGAGACTGCCGTCTCGATTCTGAATAATACTATCGATAAGGCCATCGAGGCAGCTCAACAGTACAGGGAGATCTTTGGCGAGCGATTCTTTCTAGAGATTCAGAGCAACGGCGTGGAGGGCCAGGAACGGATCAACAAAGGGATGGATAAGATCGGAAAAGAGCTGGGAATCCCTTTAGTTGCGACCAACGACTGTCATTACCTCAAGAGTGAGGACGCGAGAGCTCATGAGGTCCTCCTCTGTATTCAGACGGGAAAGACGCTGAATGATCCTGACAGGATGAGGTTTTCTTCAGATGAATTCTATCTTAAGTCTGCAGAGGAGATGGAAAGCATTCTCCCTCAGTATCCAGAGGCTTTGGAAAACACCCTCAGAATTGCGGAACAGTGCAACCTGGAGTTGAGGTTTGAAGAGTATCATTTCCCGAAGTTTTCGCCGCCCGATGGAAAATCTCTAAACCATTACCTTGACGAACTCTCCAGAAAAGGTCTCCAAGATCGGTTGACCCGTATCCCAGAACCCCACGACAAATACCTAACCAGGCTTAAGAAGGAACTCGAGAGAATCAAAACCATGGGCTTTGCTGGATACTTTTTGATCGTCGCGGATTTTATCAATCATGCTAAAGCAGAGGGAATTCCCGTGGGGCCGGGCAGGGGATCCGCTGCTGGCAGTCTGGTGGCTTTTGCCCTCAGAATCACGGACATAGACCCGATTCGATATGGTCTGCTCTTTGAACGATTCCTTAATCCGGAACGAATCAGTATGCCTGACGTGGATGTCGATTTTTGTATGGAGCGACGGGACGAGGTGATCCACTATGTAACGGAGAAATATGGGAAGGATAATGTTGCTCAGATTATTACTTTTGGGAAGATGCAGGCCAAAGCGGTCGTCCGGGACGTGGGCCGTGCCCTGGACATGCCATACAGTGAAGTCGACCGAATCGCAAAGCTCATCCCCAACACCCTCAACATCACTTTGCAGCAGGCCTTGGACCAAGTACCGACTCTGAGAGAGGTACAGGGAAAAGACGAACGCGTGCGGAAATTGATTTCTATCGCCCAATCATTAGAGGGACTGACGAGACACGCCTCTACCCATGCGGCAGGGGTCGTCATCTCAAATAAGCCCCTCAGCGAGTATCTCCCCCTGTACCGAGGACAGAATGGGGAATTGATGACCCAATATTCAATGAAAGACGTAGAGAAGATCGGGCTCATCAAGTTCGACTTTCTCGGGTTGAGAACCCTGACGGTAATCCGTAAGGCTGAGGAGATGGTGAGGAGGCAAAAAGATCCAGACTTTGACATTGGAGGGATTGATCTTGCCGATGCCAAGACCTATCACCTCTTAAGTTCGGGCGCAACCAACGGGGTGTTTCAGCTGGAAAGTGCGGGTATGAAGGAGCTCCTCGTGAAGTTCAAACCTGGGGCTTTCGAGGACGTCATAGCCCTAGTGGCCCTCTATCGACCGGGTCCCTTAGGCAGCGGTATGGTGGATGACTTTATCAAGCGCAAACATGGCCTCGGAACTGTTGATTATGAGCTTCCTCAACTGAAACAAGTCTTGGGCGAGACTTACGGGGTCATCGTCTATCAAGAACAGGTGATGAAGATCGCCACACTGCTCGCCGACTTCAATCTGGGAGATGCTGATGTCCTCCGCCGTGCTATGGGAAAAAAGATACCTGGTGAAATGGAAAAACAGCGGGAGAAGTTTCTCGATGGAGCTCAAAAAAAGAACATCGGTGCCGACACGGCGGAAAAGATTTTTGAACTCATGGCAAAGTTTGCCGAATATGGCTTCAACAAGTCCCATAGTGCGGCATATGCCCTCATCGCTTTCCAGACAGCCTATCTGAAAGCCCATTATCCCGTGGAATTCATGGCAGCGCTGCTAACGAGTGAAGTGGACACGACGGATAAGATCGTCAAATATATTGCAGAGTGCCGGGATATGGGCATAGAGGTGCTGCCTCCGGACGTGAATGAAAGTTGGCGTGATTTCACCATTGTAGAGGGACGGATACGTTTCGGTCTCGCCGCGGTAAAGAACGTTGGTGGGGGAGCCATCGAGTCGATTCTTAAAGAAAGAGAAAAAGGGGGGAATTATCGAACACTTCTCGACTTCTGTCGTCGAGTGGACCTGCGGCGAGTCAACAAGCGGGTCGTGGAGAGCCTCATAAAGAGCGGTGCCTTCGACTCCACAGGGGCATCCCGAGCTCAAATGACTCTCACTTTGGATGATGCTGTGGAAAAAGCCCAGATCTTTCAAAAGGAAAGGGAAAGCAACCAGTTAGGCATATTCTCGCGACTGGAAGATGAGAACCCCCAATGGAATGAACGGCAGGACCTTCCGGAAGTCGAGGAATGGCCTGAGAATCAGTTGTTGGCATTTGAGAAAGAGGCCGTTGGGTTCTACATTACCCGTCATCCTCTGGCTCGCTTTGAAGAAGAAATCAAACGGCATACTCAAGATGATACGGCAAGCATCCTGACGAGACAGAATGGCAGTGAAGTGAGGATTTGCGGGGTATCCAGCTCCTTGAAGGAGATTCAGACTCGGAAAGGTGACCGAATGGCATTTCTCTCCTTAGAGGATATGAAGGGTATCGTCGAAGTGATTCTCTTTCCTGAGGTTTTTCAGGCAAGCCTTCCACATCTCAGGGATGACCAACCCCTGCTGGTTCGCGGGGTTCTCGACATGGAGGATGAGAATCCAAAGATCAAAGCAACCGAGGTCTTACCTCTCTCAGAGTGCAACGAGAATTGCGTTTCTAAGGTGCATTTCACGCTGAGGAGTCCCGGAATCACCAAGGATCAGCTTATAGATCTGAAGAATATCCTCAACAAAAACAAGGGGAACAGTGCGGCTATCCTTCATCTGATCATCCCAAACCAGGGTGAGACCATTATCCGTCTCCCCATCAAGGTTGATCCATCGTCGGCTCTTCTGGAATCGCTTGAGGAGGTATTTGGATACCCGATAGCTCACTTTGAATAAAGGGGTTCCAACTGATTCTTGTCCGGGCCAGGATCTCGGGACAATTGGAGGCGCCAAAACAGATGCCAAAGGAAATCCCAATTACTATACGTCAAGACTCTGAAATTCGGGTAAATGGCCCGCTCTATTCGAATTTGCCAACTCACCGGGTCAGTCAGCCTATTATTTTCCATGTCACGTTTAGGATTCATGTGGCCTTTCTCCATTTGGCATTATGACGCTCACTCACTGTCTTCCGTAAGGTGTTTTCCTATCCTCCGGTCACAAGTGGCCAAAGATCTGGAGGTGTTCGAGGCGTTGTGTGACACAGAGAATCCATATTCTACCGGATGAAGTTGTCAATCGGATTGCTGCTGGGGAAGTCGTGGAGCGACCCGCGTCTGTTGTAAAGGAGCTGGTGGAGAATTCTATCGATGCCGGAGGATCCGAGATTTCAGTCTTTGCCGAAGGCGGTGGAATCCGTGGAATCCGGGTTATTGACAATGGAACGGGTATGGAAAGAACAGATGCATTGACTGCTTTTCAGAGATACGCGACAAGTAAGATTAGGTCGAGTGACGATCTCGCAACGATACAAACTTTGGGATTTAGGGGGGAAGCCCTACCGAGTATTGCCTCGGTCTCTCGAGTCAAAATGGTAACAAAAGAGGCGCAGTCATTGAGCGGTTCTGAGATTAGTCTGGAGGCGGGTCGGGTGACGGAGATCCGGGAGACAGGATGTCCAACAGGTACGGATGTTGCGGTGGAAGACCTTTTTTTCAATACGCCGGCTCGCAGGAAATTCCTCCGGTCGGTGGCCACAGAATTCTCTCACATCGTGGAGGCGATCGTGCGGATTGCTTTACCCTATTGTGGGGTCCATTTCAGGCTATTTCACAATGAGAAGAGAATTCTCGATGTGCCACCCACAAAAGACAGGTTGATTCGGATCGGTAGTCTTCTCGGGAATGAGACATATAAGGCTCTCCATCGGGTCAGGATCAGGATGGACGCTCTGGAGATCGATGGATATGCAAGTGATCCGGCATTTTCCCGTCCCAACGCCAAAGGAATCTATATTTATGTCAATGGGCGATTCGTCAAGGACCGAACCATCCACCACGCACTTATGGAGGGCTATCGGGGGCGAATAGGGAAGGACCGCTATCCGGTTGTCGTTCTCTTCATCCAGGTCCCCCCTTGGAGTATGGACGTGAACGTTCACCCAACCAAAAGCGAGGTGAGATTCGGTTCGACGGGTGTCATTCATCAGGGGGTCCTCGGGCTCTTTCAAGATTTCACGGGAGGACCAGGTGAGATCCGCCATGACGACTCGATAGATGGAGGGGATCTCAACGGTCGGCGTATGACTGTCATGGAATCGGCGGCAGAGTATCCCTCAGGTCCGTCCATAGGGCGTACCGAAAGTGAGCTCACCCATGAAGGATCACGGCGTGAACTGCTCAAAAAAAAGACGTCCTCTCTTCGGATCCTGGGGCAAGTTGGGAGAGCTTACATTGTCTGCGAATCCCCTCGGGGCCTGCTTCTGATCGATCAGCATGCGGCTCACGAACGGATCGTCTTTCAGCAATTGAAGCGGGGGGTCGACTCTGGGAGACCTGAGGTTCAAAGGCTTCTTCTGCCTGAGACGGTGGAGTTCTCGCCAGCTGAATGGGAAAGGGTTGAGCGTTATCTTCCCGAACTGGGAAGACTGGGTTTTGATTTGGAACCCTTCGGTCGAAATACGGTCGTGATAAAATCGGTCCCATCCATTCTCCCAAGGAGAGACTACGGTCAAATCGTGTCAGATCTTGTTAGGGATCTGATCGGTGAAGAGGCGCACGGTATTGGAAAGGCCATAGAAGCAGCCCTCAAGGTGACTGCCTGCCATGGCGCCCTGCGATCTGGACAGGAATTATCCACTGAAGAGATGAGTGCCCTTTTGGAGGAGATGGAAGGAGAGGGGTTCTTCTACACCTGCCCCCATGGGAGGCCAGCATGCAGAGAGATCGATACGCCTCAGCTTGAGAGGATGTTCATGAGAAAGTCATGATTCAGAATTGTTAATGCGATACTTTTCCAGACGGTATCGCATGGATCTGAAGTTGATGTTTAGAAGATCGGCTGCTCTTTTCTTAACACCCTTCGTCTTCTCGAGCGCTTTTAGAATCAGCGTCTTTTCCAGATTTTCGACAACCCTTTCGAGATCGATTCCCTCTTTTGGAATCTCCAGATTGATCTCACTTCGTGCCAAATCGCGCTGTTCATCTATATAAGATGCAAGATTCTCAACGGAAAGAATGTTCGATCCTTCTAATGCTACTGCTCTTTCGATCATATTCTGAAGTTCTCTCACATTGCCCGGATAGTCATAGTTCATCAGGATCCTCATCGCTTCTGGAGAGATTTGGCGAATGTCCTTGTCCAGCTCGGCAGAGAATAGATGGAGGAAATTCTGGGCCAGAAGAGGAATATCGTCCTTTCTCTCTCGGAGATTGGGGAGCCTCAATTGGATGACGTTCAGTCGGTAGAAGAGATCCTCCCGAAACTCACCTTTTCGCACAGCGTCCTCGATATCCTTGTTGGTGGCTGAGATTATTCTCACATCCACGCGAATCGGCTCCGTGCCTCCTACCCGGGTAAATTCGCGATCCTGGATTACCCTCAGCAGCTTCACTTGCATGGAGAGTGGCAGTTCTCCAATCTCGTCGAGAAAGATCGTGCCTTTGTCAGCGGCTTCGAAGAGCCCGTGTTTGTTGGAGATGGCACCGGTAAAGGCTCCCTTCATATGTCCAAAAAGCTCGCTTTCGAGTAGGTTTTCTGGTATGGCGCCACAGTTCAATATGACAAAGGGTCTATTCTTCCTGGGACTGTTGTAATGAATTGCCTTTGCGACCAGCTCTTTTCCTGTTCCACTCTCTCCTGAAAGCAACACGTTGGACTTTGTGGGAGAGACCTTCTTCACGAGTTCATAGATCTCTTGCATCTTCTCGCTCTTTCCGATGATGTTTCCCCACTTGTATCGGTCCTTTACAACCTGCTTGAGAAGCGTATTCTCGGTTTCAAGGGATTTCTTCTCCAAAGCCTTTTGAATGGTCATCTTGATCTCTTCGATCTTGAAAGGCTTGGTGATATAGTCATAAGCTCCTTGCTTCATCGCCTGAACGGCAGTATCGGTTGATGCGTATGCCGTAATCATCAAGGCAACCGTTTCAGGTGAGATCTCTTTGAGCCCGACGAGAGTCTCTATACCGTCCATCTTTGGCATACGAATATCGAGGATGGCCAAATCGAAGAGCTCCTTTTCGGCCAGTGCCAGGGCTTTTCGCCCATCTGTGGCGGTTCGGACTTGGTATCCCTCCTTGGTCAGCATGATTTCCAGGAATTCCCGCATGCTCAGTTCGTCGTCTACAACCAGTATTCTTTCCATTCTAGTTACCGGTCCAATCTCCCAGGATTCTCATTCTGTCAGTCTTCAGATTTCAATCGCCTCGGGGAGAACAAGCGTGAACGTTGTCCCACGTCCCGTCTCGCTGTCGACTTGGATTTCTCCTCCGTGATTCTCAACGATTCGATGGACAATTGCGAGTCCCAGGCCCGTTCCAGATTCTTTTGTCGTAAAAAAGGGTTCGAAGATTTTCCCCTTATCCTGTTTCTCTATTCCCTTGCCACTATCCGAAACAGAGATCTTGACATAACCGTCTCCTCCCTCTAGGGCTACGCCGAGCCTACCACCGCCCTCCATTTCCTGAACAGCGTTGACGAGAAGATTCCAGAAGACCTGCTTCAATTGGTTGGCGTCGCCAAGAACCCTGGCCTCATGGGAGTACACCTTGGAGATGGAAATGTGCCCGTTGGATTGAGGAGAGTTCTCTAACATTTGCAGCGTTTCATCGATAAGTTGATTAAGTATCATCGGGCTGAATTCGGTCCTCGGTGGTTGAGCAAAGAGGAGAAAATCTGTAACGAGTCGATTCAACCGCTCAGATTCCCGAAGGATGATATTCATCAGATCCAAATCCCTGCCGTTGAGATTCATCTCCTCCTTCAATACCTGGATCGACCCCATGAGAGAGGCAAGTGGATTTCGGACCTCATGGGCAATTCCTGCGGCCATCTTCCCGATGGACACCATCCGATCAGCCCTTTTGATCTGTTCCTCCATTTCTTTGATTTGTGTGATATCTTGAAAGATTAAGATCGATCCCACCGGATCGCCATTGATGTCTTTCAGGGGAGACTTTGAGAGCCCGAGATGGATGACGGCATCGTCAGGTCTCTGAAAGGTGGTTTCCTCTCGCCTGAAGATGTCTTCCGACTTTATCGATTCTTCGGTCAAACCGGTCTTGAGACCTGACAGAAGGGTGTCAAGGACAGGGGAGGCGCTCACCGACGGATCGATTCCGAGTATTCGATAAGCTGTTCTGTTCATAAAGGAGACTCTTCCAGACCGATCTGTCGTGATTAACCCACTATCAAGACTCTGAATGACGTTCTGGTGAAAAGCCTCGAGCTTCTGATAATCGAGTTGTTTCTCTCTGAGTTGCTTTCTTTTGGCCCGCAGTTCCTCCCCCAGATGATTCACCAGCAATGCGACAACAGTGAAAGCCAGGAAATAGACGAAGATGCGATAAAGCACATCATAGCTCCCATAAAGGTACGGCCCCGAGGCAGCGAGCGGGCGAATCAACCCATAGTACTCGAGACTCAGGCAGGCAGCGTAGAGAAACGCGCTGAGAGAGGCAATGATGTAGGTGCCCTGTTTGGAAAGAACAAAGCTGGCGCTAATGATAGAAAAGACGTATGCCAGGGGGAAGAGGCTCTCAATCCCTCCGGTGAGATAAACAAGATAAGTGATGAAGATTGTATCGAAAAAGACCTGCCCGTAGGCAAATCGGTAGACATTCCTCACCTTTCTCAGCACCAAAGCGTAGAGAATGGTCAGAAAATAGGTGAGGGCGATAACAATATAAATCGAGTCATTCGGAGTGATGAGTAGGGTCTTCTCTTTGCTTATCTGACCCAGGGCTGAGGCACCCAACAGGAGGGTAACAATCAAAACCCTAGCGGCCATTAAGACTCGAAGCCGCCCGTGGGTAGCAGTCTCAGCGTCAGCGAGTTTCAGCAACCCCATCAATTCCTCCCGTGGAGAGTCTACCCGATCGCTGAGGCCATTTGAAAAATGGGAAGATACATGGCGACGACAATTGTTCCCACCGTACCGCCTAGAAAAATCATGAGAAACGGCTCCAGGAGAGAGGTGAGGGTGGCGACTGTGGTATCTACCTCTTCATCGTAGAAGTCAGCGATTTTGTTGAGCATGGTGTCGAGGGAGCCCGTGGATTCTCCAACGGATATCATCTGGATGACCATGGGCGGGAAAACATTTGACTTGTCCAAAGGTTCAGCGATGGTTTCTCCCTCACTAATGCTGCTTCGAGCATTTTGGATTGCGTCCTCCACGATTTTGTTGCCGGCAGTCTTCGACACAATGTTGAGGCTGTCCAGGATTGGCACACCGCTGCTCACGAGGGTGCCGAGGGTCCGAGAGAACCGAGCGATTGCAATCTTTCGAAGGAGCGGCCCGAAGACGGGGAGTTTCAGCAGAACCGTGTCAATGCCTTTCCTGCCTGAATCGGTTCTGTGATACCTCCGGAGCAAAAAGATCAGAATGATTAGGCCAGCAAGGAAAGCCCAAGTATATTGTTTCATCAGTTTGCTCATGGTGACTATGATTTGAGTGAGCAGGGGAAGACTGTGGCCAGCCGAGAGGAACATCTTCTCGAAGACAGGAATCACAAAGATCATCAGAATCGCTACCACGAGAATGGCAACGGCGATGATGACACTCGGATAAACCAGTGCCGACCGCACCTTCTTCTTGAGGGCAACCGCTTTCTCAATATAGCTCGATAGGCGAAGAAGAATATTGTCGAGGATACCACCTTCCTCTCCCGCAACGACGAGGTTTACATACAACTCAGGAAAAACCTTGGGATGCCGCCCCAAGGCCGCCGCAAATGTTGACCCGGCCTCGACATCATCTTTGACAGTCTTGAGGATCCCTTGGAAGGTTTTGTTCTCGTGTTGCATGCCGAGAATATCCAGGGACTGGACAAGAGGAAGACCAGCATCTATCATCGTGGCCAGTTGTCGGGTAAAGACCCCGACCGCCTTCTCAGATATTTTTTGCCGGCCGAGAGAGAGCTGGAGTTTTATCTCCTTCCCCTTGGAGAGAATCTTGGTGGGAATGATGTTTTGCTGGCGGAGCTGAATCCGGAGGGCACCTTCGCTCGCAGCCTCCAGTTCTCCTCGCTTGATGGCACCTCTAAGGGTCTTCCCTTCCCATCTATAGATTGGCATTGATGACGTTCCTCCGATGATTGAATTTATGATTCCAGGGAAGCAAAAGGAAGAAGACAAATCCTACCCTGGCACGCCTACCTCGCCCTGCTTTGTATCGGCCTCGCCTTTGCTGAAACTCCCACAGTGGAGAGCATCTGCCTGAATTCATCGGGGTTGGTACTTCTTTGCATAGCTTCATTCAGAGAGACCAGTCCCCTTTCATAGACAGACAGAAGGGCTTGGTTCATGGTCTGCATTCCGAATTTTGCCTGGCCAACCTGCATTTGAGAGTAGATCTGGTGCACCTTATCCTCTCGAATGAGATTCCGAATGGCGGGATTAGGAAACATTATCTCCATGGCGAGGCATCGGCCACCCCCGATTTTTGGCAGTAGCTGCTGGGTCATGACCCCTTCGAGAACAAAGGACAACTGGGCCCTAATCTGTGGTTGCTGATGAGGTGGAAAAACATCGATGACTCGGTTGATCGTCTCTACACACGAATTGGTGTGAAGGGTGGCGAAGGTTAAGTGACCTGTCTCAGCAGTGGTAAGAGCGGCCTGGATGGTTTCTAGATCTCTCATTTCTCCGATCAGAATAATATCTGGGTCTTGACGGAGGACATGCTTGAGCGCTTCGGCAAAGCTTCTTGTGTCGGAATTGACCTCTCTCTGATTGATGATACATTTTTTGTGAGGGTGGAGGTACTCGATGGGGTCCTCAATGGTAATGATATGGGCGTACCGCTCCTCATTTATCTTCTGAATCATTGACGCGAGCGTCGTTGATTTTCCTGTTCCAGTTGGACCGGTGACGAGTACAAGGCCTTTGGGTTTCGCGAGAAGCTCATTGATAGTCTGCGGGATCCCCAGCCTGTCGAAACTCAGGATTTCATACGGTATGGTCCGGAAGGCTCCGGCAACGGCTCCACGCTGGACGTATATGTTTCCCCGGAACCGGCTTAGCCCCTTGATGCCAAAAGAGAAGTCCAGCTCACTCTCCTCTTCGAAGCGGTGACGCTGAGCATCTGTAAGGACGCTATAACAGAGGCGCTTGGTCTCTGTCGCGTTGAGGTGCTCCGTATTGAGTCGAACCAGCTGTCCATCGATTCTGACAATCGGTGGAGTTCCTGTCGTAATGTGAAGGTCTGACGCCTTTCTCTCGATGAGTACCTCTAACAGGTTTTTGAGTTCTACCATTGTTCCCCCTCGTTTTGGTGAAACCTCCTCCTTAGTTCATCTGGCCGTCATACAGGCGCTGTTCCTAACTACGGTCATCCATTGTGGTCCGTAAGATCTCCTCGACACTCGTCACGCCCTCAAAGATCTTTTGGATGCCCGCCATTCTCAGGGACTGCATCCCAAGAGCTATGGCTTTCTTTTTTATGTCGAAATGGGATGCTCGCGACAGGATCAACTCCTTGAGTTCATCACTGACAGACATCACCTCATAAAGGCCTATCCGGCCTTTATAGCCGGTTTCATTACACAGCTGACAGCCCTTCCCCCGGAACACTCTAAAACCATTGATGCGATCAGGCGGCACGCCCAGGCCACCGAGAATTTTCGGGCTGACCTTGATCTCTTCTTTACACTCACGGCAGATTTTCCGCACAAGCCGTTGGGCAAGGATCAGGATAACAGAAGAGGTGATAAGAAAAGGCTCGATATTCATATCAATGAGTCGACTAATCGTGCTCGGGGCGTCATTGGTATGGACGGTACTCAGAACCATGTGGCCTGTCAGGGAGGCCTGGATAGCGATTTGAGCCGTTTCAAGGTCACGGATCTCGCCAACCATGACAATGTCCGGGTCCTGCCTGAGAAAGGATCTTAGAGCCGAGGCAAAGTTCAGACCAATCTCCTCGTGCATCTGCACCTGGTTGATGCCCATGAAGTTGTATTCGATAGGATCCTCTGCAGTCATAATGTTATCGGTTTCCTTGTTCAGTTCGGCCAGGGCGGAATAGAGGGTCGTTGTCTTGCCGCTCCCGGTCGGTCCTGTCACGAGGACCATGCCCACTGGCTTATGAAATGCATCTCGAAAGAGTTTGAGGCTATCGGGATCGAAGCCCAGTCGGGTCATATCGAGTTGGAGTGAGGATTTATCAAGAATCCTCAAGACCACCTTCTCACCGAAGATCGTCGGCGTGACCGAGACACGAAAGTCCATCTCCCGTCCCTTCCCCAAGCGCAGTTTAATGCGGCCATCTTGGGGCAGACGTTTTTCGGCAATGTCGAGTCTCGACATTATCTTTAGACGGGACGTGATGGCGTTTCTGATCTGAAGGGGAAGCCCCATCGCCTTGTGGAGAACACCGTCGATCCGATAACGTACCCGGAATACCCTCTCGTATGGCTCAAAGTGAATATCGCTGGCCCCCATCTTAATGGCCCGAATCAGGATACCATTCACCAGTTTGATAACGGGGGCATCGATATTCTCGACCGTAACCTCGTCATCTTTCGCGTCCACAACTTCAATATTGTCCACCGCACCATGGACGAGCTTGTCGAAGTCGCTTACATCCACCGTGGATAGATCGTCATCAAATTCGGAATCAAACAGGTTGCTCTGTGTTTCTTCAAGGGTGTAATCCTGTGCATCGAGGTTGGTAACGCCCATACCAGCAATCTCTCCACCGCCTCCGTAGAACTTCTTGATGGCATCCACCAAATCCCTATCAATCGCCACGACGGGCTGGACATTGTAGCCTGTAATGAACTTGATCTCGTCGATGACAATGATGTTGCTCGGATCCGACATGGCCACAATCAGCTTGGGCCCAACGCGTTTGACCGGTATGAGGAGGTGTTTCTTCGCCGTGCTGGATGGGACGAGTTTGGTGGCTTTCTCATCAATGGCAACTTTCGATAGCCTGACCGACTCGACATTGTAATGTTTGCTGAGGAAGGCAAGGAGCGTGTCTTCATCGATATACTTGAGTTTGATAAGGTTGGTGCCGATGCTACCACCACCGGTTTTCTGCTCGGCGAGGGCCCTCTGGACCTGATCGGGGGTGACCAGATTGGCTTTGATGAGGAGTTCACCTAATCGCTTGCTCATTTTTACCTGACCTGAGGTGTTTTTGTGGGTTTTGTGGTGGGTAGTTTTTGTGCAAAATGAATGCCACAAATTGTTAACTCTTGGCTCAAAATAGATCGCTTCACACGATTTGCCTTCCCTTCCAAAGACCCTGCAGCACGTCGGTATTAGGTCAACTGACGGGACGAGAACCCTGTCGGTCTTCCACCTATCCGCCAAGAGCTACCTCAATCTGCGGTGAGGGCATTGCCGCAAATAGGTCCCTCTAAGGTCCTTTTGTCCAGGGGATGGCCCGGCGAACTGAGCCAATCTTAAGGTCACCCAGACTGTTCACAAAAAAAAGAAAGGCAAATACCGAAACGGTTCGTCACGGACTTGCCAATACCCGCCTCAATGTGTGAAAGAACATTCCGCAAAGGTTTTTTCGTTCCCCCTAGGTCTCTCCCTCCCGTGAGAGGTCGAGAACCGGACAGTGAACGGAGATTGATCAGATTTGGTAACCTACGGCGCTAGTTCATGCTGGGTATTCTAACGATGAAGGCGCTCCCCTTTCCGAGTTCGCTTTTGGCTGATATGCTTCCACCATGTGCCTCTGCAATCCACTTGCAAATGCTGAGGCCCAGGCCGGACCCGCCTTCCTGCCGAGAACGGGCCTTATCGACCCTGAAGAAACGATCAAAAATATGAGGAAGAGCCTCTTGAGGAATACCGATTCCTTGATCAGTCACGGTAATGACGGCAAAACCGTCATTTTGCTCAAGGGTAATATCTATTCGTCCCCCATCCAGAGAATACTTGATTCCATTTTCGACCAGGTTGAGCATCATAGACTTGAGGCGAAGCGGGTCTGCCAACGTAAAGACCTTTTGATTGTCATGGAAGTAGACGTCGATCGATCTCGAGGTCGCCAGAAGCTGAGCCTGTACCTGAATTTCCGAGAGGAAGTCAGACAGGTCGACGGTGCTTTTTGTGAGCGGAACCTCACCGCTGTCGGCTCGAGAGAGGAGCAGAAGGTCGTCCACAATTCTCGTCATGTTATTGATTTCCTCGAGGTTACTCCCTAAGATTGCCCGGTACTCATCACCGGCCCGTGCCCTGCGCAACGCCACTTCAATTTCCCCTTTGAGAACGGTCAGCGGTGTCTTGAGTTCGTGGGACGCATCGGCGCTAAACTGCCGGGTTTTTCTGAATGATTCATCCAGACGGGATATCATTTCGTTGAATGTTTCGGCGAGCCGGCCGATTTCGTCCTTGGTCTTTTTTATTCGAATCCGTCTGTTTAAATTGTGGGAGGTGATGGCCCGCGCGGTGTTCGAAACCTCATCGACCGGTCTAAGGGCCCTATTGGCTAAAAAATGCCCTCCTAGACTGGCAACAGCAAGGAGCGAGGGAATGGTAATCGACAAGATCAGAAGAAGGGTCTTGAGCGCCTTCTCCACATCCTCCAGGGAACTGCCGACCTGAACGATGTTTGTTATCAGTCGTCCTTCCACAATCGGGACGGTGACAATTCGAATGGGCCAGGCGGCTATGGTCCGATTGGTTTCATATGTCAGCCTCCCTTTTGCCGCGTTTGTTGATGCCTGACGGGAGATTGGTAGCTGGAATTTTCCCAGGTTGCCTGATTTTAGGCCAATCCGACCTTTTCCGTCCAGAACCTGGATGAACTTTCCTGTTGGCCGCATGCCGGTCGCTTCTTCGATGAGCCGATCCAGATTGCGCCCATATTTGGCATAGGGACTGGAATATGATGCGGCAATAAAGTCGGCGATGCTCTTTATTTTTGCATCCATATACTGATGGAGACTTCGCGATAGGGTGAGATAAAGAAACCCGCTGAAGGAGCAGAGAATGAGTGCCAGGATAGCGACGTACCACAAGGTCAGACGAAACCGAATGCTCTGAAAATACATGGCATGTCCCTCATGCTATGCTTTCATCATGTAGCCTACGCCCCGTATTGTATGGAGCAGCTTGAGGTCAAAATCGCGATCGATCTTCTTTCTGAGGAAGTTGACATAAACGTCGATGACATTCGTGTCAGTGTCAAAATGGTAATCCCAAACATGCTCTGATATCATTGTGCGCGTCAGAACTCGATTTGGATTCCGCATGAAATACTCAAGGAGTGCGAATTCCTTTGCCGTTAGATCAATTTTCTCTCCGCTCCGGACGACCTCGTGCGTGGGTAGGGAAAGTCTCAAATCTGCAATCTCAAGGACAGAATCCTTTGCCTCTCTGTCACGGCGAAGAAGGGCACGAATCCGTGCCAATAATTCGCTGAAGGCGAAGGGTTTCGTCAGATAGTCATCACAGCCCGCATCGAGGCCCTCAACGATATTTTCAACCGAGTCTTTCGCGGTTAGCATGAGAATAGGAACCAAATTGTCCTTTTCCCGGATGGATTTCAACACGGTCATTCCATCGATCTTTGGCAGCATGATATCGAGAAGGACGAGATCGTAATCATATACTTCGGCCATATCCAGGGCCTGTTCGCCATCGTACGCGACATCAACGGCATAACGCTCCTCCTCTAGGCCCTTCTTAAGGAAGCTAGCTACCTTCTTTTCATCTTCGACCACGAGAAGCCTCATGAGACCATACCGAACCGTCTTGGCAGAGGATCACAGACAATTATATCGAGTATGGCCAAAAAAGCAAGTGGTCGAAAAGACAGACCCTTACGCCCAAAACCCCCTACAGCCCCCTTTTATTCTTGGTGTTTTTCAAATAGAATAGGGAGCCTTTAGAGCCGGGGGATCTAACAAAGATAGAGCAGAGGAGGGATGGAGGATGGAAGAGAGGATCCGAAATGTTACGGTTGTTGGGTCCGGCACCTTGGGCACTCAAATAGCTATTCTTGCCGCCTGTTTTGGCTACGACGTTTGTGTCTATGACGCTGACGAGAACGCATTCAAGAGGGTGCGAGAAAATTTGAAGTCCTTTATGAAGACTTCACGAACAAAGGCAATGCTCCCTATTGAGGACTGGGAAAAAGGGGCGGACAGGGTGAATCTCTGCGAGAGGCTTGAGGAAGCCCTTCGAGATGCAGGAATCGTTATCGAGGCCGTCCCAGAGGATCTAAAAATCAAGCGAGACCTTTTCAAAAGGCTGGATGCCCTTGCCCCCCGGGGAGCCATTCTGGCGACCAACAGTTCCTCCATACCGATCTCGAAAATCGAAAGCGCCACCAATAGACCAGAAAAATGTCTAAACATCCACTTCTACTCTCCGGCCATGGGACTCAACATGGTCGATATCATGGGAGGGACGCGGACGGCAATCGACACTATCGAAGCCGGCAAAAACTGGATTCGCTCTATCGGCTGCCTCCCCCTGACGGTCAAAAAGGAAAGCCTCGGCTTCTGCTTCAACCGGGTCTGGAGGGCCATCAAGCGGGAGACCCTCTATATGTGGGCAGAAGGGTTTGTTGATTTCAAAGACATCGACCGGGCCTGGATGATCTTCACAAAAATGCCTCACGGACCCTTCGGCCTCATGGATGCTGTGGGGCTCGACGTGGTCCACGACATTGAGATGGTCTATTTCAATGAATCCCAAGACCCCAGGGATCGTCCCCCCGAGGCTCTCGGGGCTATGGTGGAGAAGGGTGAGCTTGGCGTGAAGACTGGAAAAGGCTTTTACACCTACCCAGATCCAGAATTCAGCAGGCCCGATTTTGTCAAGGGATAGACCGTCTGGAAGAACCGACGGTTGAGGCCATAAGCAGAGGCTGTCAACGATTCACGACAAAGAGGGCGAGAGACCGGCCCTTTCTTAGGCGTATTCAATCAGCAGATTTCTAATCCCTTCACTTCACCCCTGCCTTACGGAGGCTATCAAAGAGGCGCTCTGATACCGCTCGATCTTTATAGGGGATCCTCTGTCTCCAAGCCTCCCCAGAGATCTGGGAGCTTAGCTTCATGACTTCTGCCGCCTGAACCCGGGCCTCCCCGTGCCGTCCTAGCTCAATGTAACTCACAGTCAAATAGGCGTGGGCAGGCAGAAAGCCCGGGTTACGGTCAACGACTCTGTTGAGTGTCTCAATCGCCTCTTCATAGCGACCCGTCAAAGAATAGGCATGACCTAAGTTCCATTGATACCAGACCGGATACCTGGGGTTTAGGCGCATCGCTTTCTTTACCAACCCAGTTGCTTCTTCAGGCCTTCCAGTCCAGTTCAGAATATTCGCCAGCCTCACAATCCCATCAGCATCATTGGGACTGAGAGCGATGGTCGTCTGTAGCTCGGCGATGGCCTGCTCGTGCTGCTTTCTCCACAGATAGACCTCACCCAATATGGCGTGGGCTTCAGGCAGTGAGTCATCCAGGGCTATTGCCCTT
>CAYGBK010000079.1:0-7093 GCA_964348095.1 uncultured Thermodesulfobacteriota bacterium | reverse complement strand
AATAGGATCATGTACGGCATCACCGATATGCTCAATAAGAACTGGAAGGGAAATACCCTAAAACCAATTTCCACAGAGACCTTGACATGACCCTCGGGCCGTTGATTGCTAACTGACATAAACAGTCCAAAGCAGACCGGAGAAGTTTCTATTTGCAACGCAATTAGTAACCAATGAGCCTAAGGCCGGAGGGAACCCATGCATTATGTATTCGTCACAATCGGAACGCTGGGATTCAAGATCTGAATTGAGTATCTGAGCTTATTTGGGGGGTGGTAAAGTCAACATCTATAACAGATATCGAGACTTCCCTAGCCCTCTCATTCAAATTGAACCCAAAACCAATGTGTCAGGAGACCGCCGAGTTGATCTTGAATCAAAGAAAGATCGCAGAGCCTTTCCTCATCGACCTAACCCAGGGCTTGGGGCTCCTTTGAGAGCTTTCCTGCACTCTCTTTCCCAAGAGACCTAGCAATCGAGAATTCTCTCAACCTCAGCCCTGCCAAGGTCCATCATATACTGAATATCGCTGATTTCGGCCGCCCACCAGGTTAAGGCTGCTATATCGTCTCGGGAAATATGTCTCAACGAAAACTTCCGACTGCCAGCCATGAGGAGGTCGGCCTTCTCATTTTATCTCCTATGCAACGAAGGCAGTTGAGTTTCAGCTGCTACCGTATGGTGGGGAGGTGGATCTGAAAAAGGAATAACCAAAATGTGAAGATTACTACAACCTTCATCGTTCCCATGGAGCCTCTCGAGGGCATACGCTTTGTGAAGTACTTCGAGAGAGACTAAGAAGCGAAAGTTCTTTGTCTCTTAGAATATGATTCATCACACTAGCATCCCCTAATGATGGGGGTCGCTTGATATCTGCTCTATGGAAATATTCTCCTGTCTGAGCCGGGTCTTCAGCCACACCTGCAGTCGTTCTTCCAGAGGGCCAACCCACTTCTCAATCGATTCAATGTCCCCGTTGACCAATGCTTTCCTGTGCTCGGGTGTGAGGTCATAAGTTTTTAGCACCCCGGCGGGGTTTTCGGCCAATGCTGCTAGGAACCTGTTGTCCTCCGCCGCCCTCTCAAGCACCGTTAGAACAGCCTTTACAGAAGACACCTTATATTCGGGGATTTTTGCCTGAGGGTCAAAAGACGGGTTCGTCAGGCGGTTGGCCGGAGCATCGTCCCAGTGAAAGGCCATAAAAGCTTGGCCTGTTCTCACCCGATTGGTCTTCTTCACCCTAGTTTGGATCTCTCCTCTCCGGGAGCTCAGGGAAATCACATCTCCCTCCACAATACCGAGCCGATTCGCGTCAACAGGATTGATCTCGATTCGACTTTCTGATACCAGTGTTTCCAGAACACGGGATCGATGACTCATGCTTCCGGTATGCCAGTGTTCCAAGATCCTGCCTGTGGTTAACAGGATTGGATAGCTATACGTGGGCAGTTCCGCTGGCGGGTTATCATGTATCACATGAAACTTGCCGCGGCCTCGAGTGAATTGACCTTTATGAAGTATGGGGGTGCCGGGATGTTTGGGGTCCCAGCAAGGCCATTGGAGTCCAACTTTGGTGAGGCGGCCATAGTCGATCCCTCCGTAAATGGGTGCGACCTTAGCTATCTCACACATGATTTCCGCACTAGATTTGTATTTCATGGGGTATCCCAGCCGGGCTGAGATCTCGGTAATGATCTCCCAGTCCGACCTGGCTGCCCCTGGCGGATCAATGGCCTTACGAACCCGTTGGATACGGCGCTCTGTATTTGTAAATGTTCCGTCTTTCTCTGCAAAGCTGGCTGTAGGCAGTACCACGTCAGCCAATTGGGCCGTTTCCGTTAGAAAAATGTCCTGTACGACTAGTAAATCCAGCCTAGCCAAAGCTTCTTTTGCATGGCTCAGATCGGGCTCACTGAGCATGGGGTTTTCACCCATCACATAGAGGACCTTGAGTTGCCTGTCGTAAGCTGCCTGGAACATTTCCGTTATAGTGAGACCGGGGTTCTCGCTCAATGTCCCTCCCCAGGCCATTTGAAACTTCTCCCTCGCCCTAGGGTTATCCAATCCTTGGTACCCTGGATACACATCTGGTAAGGCGCCCATATCGCAGGCACCCTGGACATTATTCTGCCCCCGAAGGGGTGAGAACCCTGTCCCACGGCGACCCAGATTCCCTGTCAGCATTAAGAGGTTAGCAATAGCCTTTACATTGTCTGTTCCGGTCGTGTGCTGTGTAATCCCCATGCCGTAAAGGATTGTGGCCTTTTTGGCCTTCCCAAAAAGCATGGCACTGTGTCGGATTTTTTTCCTAGCGACGCCGGTGATTTCCTCCACTGCTTTCAGATCGTATCGATCCAGAGATCCCAGAAAAGGCTCGAAGTCTTCGCAGCGCTCGGCTATGAAAGCCCGATCATGGAGGCCTCCCTCCACTATTTGCCGCATGATCCCATTGAGGAGAGCCACATCTGTTCCGGGGAAATGATCCAGATGGACTTCCGCCATTTCGCTCAATTCGATTGTGCGGGGATCAGCTACGATCAGTTTTGCTCCATTATTCTTGATGGCTCGTCTGATTTTTCGCCCGATAATGGGATGGCATTCGGTGGTATTGGACCCTATGACAAATATCACCTGAGCATCATCAATATCAGAAATGGAATTGCTCATGGCCCCGCTACCGAAGGCAGCCAATGCTGCCACCACCGTAGATGCATGACAGAGCCGGGCACAGTGGTCCACGTTATTGGTGCCCACTACCACTCGTGCAAATTTCTGGATGACATAGTTGTCCTCGTTGGTGCACTTTGCAGAGCCAAGCACACCAATGGAATTCGGCCCGTAGCGGTCAACCGTTTTGACGATGCCATGCACTACTCGGTCCAAGGCCTCATCCCAGTCCACCTCACGAAAGACTTGAGAAATATCGCTCAGGCTTGCGCCCTCGGGAACCTTCTCTCTTCGAATCAGGGGACGGGTTAGTCGATCTTGATGATTGATGAAATCTAGACCGTACCTGCCCTTGACACAAAGCTCTCCTTGGTTGACAGGGCTTTTTTCATTTCCTCTAACTTTAACGATCTTTCCGGCTCGAACTCCTAGGTATATAGAACAGCCTACCCCACAGTAGGGGCAGATTGTCTCAATCTCTCTTTCAGGGACAAGGTAATGCTTAGGCATTAGGGCCCCTGTAGGGCAATGTTCCACGCATTCGCCACAACTTTGGCACACAGATAGAGCTAAGGGTCTGGCACCGAAAGGGCTGACTACGGTGTCGTAACCTCGATGGGCAAAATCAATAGCGCCCACCCCCACGATCTCATCGCATCTCCGTATGCATTTCCCACAGAGAATACACTTATTGGGATCAAAATCGAAGGCGGGATTGGATGTGTCCGGGGATTTCGTCTGGTCTGTCCGGCGGAGTCGCTCAACCGATCTCTGATCAACTCCTACATATCGAGCTACCCTCAAAAGCTCACAGTTCTGATTCTTATCGCAGACAAGGCATTCATACGGATGATTGGAAATAGCCAGCTCCACGATAGTACGCCTAACCCTTCGGATCTCCTCTGTCTCCGTATGAACTACCATGCCCTGTTGTACAGGTGTAGTGCAAGAGGTGGGCAACCCCCGCACACCTTCGATTTCTGCAATGCAAAGTCGGCAAGCTCCGTACGGTTTGAGGTCAGGGTCATAACAAAGAGTTGGGATATAGATTCCAGCGCCCAAGGCCGCTTCCAGTACGTTCATGCCTTCAGACGCCCTTACTTCTTTTCCATCGATGATTAAGCCTATCTTTCCAGCTGTTTTCCTTTTTGTAGCTGGGACTGTAGTCATTTGCGCCCTCTCTCTCAGAAGACCTCAGATCTGATGGTCTTTGGCTAAGATGTGGGAGTCTAATCTCTCTCGAGGTCACATCTTAGACATCGTTGTGCTTCTTCTCTTGCCGTTGCTTCTGTAAGGCCCAGTTCTACGAGGCTGAATCCCTTTATCCGCCTGTTCAGTGACAGGACCGGCATTTCCGGACGATGTTTTTCCTCTTCCTCCTCAGATATCTCGGGCAAAGATGAAACTTCTTCAGGTGAGACTAACTTCTCCTCGATTAGGCCTTTGCCTCCAAGGTATTTGTCTATAGCTATGGCAGCCTGTCTGCCTGCGGCAATAGCCTCTATGACCGAGGATGGCCCGCTAGCAACATCCCCACCCGCGAACACGCCTCTCAGGTCAGTTTCAGACGTGTCTGGATCGACATGCAGTACACCACTCTTATCGGTCTTTACCTCCATGTGCTCTGGGATTTTTGGCATCTGTCCAATGGCTGTTATGATACTGTCGGATTCTTCTTCAAATCTGCTATCAGGTATAGCTTCCGGCCTTCTCCTTCCACTGGCATCCATCTTTCCCAGTTGCATGAGAACGCACTCCATCTTAAGGTGACCGTCTTCGGGTGATATCTTGATTGGAGCAGTAAGATACTCTATTTTCACGCCTTCATCTAAAGCCGCTTCAATCTCTTCGTCAGACGCAGGCATCTCGTCCCGGCTGCGGCGGTAAAAGATAGTCACATTTTTGGCGCCAAGTCGAAGTGCAGTACGTGAGGCATCCATGGCTCCATTACCTCCACCGATGATGGCAACTCTTTCTCCAAGCTTGACTTTTTTGCCTAAGCTTACGTCGCAAAGCATAGAAACACACTCTATCACTCCTTGAGAATCTTCTCCCACAATATCTGGTTTGATGCCAGCAAGTGCTCCCAGAGCTAGGTATACTGCATCATACCCCTGCTGGCGAAGTGAGTTGACGGAATCTATTCGACTATTAGTGTTTATCTTCACTCCGAGTTGTTTTATCATTTCTATTTCAGCATCCAGCACATCCTTTGGCAGCCTGTATCTTGGGATGCCGACTCTCATCATCCCCCCAGCCTCAGGCAACGCCTCAAAAACAGTTACTTCATGGCCCCCCATCCTGGCAAGATAATATGCAGCCGTGAGTCCTGCCGGGCCCGATCCTACAACAGCAACACGCTTGCCTGAAGGGGATGCAGTTTCTTGTCTGACGGAATCTCCCTTTTTGGCATAGTCGGCGACAAAGCGTTTTAGGTCTCTAATAGCGATAGGCTCGTCGATTTGACCTCGGCGGCACTTATTCTCACATGGGTGAAAACAGACGTACCCGCAAACTGCGGGGAAGGGTATCCTCTCTCGAATGACCATAAGAGCTTCATCATACTTCTCCTCTGCGATCAGACGGACATAGCGGGGCACATTTACTCCAGCGGGACACGTATGACTACAAGGAGCTTTGACCAATCCTTTGCATACCGCTGCGGGACAATGGAGTCTTTTGATATGGGACTCATATTCATCCTGGAAATAGCGGATGGTCGAAAGTACAGGGTTAGGTGCTGTTTGCCCTAGACCGCAAAGGGAGCCTGCTTTGATGGCTTCACCCAGTTCGATCAATAGATCAATGTCTTCGAGCTTGCCCTTTCCGCTCGAAATGTCCTCAAGAATTTCTAGCATCTGTTTGGTGCCGTTACGGCATGGTATGCATTTGCCGCAGGACTCAAGCTGAGTAAAGGAGAGAAAATACTTCGCTATATCCACCACGCAAGTGTCCTCGTCCAACACAACCATGCCACCCGACCCCATGATGGAACCCGCTTTGGCCAGTGTCTCATATTCAACAGGGGAATCCAAAAAGCCTACTGGTAGACATCCTCCAGATGGGCCTCCCGTTTGCACGGCCTTAAAGCGTTTACCATGAGGGATCCCTCCTCCTATGTCGAAAACGATCTCAGAGAGAGTTGTGCCCATTGGAACCTCAACAAGCCCACTATTGGTGATCTTCCCGGTCAGGGCAAAGACAGCAGTGCCCTTGCTTTTCTCTGTGCCTATGCTGGCATACCACTCTGCGCCTTGTTGGATGATGACAGGGAGGGTTGCAAATGTTTTCACGTTATTAATGTTAGTAGGTTTGCCCCATAACCCAGACTGAGCAGGAAAAGGAGGGCGGGGGCGAGGCATACCTCGATAGCCTTGTATGGACTCCATCAAGGCTGTCTCCTCACCGCAGACAAAGGCACCCGCGCCTTCCTTGAGCTGTACCTCAAAACTGAAATTCGATCTCTGGATGTGCCTACCTAGGAACCCACACTCCTCTGCTTGTTTAATGGCGATACGCAAACGTTTTATGGCTAAGGGATATTCCGCTCTGCAATAGATGTAGCCATGGTTGGCTCCAATGGCGTATGCAGCGATTATCATCCCTTCAATGACCGTATGTGGGTCGCCCTCCATCGTACTTCTGTCCATGAAAGCCCCTGGGTCGCCCTCATCTGCATTGCAGATAATATGTTTTTTATTGCCATGTGCCTTACGGCAAAACTCCCACTTTTGCCATGTAGGAAACCCAGCCCCTCCACGTCCTCGCAGTCCCGACCGTTTTATCTCACCAATAACTTCCCCTGGAGACATTTGGTGCAGCACCTTTTTCAGTGCCCAATAACCACCTGTTGCCATATAGTCATTAATCGATTCCGGATTAATACGCCCACAATTGCGAAGGATCAGGCGATTCTGCTTCTTGTAGAAGTCTATCTCTTCGTAGGTAGATATGGTTTTGTTTGTTACTGGATCACGGTAAAAAAGACGTTGAACAGGAATTCCATTTAGTAAGTGCGAATGTGCAATATCTGGTACATCTTCTATTGTGACATGCGTATAGAAGATGTTTTCCGGCTCTACAACAATAATGGGTCCCTGTTGGCAGAAACCATGACATCCTGTGAAATCGACCAAGATATCCTTCAGCGCTGCCTGCTTCACTGCCTGTTCCAGCTCAGCCCTAATTTGCTCAGATTTGGATGAGGTACAGCCTGTTCCTTGGCAAATCAAAATGGTACGCTTTCCCCTCATCAAGAGTTCTTGCTTCTCTCTTGCCACCATTAATCCTCTCCTTAGTCTTTATGCGTGAGGATTTCCCTTACCTTTCTGGTGGTCATCAGACCGTGGGTATCATTATTGATCATCATCGTTGGCGCTAAGGCACAAGCACCGATGCAAGCTACAGTCTCCAGACCAAACTCGAG
>CAYGBK010000078.1:0-40560 GCA_964348095.1 uncultured Thermodesulfobacteriota bacterium | reverse complement strand
GGCCGCTCCAGGGAGTTGTTAGGGCGCCAAGATTTGGCAATTAGGCCGTCCCATGTGTGATACGTGCTTGCAACGATCGAGGAAGGGAAATCCGGGTGTCGCCGCCTTTCTTGAAACGGAAATCGCACTTATGCGCTCCTTCAGCCAGGGTCATAGTCCGAGTAAGTCCCCATCCCAATAGTTCGCTTGCTGTCTTATCAACCGCACTCGACGTAACCATTCAAGCCCAGGTCCTTGATCTGATGATCGATCTGCGGTCGCAGCTCAAAACCGCCATTATGATGATCACCCACGATCTGGGGGTAATTGCCGAAATGGCCGACGATGTCGTCGTTATGTACCTGGGGCGGGGGGTTGAAGAATCCAGTGTCTCCAATCTGTTCCACGATGCCAGACACCCTTACACGCAAGGACTGCTGGAATCCGTCCCCTCGGTCATCAATCCTTCGACCAGATTAGAACCAATTAAGGGGATTGTGCCTGATGCGCTTGACCTCCCTCCAGGTTGTCGATTTGAACCCCGTTGTCCGAAGGCGATGGAGATCTGTAGGAGGGATTGCCCATCGCTCACAGAGGTGGCTTCTAACCACTGGGTTGCTTGCTGGTTGTATGAGTGAGGGGTGATAGGAAATGGCTGCGGAAGATATCCTGCTTGAAGTGAAGAATCTTAAAAAGTACTACCCCATCCACAAGGGTGTTCTACGTCGGGTGGTCGCTCATATCAGGGCAGTCGACGGTATTGACTTTTTGTTGAGAGAAGGGGAGGTCCTCGGCCTCGTTGGGGAGAGCGGTTGTGGTAAAACGACAGCGGGTCGAACGATTCTCCGTCTGGTTGAACCAACCGAGGGGGAGATTCTGTTTTTCCACAAAGAACGAACCAATGGAGTGGAAGAACGCCGAAAGATAGACGTAACTACTGCCTCCAGCAGGGTCATGAAAACGCTCCGGCGAGACATGCAGATCGTCTATCAGGATCCATACTCTTCATTGAACGGGCGCATGACTGTAGGATCCATCATCGGCGAACCCCTCCTTGTCCATGGTGTATCTAAGCCCAAGGAGCGAGAGGAAAAGGTCCGAGATCTCTTGGTCGCCGTCGGTATGAATCCCGACCATATGAAGCGTTACCCCCATGAGTTCTCCGGAGGTCAGCGCCAACGTATTGCCGTGGCCAGGGCTCTCACCCTCAGACCCCGGCTAATTATTGCCGACGAGCCAGTTTCAGCCCTCGATGTTTCAGTCCAGGCACAGATTCTTCAATTGTTAAAGGACTTACAGGAACAGTTCAATCTGACATATCTCTTTATCGCCCACGATCTGGCTGTGGTGAGATATATCAGCGATCGGGTGGCGGTCATGTATCTCGGGAGGATCGTCGAGTTGGCTACCACTGAAGAGCTCTTTAACAATCCGAAGCACCCCTATACTGAAGCACTAGTGTCGGCAGTGCCCGTTCCGGATCCGGAGTACAATAAGAAACGGCTTTTGCTTCCCGGCGATGTACCCAGTCCGGTAAATCCGCCCCCTGGTTGTTTCTTCCACCCCCGTTGTAGGTCGGCGAAAGCGATCTGCAGAACCAAGGTCCCGATTTATCACGAGGTGGCTGATGGACATCTCGTCCTCTTCCATTAAGCGCCTGGCGGCGAACCTGTCCTGGGGGATTTCTGCGCCATCAGATTGCTGATGTCACAGGGAAGGTAAGATTCACATTTCTGACAGACGTCGCTGGTTTCCAAATCAGCGAGGCATCCATAGAAAGAAAACCCACCATCCACTCACCCCCTGTATCTTGAAACCATAGGAATCATTAGAGGAGTAGAAAAAACTGGCCCGGACTCATGAAAAAATCTTCGAGGCAGACTCCCCCCTCTGTGCCAAATGCCTGGGACAGAGGCGAATCATTAACTTCAAGGAGGACCCGGAGGTCCTTGAAAAAGTCATGAAACATCGAGCTCGGGGATCTGCCAAAAAAGAAGGCCCTAATCTCAGGCTGGCTGGCTGGCTGGCTATCTCCTCGTATCTGGACGACTCAGATTCTCCAATTCCGTTCAATGAGTTCACCCCTACACAGACAATCCGTATCATCCAACTGTCTTTGTGTGGAGGAGGGAACCCCCGCGAAACTCTTCGCATTATGAAGGATACTGACTAGGAAGGTTGGGAAGCAGCAAGTTCGAAGAAGAAGTCCCTCAGTCTGTGTCGCCCACATGGAGTCCCCGTCATATCCATATCTGAAAGGACCTGCATGGCCCGGAGAAGGGTTGCCGCATTTGGGTTGAAGGGGGAGAGAACGAGGCTTACTCCTCCCAGCAACCAGGGCGGAATCGACCTAATCTTCGGGGGTCGCCCGAGCGCCTCGAAGGCGAGCTCTCCAATCTGTCGAGTGGTAAAGACATCGGGTCCCCCGATCCCAATCGCCTGATTCTGGATCCTGTGATCACGGATGCACCGGACAACCTGGTCGGCAACGTCTGCCCCATGAATTGGATTGATAAGAGCCGTCCCATCGCCGATCACGTAGAATGTCCCCCGTCGGGCCATCTTGAACAGCTCCTCCATATCGTTGAAGAAGCCGGTGGGCCGAAGAACCGTCCATGTGAGTCCAGAGCCAACCAGAGCGTCAACAACCCGTTCTCGGGCGTCGGCTGCTGCCACCTGTCCGCGAATTAGATCGGCGTTGAGAGCAGAGATGAAAATGAAGTGGCGGACCGAAGCAGATGTGGCTCGCAATAGGATATTCATGTTGGCTTGGTAGTCAACCTCCCAGAAAGAAGGGCGGGGGGCAAAGGAGCGCAGACCGATAGACGAAAAGACGACATCGACTCCGTCACACAGGCCGTCGAGTGTGGTATTCTCTGTTGCCTTGGCCACGAAAACGTCATCGCACAGGTTTTTTGCGTCACCGAGTTTTTCTGGGTCGCGGGCTAGGGCGCGGACCTTGAAGCCGTTCCTGTGCAGAGCGGTAACAACGTGCCGTCCAAGATAACCGGTGGCACCGGCCACAAGCATGAGGCGCTCTGAAAAATCCCCTTTATCCATCGTATCGTTGAGCTAAGATCCTCTGACGTGGCGATCTAATTTAAGGCTCCTGAATGAATTCCAGGCGGGCGAACTGGAGTGACAGCGTCTTGGCTCCCACCGACGAAAAATGGACGATAATCCGTTGTTTTTCTCTCTTTCCCTCACAGTATTGAATGATTCCCTCGCCGAATTTGGGATGCCTGACCCGTTGTCCCACCCGGACCGTCGGTATTTCATCCAGGTCGTCGAAGGTGGTTTCATACGTTGTCTCGCAGAGGGCAGAAGGGAGTTCACCAACGAACGGGTGACGATCGAGATTGGGTGAGACTTCTTTGATGACTAAATCGTCCGGGATTTCATCGAGAAACCGAGACGGCACGCAGACCCTCTGAGCACCGAAAATGGTCCGCTCCTTTGTATGAAGGAGAAACAGCTTTTTCTTGGCTCGGGTCATACCCACATAGCAGAGGCGCCTCTCCTCCTCCATTTCCTCGCGATCCTCCCCCTTTCGGTGATGGGGGAACAGTCCCTCTTCCAGACCCGTGAGAAAAACGAGGGGAAACTCAAGGCCCTTTGCACAGTGAAGGGTCATCAGGGAGACACGGTCCCATCGATCGTGATAGTTGTCAACGTCGCTGACAAGAGCGACTCTATCCAGGAATCCTTCCAGGGTCTTATCTTCAATTTGAGGGTTTGCCTCGTATTCCGCGATGACCGTAATCAATTCTTCAACATTCTCAATACGGGAGATTGCCTCCTCAGTACCCTCCGCCCGCAGGTGAGCAAGGTAGCCCGTCTTCTCGAGAATCTCAAGGGTTAGATCATGTATGGGTAGATGAGAGTCACGGAAACCCTCTATCATCTGGAGAAAAGACCTGAGCCTGCCTCCCATTGCAGCTGGAAGCTCTCCTTCGCGGGTAAGAACCTTAAGGCCATCATACAGAGGGAGGTTCCGCTCTCGGCTCAGTTTTTCCAATTGTTCCAGTGTTCGACTGCCGATACCCCGTGGGGGGGTATTGATGATTCTCTTGAGGCTGACCGAGTCAGACGGGTTTGCAACGATTCTAAGATAGGCAAGCACATCCTTGATTTCTTTTCTCTCGTAGAATCGGAGGGCGCCCACAATCACGTATGGGAGATTTTCTTTGATCAAAGCTTCTTCGAGGGCCCTGGATTGAGCATTGGTTCGGTAAAGAAGCGCGAAATCTCGATAGCTTCCTGACGCCTCCTTCTTGATCTGGTCGACAACATAACGGGCCTCATCTTGCTCGTCTTCGGCATGGTAGACCACCACAGGGTTTCCCGTTGGGTTTTCTGTCCAGAGGGATTTCTCCGTCCGTTCGGAGTTGTAGCTAACCACACGATTTGCGGCTTCAAGGATCGTTTTGGTCGACCGATAGTTCTGCTCCATCTTGATGACCTTTGATCCAGGGAAGTCCTTTTCAAAGTTCAATATGTTGGTAATATCAGCACCACGCCATCGATAGATTGATTGGTCGTCGTCGCCAACGACACAGATATTCTGATGTTTTTCAACCAGAAGCCGGATCAGATCGTATTGAATGGAATTCGTGTCCTGAAACTCATCCACGAGGATGTAGCGAAGTAGGCGATGGTAGGCTTTGAGTACCCGTGGAAAGCGCTGTAAGATCAGAATGGTGAGTCGGAGAAGATCTCCAAAATCGAGGGCATTATTGAGTCTGAGGGTTTCCTGATATTTTTCATAAACCGAAGCCACACGCTTTTGAAAGACGTCGAACTGTTCAGGAACATAGTCCACCTCGGAAACACCATTGTTCTTGGCCCGGTTGATTTCTGCCCGAATGCGATTGGGATGAAAGATCCGTGGATCGATCTCAAGATCCTTCATGATGTCTTTTATGAGGCGCTGCTGGTCATGTTCGTCATAGATAGCAAAGTGGCTTTGGTAGCCCAGGAGATGGACGTGCTGTCGAAGGATCCGGACGCCCGCCGAGTGGAACGTACTGATCCAAACCCCATTGCCTTTCTTGCCGAGGAGGCCGATGACCCTTTCTCGCATCTCATCCGCGGCTTTGTTCGTAAACGTCACTGCCATAATATTCCACGGAGGGATTTTCTTTTCGTGGATGAGGTAGGCCACTCGATGGGTCAGGACCCGGGTCTTGCCGCTTCCAGCACCGGCAAAAATCAATAAGGGGCCTTCCGTCTGAAGGACTGCCTGCTGTTGGACAGGATTGAGAGACTCGAGGATGTTCATACTCAGCTGCTCTTATCTCGGGGATAGGTTGACCTGTCGTTAATGATTTACCATATTTTACCCGACCCTTTGAAGCCCACGGATTGACAAAAAGCGATCATGACGTCGATGATGCCATCTTTCCCCAGGGGGCTAACCGATAGGTGGTTCCCATTCGATTACTTCTTTTCCAAGCCTCTTTCCAATACCGCGTTGTTATACGCGGCGATCACATCCGTTCGCTTTAGCATTCCGATGACCTTTTTAGGATTATCCTTGTGAACGACCGGAAGCTGATCGATATCTTTGCTTCCGAACCTCTCCATTGCGTCGTAGAGGTTCTGACTGGATTTCAAGGTAATGACCGCTTCAGTCATGATGTCTTTGGTGATAACCAGGTCCATCAGGCCCTCCTCCAGGAGGACGGGTCGGATGTCCCGTAGCGACAGGATTCCGACCAATTCTTCCTTGCTGTTCAGCACGGGGAAATACGAGGACGTGGCCTCCTTGATAAGATGCAGGAGGTCGTTGAGACTGAGGTTTTCCGAGATGGGTACCACATTTCTGACCATATAGTCCTGTACGAGCATGGATTTCAGGATGCTGATCTCCTTTCCAGCTTTGACATTTATTCCCCGTCGAATTAACTTCATGGTGTAGATCGATTCTCTGTTCAGCTGACTCGCAGTGACGGCACTGATGATGCAAGTCATCATGAGGGGCAGAATAATCCTGTAATCATCCGTTAATTCAAAGAGAATCAGGATGGCAGTGATGGGGGCGTGGGTGGCACCGGCCACAATGGCACCCATTCCGACCAAGCTGTAAGCGCCGGAGGACGCTGTTACTGAAGGGAAGAAGTAATGGACCACATGTCCGTACGCGCCCCCCATCATCGCGCCAATAAACAGTGAGGGAGCAAAAATCCCTCCTGACCCTCCCGATCCAATTGTCAGAGAGGTGGCGACGATCTTGAGGATAACGAGGGCCACAAGGAGAAACCACGACATCTGTCCCAAAAGAGCGAGGGTAATTGACCCATAGCCTACCCCGAGGACATGCGGGAAAAAAAGAGCAAGGCCCCCGATCGCCAATCCTCCAAGCGCGGGTTTCAGGTATTCGGGAAAGGTCAACTTGTCCCACATTTCCTCTGATTTATAGAGAGATTTGGTAAAGAGTAAGGCAACCAGGCCAGCCAAGATACCCATGACGAGATAAGCAGGAATTTCCCACACGCTGACGAGGTCGTATTTGGGGACATCAAAGGCGGGGTAATCTCCAAGGAATGCTCTGGATATGACGGTTGCCATGACCGAGGAGAGGACAATCGGGCCGAAGGTCCCGATCTCAAATTCGCCCAATATGACTTCGAGGGCGAAGATGGCTCCGGCGATGGGGGCGTTAAAGGTGGCAGCAATCCCCGCTGCAGCGCCGCAACCAACCAAGTTCCGCATCCGGTTGCTCGAAACCCTCAGAATCTGGCCAAGGGTAGAACCGATTGCCGACCCGATTTGGACAATGGGCCCCTCTCTCCCGACAGATCCTCCAGTACCGATGCAAACGGCCGAGGCCAATGATTTGACAAGTACGACCCGTTTCCGAATGAGTCCCCCTCGCAAGGTGACTGCTTCCATGACCTCGGGGACCCCGTGACCCTTTGCCTCTCTCGCGAAGAAAAAGACCAAAGGGCCGACTATGGCCCCGCCGGCAGCCGGGATAAGAACCCGCCAGTACCACGAGATGGAACGCACCGTTTCAAGCATTTCCGCCCCTGATCCGTAAAAGAAATTCTGGACTGCCCCGATCAAGAGCCGAAACCCGATCGCCCCAAAACCACCGAAAATGCCGATGAAGATGGCCAAGATCGTCGTGACTGTATATTCACTCTCCCTAAAGGAGGCAATGACCCGTGGGACTGCTTCCCAGATTTGCGACCGATTCGACATGCCTTCCTTTACCCTTTCATTCTCAATTCCATGCGCACTAGGCGACTTTGTTGGATATTCTCCGTTGCAAGGATACGGTGAGATCTTCTATGGTGGATTTAAACTCACCCGGCGTTGAGCCTCGGGAGTGCCGTCGAAAACTGGAAATCCCTAGCCAACATTGAGCCCACAGGCAGGTTCTTGGAGAAAAGCCCTTTCTCCCACCTTTCGCAGAGATCAAAGACGCCCGGGGTTTATCCAGAAGCGTTTTATGAATGTGGAAAGGGTCTGACGAAAAACGACTCCAGGGAAAAGGGTAAATATACTTTCTTAACAGAGAATGGACGGATTATCAACTGCCTCGCCAACCTCATGGTACGCGTCGAAGTAACTCCAGTCTATTCCACTGTAACGCTCTTTGCTAGGTTTCTTGGCTGATCCACGTCGTTGCCCTTGAAGTCAGCCACATAGTAGGCGAGAAGCTGAAGGGGGATAGTAAAGAGAATAGGGCTGAGAAGTGGTGTTGTTTGAGGGATGGAAATGACCTCATCGGCCTTTTGGCGGACTTCTTGATGATTGGCGGAGGCAAGGGCGATAAGAATTCCGTCGCGAGCTCTAACTTCCTCGATATTTCCCATAACCTTATCTCTGACATCATCATCGGCGACCAGAACTACGACAGGCATTTCCTTGTCTATGAGGGCTATCGGACCATGTTTCATTTCTCCCGCTGGATATCCCTCCGCGTGAATATAGGATATCTCTTTTAGTTTCAATGCTCCCTCCAGGGCGATTGGGTAATTGATTCCCCGTCCAAGATACAAGAAGTTTCGTGCGTAAGCGTATTTCCTGGCCAGTTTCTGATAATCAGATGCGTTCCTGAGAAGATCCTTTGCCAATCCCGGAATTCGGATCAGTTCTGCTAGGAGTTTCTGAACTTTTCGAGCATCCACCCGACCTTTCCCCACAGCCAGGTAGAGAGCGAGGAGGTAGAGAGCTACGAGCTGTGTGACAAAAGCCTTCGTGGAGGCGACACCGATTTCCGGTCCAGCGTGGGTATAGATGACATGGTCTGATTCCCTGGCTATACTGCTTTCCACGACATTACAGATGGCAAGGCTCAGGCAGCCTTTACGCTTCCCCTCCCGTAATGCCGCTCGTGTGTCGGCCGTTTCGCCGGACTGGGAGATGACGACCACTAGCGTTCCTTTTCCAATCACTGGGTCTCGATATCTGAATTCCGAGCCAATATCCACATCCACTGGGATTCCGGCCAAAGTCTCGATCATAAATTTCCCGACTGTGGCAGCGTGGAAAGATGTCCCACAGGCGACAATGGCAATCCTTTTGAGATTATCTATCTCCTTTTTCTTCAGGCTGAAATTCTCAAAGGAGATCGTCCCCTCTTCCCGGGAGACTCGCCCTCTGATGGTATTAATGATGGCCTCCGGCTGTTCGAAAATTTCCTTAAGCATGAAATGTTTGTAGCCCCCTTTTTCTGCCATCAGCGGGTTCCAGTCGAGGTGTCGGGGTTCTGCCTTGGCCGTCTTGCCGGAGAGATCCTTGACGGTCGCCTTACCGTCAGAGAGAACGACCATTTGGCCGTCCTCCAGGAAAATGAAATCTCGTGTGTAATTGAGCACAGCTGGAGTATCCGAAGCGATGAATAGTTCTCCATCCCCCAGACCCACAACAAGGGGGCTTTCGTTCCGAGCGCCGATGAGCTTTTCCTGATTCCCCTCAAACATGATTCCCAGTGCGTAGGACCCTTTGAGCTCATGCAGAGCCTTTCGAACTGATTCTTCAAAAGAGAGCCCCTGCTCGATAAAGTCGTTGATCAGATGGGAAATCACCTCTGAATCGGTTTCGGAGTTGAAGATGTGCCCCTTCTTTTCGAGGCCTCTTTTTAGAGGCAGATAGTTTTCAATTATGCCATTGTGAACCACAGCGATGCGGCCAGCCTTATGAGGATGGGCGTTGGCGTCTGACGGTCTGCCGTGAGTGGCCCAGCGGGTATGGCCTATCCCCGTGGCCCCATTGAAGGATTCTTTTGATATCATTTCTTCGAGGACCGCGAGCTTACCCTCAGTCCGACGGATCTCGATTCTATCATTGTGAAATACAGCAATCCCCGCAGAGTCGTATCCCCGATATTCCAGTCTTTTCAACCCCTCCGTAAGGACGTCGGCCGTATTTCTTTTCCCGAGGTAGCCAATGATTCCACACATGAAAAACTCCGTATGGGGAATGGCAGTTCTTCCTACGAGCTCCTTATCGGTCTTTTGACATCGACCTTGAGGAATTCTTCTTAGTCATCCCGGCGGAGAGGTTTCTTTTTTATTCTCTTCTCGCCCCATCCTTCAATGTTTTTCTGCTTTGCACGGCTAACGGCAAGCGATTTGTCGGGCACATCCCTTGTAATGGTTGATCCCGCGCCGACGACAGCGTCATTGCCAATTCTGAGGGGGGCAACCAGTTCGGCGTTACTTCCCACGAAGACCCCCTTACCGACAATCGTGGGATGCTTCTCGATGCCGTCATAGTTGCAGAATATCGTTCCCGCGCCAATGTTTACTTTCTCTCCTAGGGTCGCATCTCCAATGTAAGCGAGGTGATTGGCTTTCGAGCCTTTCCCAATCAGAGACTTCTTGATTTCCACAAAATTTCCGACCTTAGCGTCCTCAGAGATCTGGCTCTGCGGCCGGAGCCTGGAAAAAGGACCGATAAGGGCGCCCCGCGCGATTCCGCTTTCTTCTATGACTGAGAAAGCCCTGACAGTCACTCCATCGCCGATCTTGGAATCCCTTATGAGGCAGTTGGGACCAATAGAGCAATGGCTCCCAATTGCAGTCTCTCCTTGGATGACACAATTGGCGTATACCACTGTGTCCTTGCCCATGATCACACCGGCCTCGATGTAAGTTGTATTGGGATCGATGATTGTCACCCCATCGAGCATCCACTTCCGTAGATACCTGTCCCGAACGACCTCATGGGCCCGAGCTAAATCGACCCGGGTGTTTATCCCAAGGAATTGATCTGCGTCAGACACGTGGAAGGCGACTACTTTTCTGTTTTCCTTCCGCCCAATTTCAACAATGTCGGTCAAATAGTACTCACCCTGGCGGTTATTCGACCGGACTTGCTTCAAGGCCGGGAAGAGAAAAGAAGCCTCAACACAGTATAGACCCGTATTGACCTCCTCTATCTTACTCACCTGGGAAGAGGCGTCTTCATCCTCAACGATCTTCTCTATGTCATCTCCTTCTCTGCGTATCACCCTCCCGTATCCACTCGGATCGGTCAACCGAGTGGTGGCGACAGTGAGGGTAGCCCTTAGCCGACGATGGAAGGCGACGAGTTCCTTGAGCGTTTTGGTTTTCACCAGTGGGACGTCGCCACACAGGATCAAAATGGTTCCGTCATAACCGCGAAATGCCTCCTCAGCGCAGAGTACGGCATGACCGCTGCCCAGCTGGGGTTTTTGATGCACAAAGGTGAGACGATTGTCCGAGAAGGCATCCTGAATTCGTTTTGCTTGATGGCCAACGACAACAATCGTCTTCGGGCTCCCAAGACCTTCGAGAGACGCCTCAACGGGATAACTCAACATGGACTTGCCCATGATCGGATGAAGGACTTTCACCAGATCCGATTTCATTCTTTTGCCCTTGCCGCCAGCAAGGATGAGTGTTGTCAGTCTTGCCATGTTCCCGATCATGTTATTGATTTTCGGCTTCGGGCGCCATTATACTACGGCCACCCGGGCAGTTCAAGGCAGGTGGTGGAAATCGGACTTCGGCGTTTATGTGTTTGGCAACCGATTGACATGACGCCCTTGACACTTGATAATCAAAGGCGGTCTGTGTTGGAGTTCCTCCGAGAATTCAGGGGCTAACGGGCTATTGTCCACATCACTTTTCTCGACTTTGTCTGATGAAAGGGGACTTCCATAAAAGTACAAGTTTCTCTCGCTTGCTCTCCCCCGGAGGAATCTGGGGGGTCGCTCGAGCTCTCAAAATTCGCAGAGTAAGAAAGTTACTGGATCAGGCTTTTGGCCTAATTTTTTGAGGGGAAAAATTAGGCCAAGTAATCTCCTCTGGATTGGCCTCTCACCAATCCAGAGGAAGTTCTCTCTGAGGCTCTGTGTGCTCTGTGAGAAATTCTGGAGACCTTCAGTGTGCTAGGATATTCTCGCCGAAGAAATCGTGATTCGCGCGCAGACCGTCCCTTCCCACTTTCTTGCAGAACACTGTCAGAAAGGCGGCACTCACTTGGTCCTAAAGAGTAGGAGAAGAGCCCGTTAACCGATATGCATGTGAGCAGTTTCCCGATCTATGGGGGATTTTCTGAAGGACCTAGTTAGGTGCATTGAGCAATTCTCGCTCAGGAAGTATGCCAAGGAGACGTATTGTGAAAAACCTCAACATCTCTTTTCCTCCGGACAAACCCTTCGACGTGGTGGGATTGGGGCTCAATTCCGTCGATTTTATTACCGTAGTTCCAGCCTTTCCTGCTCCCAACAGTAAGATGGAAATGGCAGACTTCGCCCACCACGGGGGAGGGCAGGTGGCTACCGCCATGGTTACCTGCGCTCGTTTGGGCCTGAATGCGATGTACGTCGGCAAGGTCGGTGACGATCCTTGGGGAGAGATCTCCCTTGAGAGCATCCGGAAGGACGGGGTGGATGTGTCGGCGGTCACCGTCCAACCGGGAGCAGCAAACCAGTTTGCGGTCATCCTTGTCGATAGAAGATCCGGGGAACGGACGATACTGTGGCGCAGAGATAGGAACCTTCTCTATGGAAAAGACGAACTCTCGAGGGAGGCGGTATGCAAGGGCAAGGTGCTTCACGTGGATGGTCACGACTTAGAGGCGACTCTGACCGCGGTTCGTTGGGCTAAGGAGGAGGGAATCGTCACGGTCATGGATGCCGACAGGGTCGATGACAAAACCGGGGAGTTGATCAGCCAAATCGATTTCCTGATTACTTCTTCGACTTTTCCGATGCGACTTACCGGAGTTTCGGACTTGGGAGATGCGTTGAAGGCCTTGCAGGAATTCTGCGGGGGATTTTTGGCATCCACTTTGGGACCGGACGGGGCGGTGGCCCTGATCGACGGATCTCCTGTTTATTACGGAGGGCTTCAGATCGAGGCGGTGGACACGACCGGAGCCGGGGATGTCTTTCATGGGGCCTTTATCTATGGGCTTCTTAAGGGGTGGAACCTGGATCGAATATTCACCTTTTCGAACGCGGTTGCTGGCCTCAAATGCACTCGCTTGGGCGGTCGAGCGATTCCCAGCCTTGAGGAAATCAGCCCCTACCTCTCCGAATGAGGCTGCCCTGAGAGGCAGTTTCACATTCTTATAAGATTCTATTCTTTTTTGGCCTTTTGGATTCCTTCGCGTCAAAAATTTGACTTTTGTATTTCACAGAGAATTGCCCATCATCGGAACAGCGTCTGTGCTTGATCGGTGTCTCATCTCTCCTATTGACAAAAAAGTCCGGAAAGTCCTTCTAATCAAAAGAAAAAGGAAAAATCTCGCTTTTCCTCCATATAAAGCGGCCGACTTCACCCACCGTGGATGGTTCGTGAGAACAATGAAGTTGGCATTCTCATTGCAATAGGAACTGAATATCTCGCGTGCTAAGGAGGTTGTCATGGCGGAGATTATGACTGTTAAGGAGTTAGCCAAGTATTTGAAAATGAAGGAGGTAACGATATATCGATGTGCCCAAGAGGGAAGGTTACCCGGGATCAAAATCAGAGGGCAGTGGCGATTTGATAAGAACAGAATCGATCAGATGATCACTCAGAGCGATTCCCAAAGAGTTTGATTCTTTCCGTCCTCATATAGCCATCTCATCCATAGAATGACGAAGAGAATTCCCAGGCATAGAAGTTCCTGGGAATTTTCAATTTTAGACCCAGCAAAACTTCCTTCCAAAAGGACTCAAAACTCCTTTTCACCCAAGGCAAAAAAGAATATAATCGCTGAAACCTCACGAAATGTTACCAGTCACGGGGACAGAGGGCATGAGGATCGAACTCATCAACCCAAATAACCCCAGAAATGCTGCAAATGTACCATTCTTGCAGAAAGGCCTGTTTTCGTGGCATGCAAAGGCCTATGCCCCTCCTCTGAACCTCTGTATGATTGCAGGCTATACCCCCAAAGAATTTGAGGTTTCAATAACAGATGAGTGCGTTAGCACGGTTGATTTCGAAAAAGACATTGATCTTGTGGGACTCACCGCTTACACCAATACCGCCCCGAGAGCCTATGAGATTGCCGACAACTTCCGTCGCCGTGGTGTCCCAGTTGTCATGGGTGGAGTCCACGCGTCGACCCTTCCTTATGAGGCCCTCGAACGTTGCGATGCTGTTGTGATTGGAGAAGCTGAAGGGGCATGGCAGCGGTTGCTGAGTGACTTACGGAGGGGCCGGTTAGATAGAACATATCAAAATGATCGGCTCGGTGACCTTGCAGGGCTTCCATTACCAAGGCGGGACCTTTTGCGGCCGGATGATTATGTGACAATCAATACCGTACAGACCACCCGAGGGTGTCCCCATAACTGTAGCTTCTGTTCTGTGACTCGATTCAATGGACGAACCTATCGGTTTCGTCCGATCGCGGAGGTGATTCACGAGATCGAAATGCTGCCCTCACAAAATGCTTTCATCATCGACGATAATATCCTAAGCAATCGGGAGCGAACCCGTAGACTCTTTGAAGCAATGGTGCCCCTAGGGCTTCGGTGGGGTAGTCAATGCACGATATCTATAGCCAGTGATCCCGAAATGCTGGAGTTGGCCGCAAAGAGTGGATGCATTGGGTTGGCCATCGGGCTAGAGTCCTTTTGTGAAGAGAGTCTAAAGGGAGCTCATAAACGGTTTAACGATCCTGAACAGTTTCACAGGGACATCGAAAGGATCAAAAGTTATGGAATTCTGATCTGGGGCTCTTTTGTTCTTGGGTTTGATGAGGACGATGAGGAGAGCCTGGAAAAGACCATCCAAATGGCAAAGGTTTCTAAACTGGATTTTGCCTGCTTCAACTTTCTGACACCGTTACCAGGAACCGCGGTTTATGATCAATTCCAGAAGGAGGGTCGACTGGGTAATGGAAACTGGGCTGATTACAATATGGCCAACCTGGTTTTTGATCCGGCAAATGTAGAAAGTTCGGTACTGAAACAGAAAGTGAGAAGGGCCTGGTTGGAATTCTATTCGATGAGAGCCATTGTCAAACGGCTCGGCCTTTCCTTTAGAAGAATTCAGTTTTTCATTTGGCTTGTCAACCTGGCCCTTTTCTTCTATACGCGAAAGAAGCTGAAATGGACCCGGGTGCGCGGTCCGCTCGATCGCTAAGGAATCTTGACAATCCAGATGGTTTCGAGTATCCCAGACGATCCTGGTTTGTATAGGTTGACATTGGAGTTTGATAAGGAGTCTGTTCTGACTCCTGGCACTAAAATATCTCTTTGCCAGTTGTGGTGGTCAGGAGTTTGCCGTGCTTTACACCTTTTGTGCCGATGAGCATTTCCGCAATACTTCTGATGTCCCTGCCCGGTCCCTTGACAACCAGGACCTCGAGGCAGTTGTGTTGATCAAGGTGAACGTGGAGAGAGGAGATAATTCTCCTGTGGAACTGATGCTGAACGTCGGTAAGTCGGTCATTGAGTTCACGAATCTCATGGTCATAAACGAGGCTAATGGTGCCAACGACCGCTTTCTTTTCGTCCTCCCACACAGAATCGACGAGCTGGTCACGGATTAGATCGCGGATTGCTTCCGAGCGGTTAGAATAGCCCTTCTGGGCAATCATTTTGTCGAAACTTCTCAGAAGTCGACTGTCCATCGAGATCCCAAATCGGATCAGCTCTGACATACCGTTCTCCTTTTGCGGATGAAGGATGGGGAAACATCTTCACGTCCCTGATGTGGTGCAACGAATTGACCGGACGAAGATCGAGGAGGGATTACAGCTGGTTTTTCTCATAGAGGGGCCGTCTTGTCAAGCCGCTCATGTGGATCTGATTATGGAACCAATCATTGAAGTCCCTAGATAAAGCTGGACCATTCGAATACTATCGCATGCAGGAAAGGTGACCCTAATGCCGGGCTCCAGTGACTGATATGAGAAAGGTGTAAGTCCCCGTTGAGGGCCCTTTTCCCAAAGAGGTGAGCCAGGACCAGTGATGAAGAGTGAAAAGCTGGAAATAATCGAAAGCGTATTTGATAGAGTGAACGGAAAATACTTTCATGGCGAGGTCGAGCGGCCGGTCTTCAGGGTCAGCAACAGGATGAAACGAAGGGCAGGGCAGGTGAACCTTTCGAGGTGGGAAATGACGATTTCTATCCCATATCATGATAGATACGGTTGGGATGGGGAATTGGAGAATACGACAAAACATGAAATCATTCATCTATTTCTGAGGCAGACAGGGAAACCATCTGGACATAACAAACTGTTTAGGGAAATAGCAAACAGAATAGATGCCCCTTATTATAGCAGGGAGATGCCGCAGACATCGTTTCGGTACGTCTTTGAATGTCCGAAGTGCAAGAGAGAATACAAAGCTCGAAAATGGATAGGTGGGAGATATAGCTGTGGGAAATGCTCCAACGGACGATTCGACAAAAGATACATACTCGTAATAAGAGAGATCCTCCGTTAGATGACCTCGCCAGATTTGCTCTCCCGTCAATAACGCACTCTCTATGATTCTTTTTTGGCACCTCCTCCGCGTCTGGGAAGGTTAAATCTCTCTCGATAGTGAAGATTATGGGGCACCAACACAAGGGCGCTGAGGGTGTGTGCCGATAAAGGGTCGGTATGGTTACGGGAGCCGTTCAAGGAAAAACGAGAAGTTACCCCATTTTTTGGTATAACGTTTCCGTATGTTTTTGAGCTTGTTGAAGAAATCGGATTTACAAGGTGGATTTTCCTATCCCTTTGCTTCCACGGTCTCGCGGTGACCGCCTTCCCGCCGTTGGCCGGACAGGTGGGGACGGGCCGTTTCGCAATTCCTTTCGACCCCTCTGATAAAGGTCTCATAAAACCAATTTGCCAGAAAGTGGGAAAGGACGTTCTGAGCGCCAATCAAGATTTTTTCGCTCACAATTCTTAGGGAGGCGTAACGGCCACAAATTCAACTGTTTGAGCCCGCCTTTGGCGGGCGAGTTTTGGATTTGCAGTGGAGCCGAGCTTTAGAATTGTCGAAAAAAGATTTCTGGCCAGCGAAGAGCGCTCCTTTTCCACTTTCATCAGACAGAAACCGAGAAAAGGGCGTTGGGCAACGGTCCGGGAAATACTGATCCCACTCCTCTGAAAACGTCCTTCAGGGACAAAAGAATCCCTCAGACATCAGGAAAGTACTTACATAATGGTCGACACTTCTAATTCTTTGGGGGAATTCCAAAATGAAAACGGCTTGACATTTCGGGATAATTGGGGTATTATTGAGAATGAGTCTCAATAAATATAGTTGTACTATGGACGAGATAGAAAGATTTCGAGAATACATTTCGGAGAAGGGGCTCAGGAATACGCCGGAACGGGAGTTCATCATTGAAGAGATTTTCTCGAATCATGATCACTTCGATGCGGACAGCCTTTTTCTGCGTCTGAGAAACAAGAAGAGAAGGATTTCCAAGGCCTCCGTTTACAGAACCATTCCGCTTCTCATTGAATCTGGCTTGATTAAAGAGGTCTTCTTTGAAGACGGCCACCTCCATTATGAACATATCTACGGTCATAAACATCACTGCCATCTCCGATGCATTTGTTGTGGAAAGGTCCTTGAATTTGCAGATGACGAAATCGTAAGGCTCCAGAATCAGATTGGAAAAAAATACGAATTTGTCATCACCGCCCATCGGGTCGAACTTCTGGGGTACTGCTCTCAGTGTGTTCCGAGAGCCGGCGTGCAGAAAAAATGCAGGCCATCCGGTCGGGGTAAGCCCGGGAACCGAGGGGAACCAGGATCGGTGGAAAAGGGGAATCTCCCGCGCGAGTCGTAGGGGTCCTTGAGAAATGATAGCTGCCATAGCTTCGAAAGGGAAGACGCTCACTTCCCAAGTCGATGATTGCTTCGGCCGCACCCGTTTTTTTGTCGTGGTCAACCTCGATTCGATGGGTCACGAAGTGGTGGAAAACCCGCGATATGGAGGGAAAGATGCCGCCGGGGTGCAGACCGCAGGGATGCTCATCCTGAGAGGCGTTGATGCCGTTGCGGTGAGAAATGTGGGGCACAATTCTCTCGTCACTCTAGCCGGGGCCGGCGTTTGTGTCCATGTTGAGGCCACTGGCTCGGTTTTCGACGCCATCAAAGCGTTGAAACATGGAGAATTGATTCCTGCGGAAAGTCCCACTGTGGGGTTTCAGCATGGGTTGGAAGAGGAATCATAAGCCCCGGGGTAAAGGCTAGATTCGGGGGAGAGGATGCTTGTAGAAGACCACAAAGATATTTACAAACAGTTCAAGATTATCTTCGAGCAGGAGCGTCTTGACCGCATCGATGAGAGATTGGCCGTCTTAGAGGTCTTTCTTGATACAGAAAGCCATCTAACGGCAGATGAACTCACTCAGATTCTCAAGGAAAAAGGCATTACCTTCTCAGGAGATTTCGTTGCGGAGAATCTGGAGCTCTTTTCTCGATACGGTTTTGCTCAGGAAAAGCAATTCACCGACCAAGCACCTCGATATGAGCATCATCACTTAGGCAAACACCACGACCACTTGATTTGCGTTCGATGTGGATCGATCCTGGAGTTCAAGAATCCCGAAATTGAAGCCCTTCAGGCGGGAGTGGCGCGGCAAATGGGTTTCCATCATCTCCAACACAGAATGGAGATCTACGGGCTCTGTTCCAATTGTCTTAGAAAAAGAGAGTCCACAATACCGCTCATCATGGCCACACCGGGTGAAAAAGTTCGAGTTGCCGGGTTCCTGGGAGGGAAGGGGGTGGCGCGGCGGATGACAAATATGGGATTGAATCTGGGGGCCGAGGTTGAAGTGATCAAAAGTAGCGGCCCAGGGCCCCTGATCGTGGTTGCAAGAGAAACGCGTGTTGCTCTCGGATTTGGAACCGCCAAACAGGTTCTCGTGACAGCGATGGAACATACCGACTGAGGGATGTCCAGTGGCTAACCGAAAACTCAGCGAATTGAGAACCGGAGAGAAAGGCGTCATCGATCGGGTGACCGGCGCGGGACGATTCAGGCAGAGACTCTTGGAGATGGGTTTCGTCCCAGGGACGGAGATACTTGTCGAGAGGTTCGCACCTCTTCAGGATCCCATCGAATACCTTTTGAAGGGGTACCACGTGAGTCTGAGACATGATGAAGCTGAGAAAATCCTGGTCCGTGATCTTGCTTTGACCGGAGAAGAGTAATGGTCAAGGAAATTACCATTGCCATAATGGGAAACCCGAACTCCGGAAAGACGACTATATTCAATAATTTGACTGGGGCCCGTCAGAAAGTTGGGAATTGGCCCGGTGTTACCGTTGAGAAGAAGGAGGGGGTTACCACTTTCGACGGATATAGGATTAGTGTCGTCGATCTTCCGGGAACGTATAGCCTGACCGCTTATTCTCTGGAAGAGATCATCGCTCGGAACTACATCATCGAGGAAAAGCCCGATCTCGTTGTCGACGTGGTCGACGCGTCTAACCTGGAACGTAATCTCTATTTGGCAACCCAGTTAATTGATTTGGGGGTAAAACTGGTATTTGCTCTGAACATGGCTGATCTGGCCATATCCAGAGGGCTCCTTATCGATGGCGAGAGACTCTCGCTCCTGATGGGCGTTCCTTTTGTCTCAACCATCGGGACAAGGAACCAAGGAACCGCAGAGCTTTTGAGTGCCATCATCAGGGTGTTTGAAGACAGAGAATCGGTTTCTCGACATATACACATCGATTATGGTTTGGAGTTGGAGGAAGAAATCGAAAAACTCCAAGAAGTCATTCGCACGGATGGATCATTCCCAGATGAGCATCACTCCCGGTGGTTCGGAATCAAGCTGCTGGAAAACGATGAAGAAATAATCAGGCAAATCAGGAGTAGTCGTATAGAGAAAAAGGTGCTGGCCCAACTCGAGACAAGCAAGGAGCATCTGAACAACATGCAGGGTGAGGATTCTGAGGCGCTTATCGCTGACCGCCGGTATGGGTTTATCCACGGAGCCCTGAAAGAGACCCTCAAGCAGACGCGGAGAGACAGACGCTATCTATCAGACCATGTCGACATGGTTCTCACCAATCGTCTCCTTGGTTTTCCGATTTTTATCTTTTTCATCTGGGCAATGTTTCAGCTGACCTTCAAGGTCGGACAATATCCCATGGATTGGATTGATGCAGGGGTTGGGCTCCTCGCCAGCTTTGTCGGGAGTTTAATGGGTGAAGGCCTCCTCAACGATCTGATGGTCGATGGAATTATTAGCGGCGTAGGGGGCGTAGCTGTGTTCTTGCCCAACATTTTCATACTCTTTTTCTGCATCGCCCTTTTTGAGGATACAGGCTATATGGCTCGGGCAGCATTTATCATGGATAAGGTCATGCACACCCTTGGACTCCACGGAAAATCCTTCATTCCCATGATCATGGGATTTGGATGTAATGTGCCGGCGATCATGGCAACCCGTGTGCTGGAAAGCAAAAAGGACAGGATACTCACCATTCTCATCAACCCCTTGATCAGCTGCAGCGCGAGGCTGCCTGTTTATGTCCTCATTGCTGGAGCCCTTTTCGCAGATAATGCTGGAACGGTCATTTTTTCCATCTATCTGATTGGTATTCTGATGGCTATCCTGATGGGTCAGATTTTCAAGCGGACCCTCTTCCGAGGAGAAATATCGCCCTTTGTCCTGGAACTTCCGCCGTACCGCATGCCAACACTGAAGGGGACCCTGATTCACATGTGGGAGAGAGGGTCGATCTTCATTAGAAAAATGGGCGGCGTGATTCTCATCGGATCGATACTTGTATGGGCCCTCAGTTCGTTCCCACGGAACGTGAGTTATTCGAGGGATTATGAAGCGGATAGGCAGAGGATTCAGGAACAATACCTTGCGGAAAAGGTGGGGGTGGCCCAGAGCGGGCAGGTAGAGGACGTCTCGTCGATGGAACAGGAGATGAAAGCCAAGATTGGCGAGGTAGAGGCCCTTGAACGGGAGGAGTTTCAGAGAAATAGTCTTCTCGGAAGATTAGGGAAGGGAATTGCTCCGGTGCTGCGCCCGTTGGGTTTTGATTGGAAGGGCGGTGTGGCCTTACTCACCGGTTTTGTGGCAAAGGAAATCGTGGTCAGCACCTTTGGGATCCTCTATCAGGCCGGAACGAAAGCAGGAGAAGAGAGTGAGCGCTTGAGAGCTTCTATTAGAGACGCGATGAGCCCCCTAACCGGCTACGCCTTTATGATCTTTGTCCTGATCTACACACCGTGCTTGGCCACGGTGGCCACCATTCGGCGAGAAACCGGGTCCTGGCAATGGACCGGTTTTTCAGTTGGGTACGGCCTCCTCCTGGCCTGGATTTTGGCCTTTGTCATTTATCAGGGGGGGATGATTCTGGGACTTGGATAAAGGGAATTAGTGCCGGCCTAGAGCTGTCAGGTGACTGCGAAAAGCGTGCCCCGTGCAAAAGAGGAAAAGAATGATTCAGACAATAATTCTTATTGTCGTACTGGTCGGAGCCGGGTTCTTCACCGTAAGGTATTTCAGGAAGATTTTTTCAGGGAAAGGGCCGTGCTGTTCCGACAGTGGAGCGAATTGTCCGATAAAGGACAGGGAAGCCAGTCGGCCGTAATTGCACGCGCAACCGAGTTCTCTTTTAGATTCTTTTCCCCCCTTACTTTTAGGCTTCCTGATCAATCGACGTCAGGTGTCGGCTGCGAGTTGTCAGAGCGAACGACGGACAAGGGACAGCATTTGCGTGAAGTTCCTTTTCTCAGCTCCTGAGAGATCTCCCATAGATTCACGGGGACGATAACCTGAGTATCTCTCGGAGAGTTTCAAGAGACAGGTTGCCTCCGCTCATGATCAGCGCCACCTTTTCGCCGGAAATTCGCCCTTTCAGCTTTAGTGCCGCCGCGATAGGGGCGGCCCCAGCTCCCTCGGCGAGGTTACGAGTCTTTTCGATGGCTATGATCACGGCTCGCCGGAGTTCCTCTTCGCTAACTAAAATGAAATCATCGAGCCCCATGTCAGGATCCTGCATGATGCTTTGGGGAAGGTCAAAGGGAGTTCGGGTCGCGAGACCCTCTGCGAATGTCTCCATCTGAGCTTCAACGCGACGGTTTTCTTTCCATGAAAGATACGCCGATGGTGCCCTTTCAGCCTGCACACCGACAATCGTGATCTGAGGGTCGATGGACTTGGCGACGATGCAGCATCCCGAGGCGCCGCTTCCGCCCCCAATCGGAACGATCATCGTTTCGATATCGGGCTGGTCCTCTACAATTTCAAGAGCATATGTTCCGACACCTGCTATCAAGAGCGGCTCGTCTCCCGAATGGATGTAGCGGTATCCCCTTTGCCGGGCCAGGTCTTCTGCGTGCAGCCGCGCATCGTCAAAGTCGCTTCCGTGAAAAACGATCTCTGCACCTAGGTGCCGCATAGATTCCACCTTCACCGGGTTGGCCTTTTCAGGAACGCAGATAGTTGCTTTCACATCGAAAAGCTTCGCCCCATAAGCGACAGATTGGCCATGGTTTCCCGTCGACGCGGCGATAACACCGCGGTGTTTCTCATCCTCAGAAAGCTGAGAAACAAGGTTGACGCCACCCCGTACCTTGAAAGCTCCGACGGGTTGATGATTTTCATGTTTCACATAAGCTTCGCATCCGAGCAGTTCGCTCAGTGCCGGATAAAGGGTAAGGGGCGTACGGGGCAGATACTTGCCGATGGTTTGCCGAGCCAAGAATACATCTTTCAGCGTTGGAGCGGTCAAATCCATGATAAGCTGATCCAGTTTATCGTTTAGCAGAATATAAGAAAGAAAGGGCCGTGAATCAATAAAAAAAAGAACACCGGCCTCTAGCATGACGGCAAACGTTGACTGTTTCCCAGGAATAGTCCATTATTTCAGATCATGAAATGAGGTTGTCTCTTGTCCTTTCCCGATGGAACCGTCCGTAGGCCGGAATCGGGGTTCCGAGGGGGAACGGGGGGGTTGACCTCCAAAAGGCTAGAGACATCTTTGCTGAAAACCAGTTTTGATCTTTGTCGATGATTGTCTGAAAGGCGTTTCCTTAGTTTTGTGAACGCCCATGTCCTTGAGGGAGGTTTGCACAGGAATAGGGTCAGTACTACCCGGGCCGTTCCGAAATCCCCTTTCTTGGTTTTTGTCTGGTGAAAGCGGTAAAGGAGCGCTCTTCGCTGGCCAGAAATCTTTTTTCGACAATTCTAAAGCTCGGCTCCACTGCAAATCCAAAACTCGCCCGCCAAAGGCGGGCTCGAACAGTTGAATTTGCGGCCGTTACGCCTCCCTAAGAATTGTTAGCGAAAAAATCTTGACTGGCGCTCAGAACGTCCTTTCCCACTTTCTGGTGAATTGCTCTTATGAAACCTTTATCAGAGGGTCATGAAGGATTTGGGAAACGGCCCGTCCCCATTGTGTTGAAACATTAGAGTGTTAGGAATTTCCTTCTTTGAAAACTCAAGAAAGTTCTTTGGTCTGAATCTGCTTGTTTACGTTAACGATGTGAGAAATACCGGGCAGAAAAAAGGGGAGGGAGAGTGATGGATTGGTTGGTCTACTTTCACTTGCTTTCAGTCGTCGTTTGGATTGGTGGAGTCGCATTTGTGACGGCCATCGTGTTTCCGACGTTGGCAAGGATGGAAGACTCGATGGCAAAGGTGAGTTTCTTTATGGGTTTTGAGAGAAGGTTCCAGCTTCTCGCAAAGATTTGTGTACTCATTGCAGGCGCCAGCGGCATTCTGCTTTTCTGGCGTAGAGGGGCCTTTGGGGTACTTACGACTGACGAGGCAGTTCTGCTTGGTTATAAGTTCTTGGTCTGGTTGATCTTTGTTGTTCTGCTTTTTGGTGCCGAACAACGTCTCATGGGTGCTCTCGTTTCAGAGAAAACCGCCCCCCAAAAGGCGTTCAAGCGATTGTCCGCCTTTCATTGGGTTGTCCTGATCTTAAGCCTCATTGCTATTGTTGCAGGAATTAGGTTGGTCAGAGGGTAATGGGATCTTTTACGGGGCGCCAAAAAGCCGATCCTGTGCACAGGGAGTGCACAACCTGTGCCCGTCGACCTCACGGAGAAGATCGATTTTGGTTGATTCTCCGCAGTCGTCACATGTGCCGGATTTCGTCACTTTGGCCATCGGAGGAATATCTGCCGAGATTTCCTGAATATTAAATAGAGTTTCAGAATCAGTGTCGAGAATCCTTTGGGCTCTTTTCTGATGGCGTTCCTTGAATTGCTTCCTTTCCTCCGGCGTTGCGTGCCCATGTTGCACTTTTTCAAAAAGAGCCAGGTGCTCAGGATCAGAGTCCAGAGCATGTGGTCGAACGGACACCCGCACAGCTCGCCCCTGTTTTCTCGCCACTAAGCTGTAGGCGTGCTTTCCATAATTCTTGAAAACCAAATTCCCCTTGCCGAATGTACATCCCGTCAGCACCTGAATGGCATCGGTCCCGCAGGCGTCATTTTCCACGATTGCCAAAAGTTCCTCATCTCCCGCCCTTCGAACGCCTAACCATTCCATGAGAATACGAGCGGCCTGAAATCCAATGGCGAGTCCTGGACAGACATGGCCATGGAATTCGACGCATTTTTCAAACTCTTTTGAAAAAAACGACGGATCCCTCATCTCATACTCCTCCTCGCAAAACATTATCACAAAAAGGCTAGAGGTCCAAACTAAACGTGCGCCCGTCCATAGCGTTCATGGAAGACCGTCGACTCCGAGTGCTCTCACAGCCTGAAAACCCCAGAATCGGCTCTTCCGGATGAGAACATTTCTGAGAATCATGTCGGGCACGGCCCGTCTCATTGGTGGGTGCGAAACCACTGGGTCATGGACCGGGTGGGGAGATATGCAACTGAGTTGCATTTTTCCCACTCGCAGATTATATTTTGGTCTGGAGGGACGGAATAAACTGGTGTCAACTTTCAAAGAGGACTGAGAATATCCATTTCTTGAGATCTCGAGGAGTCTCATGTGTGATCAGTGCGACTATGGAGCCCTTCTTCGATCTGTTGGGCTATCTGGTACGCCGCGCCAAGAACTGGTATTGGAGACGATTGGGAACAACAAAGGAGTGCTTCGCCCGAGCGAGATTCTTGGAAGGGTACGCCAGAGAGCTCCAATTAACCGGGTGACCCTATACCGGATTCTCGATGTCCTCGTTGAAAAGAAACTTGTTCGAAGACTGTCAGCGAGTGATCGGACATTCCGATACGGCTTTGCCGGATCCTCACGGCATCCTGACCACGCCCATTTCCACTGTGTCAAATGTGGTCTGATGGAGTGTCTGGACCCTGATTCGGTGCCTTTGGAGGTCGAGAGATCACAACAATTCCAGTCGATGAAAGTCGAGAGGATGGAAATCCGGCTCGATGGGCTGTGCGAAACCTGTCGGTCCCACTCGGGCATCTGAGAAGAGAAGAAAAGACCGTGGCCAAGGTTTTCGAAATTTCTGTGAATCGACAAAAGGAGTATTCAGCGTGAGGCGTATTTTTTGCTTTGCCATCGTCCCCCTTGTTCTGATTTCGGTTGGCATAAGTTCTCCTCCGGGGGTCTCGTCAAATCGACTCCCTGTTGTCGCGAGTATTCTTCCCCTCGGGGATTTTGCTCGAAATATTGGCGGCGACCGGGTCGATCTAACGATCATGGTGCCCCCTGGAGTCAGCCCCCATACCTATGAGCCAACGCCGGCACGGGCCCAAAAGGTTGCCGCTGCGAGAGTTCTGATTCTGAATGGACTGGGGCTCGAGTATTGGTCAGAGAAGGTCATCAGTGCCGCTGGCAATCCGAATCTTATTGTGGTGGAAACCGCAGAGGGCCTCGAGGTCATCGAGGACGAGAAGGGGAATGAACACCGTGGCGAAGATAGGCCTCATCCTCAGAAGAAAGAGAAAGGAAATCCCCATGTCTGGATGGATCCAATCAACGCTATTCACCAAGTGATGAAGATCCGCGATGCGATGATCCATGCCGATCCGGATGGGGCTGAGATTTACCGGGCCAATGCGGACCGATATGTCAGGAGCCTGCAGGATCTGGATAAGGAAATCCGTGAGACTGTGGCAACCTTTGGGACTAAGAAACTCATTAGTTTCCACGCCGGGTACAGCTACTTTGCCCGTCGCTATGGTCTCGAGCTGATTGCCGTGGTGGAGAGAACACCCGGCCGCGAACCATCTCCAAAGGAGATCGCCAGTATTGTCAAAATTGCCAGAGAATCCAATATCAAGGCTATCTTCGCGGAACCACAGTTCCCGACGAAAGCGGCACAGGTGATCGCTGATGAATGCGGCGCCAGCGTCTTTTTCCTCAATCCGCTGGGCGATCCGCCAGACTTCATTTATATGGACACCATGCGGGGAAACCTCCGTCAGTTGGAGAAGGCGATGAGAGGGTAAGAAATTGGGTGCGGCCCTATGGCAGATGAGAAGATAGACTATGTCATTGAAATGGAGAAGGTGAGCCTCTCCTTTGGCAACGTGCCTGTTTTGGATCAGGTCTTCTTGCAGGTTCGAAGGGGTGAGTTCCTCGCCGTCCTGGGCCCCAACGGCTCAGGGAAAACGACGCTGATAAGGTGTATTCTTGGCCTCCTTCGACCCGACGAGGGAACTGTGAGAATCTTCGGGAAAGCGCCGTGGGACCTGAACGACGACCGTCGCCGAATAGGATACGTCCCGCAGTTGATCTCGGTGGATTTGACTTTTCCACTCCTTTCCAAAGAGGCCGTTCTCATGGGCAGGTACGCGCGGATCGGCATGTTGCGAAGACCCCGGGAGACAGACAGGGAGGCTGCTCAGATTGCGATGGAACGGGTTGGAATAGGGGACCTTGCCGACTGGCCCATTGCCCGGCTTTCTGGCGGACAGCGCCAGAGAGTTTTTCTTGCACGGGCTCTCGCCAATGAACCAGAAATCCTGTTCCTTGACGAACCGACGACGAGTGTGGATCCGACGACAACAGAGAGCTTTTACGAGCTTCTGGGTGGGTTACATCGCGAGGGGATGACGATTATCCTCGTCTCCCACGATGTCGGGGTCGTCGCGTCTCATGTTGATGGCGTCGCCTGTCTTAACCGTGGGCTAGTTGGCCACGGGCGGCCTGAGGAGGTTCTGAGCTCTGAAGAGGTGGCCAGGATGTATGGATGTGACGCAGTCCTTTTCCATCACGGAAAGCTTCCCCATATTGTCGTGGAGAAAAAAGACCATGGAGATTCTTGACTATGCGTTCATGCAGCGAGCGCTGTTTGCCGGTGCCATTATTGGTACTCTCTGCGCCGTCATGGGGGTCTATGTGGTCCTCAGGGGCCTCTCTTTCATTGGTGCAGGAATCGCCCACGCATCTTTCGGCGGTGTTGCCATCGGTTTCGTAACCGGAGTCAATCCTGTATGGACAGCGATCGTTTTCTGTTTGGGAATAGGCTGGGCTATTGGGTTGGTGTCTCGAAAGGGGAGAGTCAAGGAAGATACCGCTGTGGGTATCTTTTTCGCATCCACCATGGCCCTTGGAATCCTTTTGATCGGTTTGATGGAGGGGTATAACCAAGATCTATTCGGTTACCTCTTTGGAAGCATTCTCGCCGTTGCTCGTGAAGATGTGTGGATCGTCTCAGCGGTAGGGGCCGGCATCTTGGCAGTGGTGATTCTGTTCTTTAAAGAGCTCCTGTTTGTCACCTTCGACCCGGAAATGGCCCAGGTCAGCGGTGTGCCTGCAGAGAAACTCTACTTTCTTCTCATCAGTCTCATAGCCCTCACCGTCGTTATTTCAATAAAAGTTGTCGGTATTGTTCTGGTTTCTGCCCTTCTGATTACTCCTGCTGCGGCTGCGCATCAATGGAGTGAGAATTTTAGAGGTATGCTGGTTCTGGCAGTCATTTTCGCTCTCATCTCGACCGTGGGGGGTCTCTTTCTCTCGTACTGGTTCAACACGGCCTCAGGAGCAACCATCGTTCTCCTGTCGACCATGATTTTCTTCGCTTCCACCGTCTTTTCACCCCGAAGGAAAAGAAGAAAATCGAGCGTTCCTTCTAAAGCCCTGAAAGATTCAAACGAGGTCGTTCAGTCCGTTCGATAAGTTCCTGCCATCGATGTGGAATAGTTCCCTATGAATCAAAGACGAGGATTCGGATGGCACCAGGTCATCAATCTGACCAATATGCCCTTATGGGATTACTCGCCCTCTCCGATCAACGGCAGGACCTTATCGATCTGAAAATAGACAAGGTACTTTGGACCCTTTGTCTCCCCAGATGCCGGATGACGCTTGCTTCGTCGTAAGGCAGGGATCAATTTGCTATCCTTTTCTTCTTTGATCATAGTGAGATAAAACCTTTTCCCGGTGAGTTTTTCTCCCCCTTCCATAAACACATAAACAGCATGAGGATTCGATTGGAGATTTCTGTGAGTCAGCCGGTCTGCCATGATGAAGACGATTGTCTTATCATCAGTGAAACGAGGCCGAGCATAAACAGCCGCATCGACTTGTCCTTTCGAATCGGCTGTTGCCAGAATGCCCCGCCCTGTGGTCTTCTCAAAATAATCAGGTAGGGTCATTGCTCTCTCTAACAATTCCACAAAGTCGGTTTGTGAATCCCTGACTGTGTGACCTGTTTTCTGTGGCTAACGTTGACAACCGGAGCACGCATAGGTGATCCTCCCGGCCTGACGAAAAAACTCGATGGAATGACGACAGCGAGGGCACGGGTCACCGCTTTTCCGGTAGATCTGAATCCAGGTCTTCTTTTTTCCCATTTCCTTCATCCACGTCTCCATCAACGTGAGAATCCAACGGAGGAGTTCGTCTCTTTCATCCTGTGACAGGTCGTCCACCTTTCGGCAAGGGTGAATCTGTGACCGAAAGAGAATCTCGATGCGAAGGATGTTCCCAATGCCGGCGATCACCCGCTGGTCTAAGAGAGCTTCACCAATTTCTCGCGAATCCTGTGCGTCCAGCAGGCGAAAGAAGGTGTTTCTTGAAAAGTCTGAACGAAGAGGATCGGGTCCTGAATTGCCCCACGTGGGATCATTCTCGAGTTGAGACTGGGTGAAGAGTTGTACGATGGGAGCCGAGAATGCGACGGCGTCATGAGAGGGAGTATGCAGAATCACACGTGCTCGCTGACGGGGTTTGTCCCAAGCTTGGCCAGTCCGGTATATCCGCCATGTCCCCCACATCATGAGATGGATCAGGAGAATCCGCAAGTCTGAGAAGTGAATGCGAAATTGCTTTCCGTAAGCCTCGACATTGGTGATGCGACGTCCGTCCAAAGAGGATTCATGCTCTTTTAGTTTGCGGATACCAAACTCTACCGAGACCTCCTTCCCCTGGAGGACTTGACGCAATCGTTTCGCGTAAAAGTGGACCAAAGGGCCTTCTGCCATAAGTCAAGAGTTTCCACGAGCACAGGTCTTTCTGTCGCTCTGTTTGCGTGCGGACTCGGACCTATCATCCCAACTTTCAAAAACGTTTGTGAACCGCTGATCACGAGATGCGAGTTCAGCAGCCTTAAGGGCACTTCTCTCTTTGTCCTTGATCTCCAGCATGACATCAAAGTCAAAGGGCTTTGTCCGTTCCAAAAACCGCATGAAGTTCTCTCGATCGATTGATTCGGTGTGTTGCCCTCTGCGGCCACCGTTTTTTTGAGAACTGTAGTCCATCATTGGCAGTCCATCTTCTCTGCGCCATGTTCTGGACACTAAGTCGAGAATTTCTTCCACCGGCTCTCCGGAGTTATTTACGGTATGATGAAACAGATCAAACAAAACGGGTATTCCTGTTTCCCCGTGTATGGCGATGCAATCTTTGAACGCGTATTGTCTGTCATCGTTCTCGATAACCAATCGCCTCGTGATCTCCTCGCCGACGGTCTGAAATCTCTGGATGAACCGCTTCATGCTCTCTTTTTTGTCTCCGTAAATCCCTCCCACATGGATCTGTATTTTGGCAGCAGTGTCCAATCGCATCAGATCCAGGACCTGTGCATGATAGGACAATTCCCTGACACTTCTATCAAAGATCCCGAGATTCTGAGAATTGAGGAGGGTGAATTGATCGGGGTGCATCGAGATTCTCATGCGGTGGGTCTTGATAAAGTTTCCGATTCGCTCAAATTTCTCACCAAAAAAATCCTGCCACGGAAAGGTGCAGACCGGATGCGAGGCAAAGGGAACGAGGTCAGAGGTTATTCGAAAGAAAAGGAGATTATGGGTGACATTGAAACGTAGTATGTCCAGAAGACAATCCAGATTGCTTTCAACCGTTTCTATCAAGCGGTTTTCGGCGTATGACTTGAGACGAAATGTCCGACTCGCCCTGCACGGCAATGACCGGTTTATGCATGGGTATCCGATTTTCATCTCGTCCGATCTCTCTGTTGTGCAATGCCTCTTTTCCCCCCCGGCGGCGTCGGCCTCGCTGTGACAACGAGGTCATCCCCAACACGTCGGGTCTTTTCAATTGAAAAACTGAGTGCCTCATCCAAGTCGGAAACCCCCAAGTCTCCAACCGCCTCAACTCCTTGGCCGATGATTTTTGGCCCAATAATCACCATTAATTTATCCACGAGACCAGACTTGAGAAGAGAAGTGGCGAGCCTTGCTCCTCCTTCTACAAGAACGGACATCATTCCTTCATCCGACAGCCTCTTCAGTGCCTCTCTCAAATCGACCTGGCCACGACGATCTGCCTTCACCAAAAGGACTCCCGCCCCGACATTCTCTATCTTTTTAACCTGTTTAGGATCGGCACGATCCGTGGTTAAGACGATCGTTTTGGACGGGTTGCCGTCCGAGAGAACCCGAGATGTCAGGGGAATCCGGAGTCGGCTGTCGACGACCAGGCGAAGTGGGTTCTTACCCTTAACCACTCTTACCGTCAGGCTTGGGTCGTCCGAGAGGACCGTGTCAACTCCCACCATCACACCATCGTTATTCGAGCGCCATCGGTGGGCGAGTTTCAGTGAATCGGGCGAGCTGATCCACCTGGAATCCCCACGTGCCGTCGCAATCCGTCCATCGAGGGATTGGGCCATCTTCAGCGTCACAAAGGGAAGGCCCTTTTCGTAGTATTTGAAGAATACCTCGTTTAGCTCACGACACTCTTTTTCAAGCACCCTCACATCCACCCTTATTCCATGGTCTTTGAGCCTCTGGATGCCCTTTCCACTGACTGCGGGGCTTGGGTCTGTTGTGCCGATCACGACGCGACCCACTTCCTTTTCAATGATCAACTCCACGCAGGGCGGGGTCTTTCCGTGGTGACAGCATGGCTCGAGAGTGACATAAAGAGTTGCCCCCTTTGCCTCTCCCATCAAATCCCCGAGAGCGTTGACCTCTGCGTGAGGGCCGCCAAATTCCCGGTGATAACCTTTACCGATGACCGTTTCGCCCTGTGTCACCAACGCGCCCACCATGGGATTGGGGTTGACCCTTCCCATGCCCTTCCTTGCCAAAAGGAGGGCTTTTCTCATATAAACTTTATCATCCACCGGACATCTTCCTCCAGCGATCGTCAATCACTGAGACAAAAAATCGGCAACCCTGGCAACACGTGGATGCCCCTGAGTCACTTTATCATGGGTACTCTATCGAGGCAACGAAGGCAATTGAGCCCGACCCAATCAGGTCGTGTCCGTCCTTGTTTGCCCGTTGTTTGTTGCACAAATACGGGAAGCTCCACAGTCCGAGAAAAGGGTGGAGGCCTTGGCATATGTCGCTTGCAAGTTCACGGTGTGAACAGGCCGAGACAACTGACACCCTGTTTGAAAGGAATAGCGGGTTTTGGATTTTCGATCAGAGGAAGCCTAGGCTGGCGAATCAAAGACCAGGAATGGGCTTACAGCGTCAGTTTATTCTGGTCTGACCTCGATTCACCAATACTGGTCACATAGATGGCTGGCTGGTCGACGACCGGACATTTGAATTCGCAGATACCGCAACCGATGCAGAGCTCGATGTCAACCACCGGTTGTTGGATCTTCCGCTTCTCACCGTCTCGCCCGAGGACGAGCCCCTCTTCAAACCATATAGCCTTCTTGGGGGTCGGGCAGTGCTCCTCGCAGACAATGCACGGAATGCCAAGAGCATATGGAAGGCAACGGCTTTTGTCGATGAATGCAAGGCCGATCTTGGTCTTTACTTTCTCTTCCAGAGATAGCCGACGAATCGCTCCGGAGGGACAGACCTGGCCGCAGAGCGTACAGTAGTACTGGCAGTAACCAACTCTGGAAACTAGGATGGGGGACCAAATTCCCTCAAGGCCGGCCTCCAAAAGGGTGGGTTGTAGACCGTTGGTCAGGCAGACCTTCATGCACTCCCCGCACTTGATGCATCGTTCCAGAAAATCCCTTTCGAGAAGGGCGCCGGGAGGCCTGACGAGCTTTGGGTTGGGAAGGGCTTCGCCCGGCCTTATTCTCATAAGGGGAACAGCAATAATCCCCGACACGGCCGAAACGATCAGATTTCGGCGGACTAAATCGGGACCTCTCGAAAGACCGGGGGATCTTACCGCAAGTTTGAACTTCACGGCATTTTCCGTGCAAAGAGCCTCACAGTTTCCACAGACAAGACACTCCGATTTCACCCAGCCCCTCGGCAAGGGTTCTTTCTGCCCCTGAAAGCAGTTGGGGATGCATCGGCCGCATTCATTGCAGGAATCTGCAATAAGCCGTTCAAATCGGGAGAAGCGGGCCACCACCCCCAGGAGGGCACCGAGGGGGCAGAGAACGACGCACCAGAACCGCTTTTGAACAAGGTTTAAGAGGAGAATGAAAGCAAACACAAGCCCGACCGCAAGTCCCTGGTAGAAGTGAGGCTGTCGGAAAGAGAGCACCGATTTCTTGAGGAGATCATACAGAGGTTCGGACCAGACAGTGATGAGATCGATCTTTGAAAAATAGAGAATGGTAAAAAGACCATGAACGAATTGGTTGAAGATCGGTTCCACGGCCAGGGTCATAGAACGGATGAGGAGTGAAATCGGGTCGAGGATCCCGGCCCACTGGAGGGAGAAAACGGAGGCGGCGAGCAAAAAAACCAGAACATAGTATTTGAACTTGAAATTCAAAAGACGGGGAACTGAGGGCGTTCCCCCGGAGCGCCGGGACAGCGAACCAACGGCGTGGTGGATCGTCCCAAGGGGACAGACCCATCCACAGAATACCCTTCCAAAAAGAAAGGTGAGGACCAGGGTCACAAGCCCGAGCAGAAGGAGAAGGGGTATCTGATGAGAACTCAGGAGAGTCGTCAGCCCAATAAGAGGATCAAACTCGAGGAATATCCGCACGGGATACCGGATTTCGTCCACGCCCCGGTAGCTCGTCAGAACGAGAAGCACGAGAAATAGAGTAAGGAAAAAGATTTGGCTCGTGAGGCGTAACTTTCGAAGCATGGAAAAGATAGCCGCCTATCGTGTTTTCGGCGAAATAAAGATTCAGGAGTCAAGAATCAGGAATCAGAGTGCAATTGGAAGAACCAAGGGCAGTTCAGTTAAGTCTCTGACGCAGATGTGAATGCCCAAGTATAGGGACGTTCACGCTAGATTCACATTGGTGATTCTTAGATTCTCCAAATCCATGGTGCCAATGCCCCGCTCGGCGGCAAGTTTAATATACCGACGAGCCCGGTTGGCGCTTTCTGGCCTCCCGGCCTGAGTTTCAAAGAGCTTGGCTCCATAGGCATCCACAGCAACCTGGTTAGTTCCAACCACAATGGTGTCTAGGGATTTCACGTAAGAGAGGCTTCCGCCCTGAGGACCGTTTGCAGTCAGGATGCGGACACAATCGAGGATCGTCAAGTTGGGCGTGAAGAAGGCCGCAAGATCCGCCAGTGCCTGGTCCAGCTTCCAATGGATTCTTGATCGCCATCCACCGATAGCTCCCATCCAGTTCTTCATCGCCATTGTCACGCCTCCGAGGCTGTGGTGCTTGGCGATCGGGATATTGATCACTTTGTCAGCTTCTACCATATCCTCATAGATCTCCCACTTCTTGAGAGCCTCACCGTTGAGCGTCATCTTCCTGAACTTTCGACTGTCCATGTAAGGGGTTTCGGCCCCAACCTCTCGGGCAGCCTGAGCGATTCCACTTTGAACGTAAACCCGCCGGGCGTCTTCAACAGGATTGTCCAGAACCTTAACCGTCTTGGCACCGGCTTCGAAGCAAAGCCTCACAACCGAAGCGACCACCTGGGGATTGGTGTTCGCGGCCTGCTCTGGCGTTCTGTCCCACGCCATATTGGGCTTTATGACGACAATATCTCCCCTGGAGATGTATTTGCCAATTCCGCCCATGCTCTCGATTCCCTTTGCCACGGTCTCGCCCGGGTTCGGCCCTTGCACGACGACCAGATCCGGCGGACCTTCAGCCCAAACAAAGCCACTCAGTGGCGAGGATGCTACCAAGCCACCGATTCCCATGAGTGCCGATTTCTTTAGAAAGTCTCTGCGATCCATGCGCATGGTTACTACTCTCCTGTGGTAGCGTAATCTTAACAATACGACAAATGGAAAAACCATTTCAAGAGGCCGGGCGGGAACCATGGGTGAGGTTAGATGGCTTTCAAACCCTTCAAAGGCAAGACAGAAAAGATCGTGAGAATGCCCAGGGCAAGAATACCGGTCTCAAAACTCCAGGCATCAGCGACCGCCCCCAGAGCGACCGGCGTAAGCCCGAGTCCTGCGATGACCCCAAACGCCATACTTGCACCGGTGAAGATACTTCTCTCCTTGAAGTTTGTCAGTTTCGAGATAGCCATGAGTCCAACGGGGAAGAAGGCAAGGGGAACGCTGGCCTGCAAGACGAGCATGCCGACGAGGAGATAGAATTGTCGAGCTAGAGCCAATCCCATTGTTGAGACCCCGGCTAAGAGGAAGGTGAGAAACAGAATCTTCCTCGCTCCGTATCGATCGGCGAGAACTCCTGCGAAAAGGGAAACAAAGATTCCGCCGAATCTCGAAATGCCGAAGATGGTGTTTGCCACCTCTAAGTTCATCCCTCTTTCCGCGACAAGAAAAAGAGGAATCACACTGTAAACACCCATAGTGGTGGCCGCGGCAAAAACCCAGAGGATAACCATTACCCAGAAATCAGTTCGCCAGAGTATGTCTAGAAACCGCAGGCTCTCTTCTTCCTGAGCACGGGGGTCAGGAGAGAACAACCAGAACCAGAAAAGGCCAGCTAGACAGGCACCACCCAGAACGAAAAAGAGGGCTTTCCAATAGAAGAATCGGAGAAAAAAAGCGACCACGATTGGAATGGCGAAAATACTGAAGGATGCGCCGGTGTCATGGAGGGCGATGGCCTTGCCCCATTTCTGATGCTCAAAAGTTGCCGTGATAATAGGGATTATGCTCGGTACGTAAACGCCCGATCCAAAACCCATAAGGAGGATCGAAAAAGCCAGTCCCCAGTAGGTCTTAGCACCTCCCAGGACGAAGTGGCTAATGGCGATAACCAAGAATCCCGTTGCGATGATCCGCTTATGACCGAAACGGGGGGAGAGAAAGCCGGCAAGTATGAGCGTCACCGTGTAGCCGACCGACGAAAAAACAAAAAAACTTCCAGCCATGGCATGGCTGAGTTTCAGTTCTTCTTCGATAATGGGGAGTAAAGGAGAAAAGACTGTGCGACTGGAGAAGTTGATAAACCAGAGCGTCCAGAAGATGAGAAGAAGGTGTATTTTCATCGGTATATTAGCCGGAAATCCATAGTCAGAAGTCAGAATTCAGGAATCACGATTGATATGCACGAAAAGTCTGAGAAAGTGGCTCTTCGCTGATCGGAAATCTTCGCTTGACAATTCACTTGTGCCCTTGTGCCCCTCTTCCTTCATCCTTCTCCGAGACGGGGACCCTAGCAATGTCACTTTGCTCGATGCGAGGACATTTCTCACTGGAAACTAACTAAATTCTCAATAAGAGAATGATAAAGAGGGGGACAAGAATTGTGAGAACGATGCCGCTGAAGACGGATATCATGGCGTATTCTTTCCCGGTGAACTTGGTGATAATAGGCAATGTGGTGTCCATCGAGGTTGCGCCTCCAGAAGCTATTGGAGCGAGTTTTCCGAAGTACCTGGCCAGGGCAGGAGTGATCAGTATCGTCATGATCTCTCGAATTATGTTCGAAAGAAGGGCAATCACCCCCAGCGTCTCACCCCTGATTTGTGCAATCAAAATACTCGAGAGGCTGTAGTAGCCAAATCCAGCCCCGATCGCCAGAGATTCTTTCAGACCGACCTGAGGCACAAAGACTGAGAAGAGTCCAACCCCGAGAAAGGTCCCAACGATCACCGACAAAGGAACCAAAAGAATCTTTATGTTAACCCTCTTTATGATATGCCATGCTCGCGCATTGCTTCCGATTCCAATTCCGATCAGGAACAATAACAGGTACAACGCATAGAGGGTAAGATCTGATCGGAAGACTAGCCTAGGAAATGCCGTAAAAGCTCCAAGTAAGATACCTGACACAAAGAATGAAAAGATCACAACGACGTTTTTCATCGCTCAATTTCTCTAAAGAATACCAGGTAGATGAAATACGAAAAAACAACACTCCCAACTATGGCTCCTGTACTCAGTATGAGGGATTTGGCGCCATACAAGAAAATGTTATTCACGACCTGTTCATTGATTCCAACGGAAATCCCCAGGAAGAAAAGGAGCAGGTAAATCGCCAGGGCCGTTACCTTATCTGCAGCTATGATGAATCTGTCCTTCCCTCTGAGGAAAAATCCAATACATATGCCGACAGCCAGAAAAGACATTATTGAGAGCATCGGTTAGACCCTAATTGTAGTGGCGTGGCCGTTCTCAGGCGAGAAATGTGAATATTGAAAACCCCTGTTACTTTTTGTAACAGGGGTTCGCAATTTTTTAAACCGTTTTTTCAAAGGAAGCCTCCTCGCTTGTTTTAGCCTGTGGTGAAGCCCTCGGCACAAACCAGAGAAGCATCCCAGAGCTTATTTGCCGGTGGCCTTCCTTTTAGAAGCCTTAAGGGGATTCAGCTTCTTCTCAGATCCATTGCCGTTACTCCTCTTCACATGAGTCGCCAGATTACACGTCCCCGTCTTCCACTTCAGGTCAGGTTCGCAAAAACTCATGCAATAAAGTCCAGAGGGATACTCCTTGATCCGATCGCAACCCGAACATGCGTCACCTACAGGATAACATGTTCCTCCGTTGTAGGAACAGCCCGCCTTCTTCCAGAAGACACAACCGTCCCCGGCCTTAACCGTTTGGCATACTCCATCCATGGCAATCGCCTCCCTTCTCGTAAAGATTTCCGGCCGGCGGTGCAAGCCTTGTGCCAGCTTCGGTACAAAAAAATCGAGTCACCCACATGCACATATGGTCCGGGTAACTCGATCGAAACGCGAGACCCTGTGAATTGGAGCACAAACTTCCCATTAATATAATTCCATCGGTAGATTTTGTCAAGAGTTTCTAAGAAGAATTTCCCGAGTTTTGTGGACACCCATGTTCCTAATGGAAGATTGCGGAGACAAGAGGTTGGTACTGCTCAGGCCGTTCGCAAATCCCTTTAGAACACCCCGGGCACGGCTTCACAAGGGTTATTTGCCAGGAAGCGGGAAGGGAAGCTCTGAGCGCGAATCAAGATTTTTTCGGCAAGAATATCCAAGCACAGTGAACGTCGCCAGAATTTCTCACAGAGCACACAGAGCCTCAGAGAGAACGTCCTCTGGATTGGTGAGAGGCCAATCCAGAGGAGATTACCTGGCCTAATTTTTCCCCTCAAAAAATCAGGCCAAAAGCCTGATTCATTGATCTTCTCACTCTGCCAACCCTGAGAGGTCGAGCGACCCTGAGCAGGGCCGAAGGGGAGCGGGCGAGAGAAGCTGGTGCTTTTATGGAAGCCCGCTTTCACCACAAAGAAAGTGAAAATAGGGACTTGCGCGACAGCCCGTTCCCACCTGTCCCGCCAGCGGCGGGATGAGGGTCAACACGTGAAGGAGGAAGCTAAGGGATAGGAGCGTTTCAACTAAAAATTCAAATTGATGACCGTCTTATGTGTCATTACAATTGAAAGGTGAGTCACTTTATCGGAATACGGATTGACAAAATCCTCCTGTTTGCTACGATGGGGCAGGTTCATGGTCCTGGGCCTCAGCCTGAGCCTGGCTTGCCCCATGCGATCGAGGTTTGAGACCAGAAATTCTCTGGCCCCAGCGGTATGTCTTCCAGAGGCGGACAATTCTCCAGCGTGACAGGGGCGCATTCTATGAAGAAATGGATTGTCATTGTTGTTTTGATATTGGCAGCTATCATTGTCGTTGTGGCTGGAGGAGGGTACCTCTGGTTTAGATATACTCTGAGAAAAACCCTCCCCCAGACGTCGGGGACGATTGTCGTTCAGGGTTTGAGAGAGGAGGTCGAGATCATACGGGATACCTACGGTGTTCCTCACATTTACGCCAGAAACGAGGCCGATCTCATGTTCGCCATGGGCTATGCAATGGCCCAAGATCGTCTATGGCAGATGGAGTTCAACCGCCGACTCGGCCAGGGACGCCTATCAGAAGTATTCGGAGCGAACCTGGTTGAGGTGGACCGCTATTTCAGAATGATTACGGCTGCCGGGATGACAGATGAGGTGTCTGATCAACTTGCTTTTATCCTCGATTCCTTTGCGGGAGGGGTAAATCTCTATATCGAGACTCACCGAGATCAGATGCCGATTGAGTTCACATTGCTAGGCCACAGGCCAGAACCATGGAGTCCGAAGGACTCTTTCTATGTTCTGAAAGTCATTAACTGGGCTTTGAGTAGCGGCTGGGGGGTGGATCTCACTGCCTCGAAGATTTTGGAAAAGGTGGGAGAGGAAAAACTCAGAGATGCCTTCCCGGTGTGGCCAGAGGATGGTCCTCTTATCATCCCTCAGGAGACAAGAGCCCTTGCAGGGGTCTCAAATGATACCGCCCGTGCAACTCGGACGGTCAGAAGGCTTACCGGCCTTCAGGCATCGGCGGCCAGCAATAACTGGGTAGTCTCAGGGGAAAAATCGGCCACCGGTAAACCCATTCTGGCCAATGACCCGCACCTGGGACTGACCAACCCCTCATTCTGGTGGGAGGTGCATCTGGTTTCCCCCACCATCGATGCGTCTGGGGTCTCTGTGGTGGGGACCCCCGGGGTTTCATTAGGTCATAATCGTCACGTGGCGTGGGGGGTCACGAACGTCATGGTGGACGACGTGGATTTCTACATAGAGAAGATTAATCCTGACAATCCGCGGCAATATTGGGACGGGACCCATTGGGCCGAGATGGAGGTTATCGAAGAGACCATTGAGGTCAAAGACGAGGAACCGGTCAGGATCGAGATTCTTAAGACCCGTCACGGTCCCATTGTGGAAGAGTTGAAGGGAGGCTCCGAGACAAAGACAATTTCGGCGAGATGGGCATTCACAGAAGTCCCTCAGCCTGTCGAGGCCACCTACCTTTTGATGAAGGCAAAAGACATCCATGATGTGACAGCGGCGCTCAGTCATTGGGTGGCTCCCAGCCAAAACATCGTCTTTGCCGACACCAACGGAAACATCGGATACTGGTGCGCCGCGACCATTCCCATCCGGCCGAAAGGCGATGGAATGCTTCCGATGCCGGGGTGGACCGGGGAGTATGAATGGCAAGGATATGCATCTTTTGAAGAGAGACCGCACCTGATCAACCCAAAAGAGGGGTTCATCGCCACGGCCAATAATAGAGTCACGGGGACAGACTATCCTTATCCGGTCAGTCGCTACTGGGAACCGATGGATCGAATCACCCGAATTCGGCAACTGCTCAAGAGCAAAGAGAAACTCTCTGTTGAAGACTTTAAGAGAATGCAACAGGATGTCTATTCTCTTCTTGCCGCTGAGATGACCCCGCTCCTGATTCAAGCACTCGATCGGCTTTTAGATGGGGAGGAGGCTCGAATGGCCAGAGATACGCTCTCCAAGTGGGATTTCATGATGGACAAAGACAGCGTTGGAGCGTGCCTGTTCGAGGTGACCTACAGGAAAATGATGGAGAATACCTTCAGAGACGAGCTGGGAGACGAGCTTTTCACAGACTATTTGGAAACCGCTTCCTTTCCTCCCCGGGCCATGAGGGCCATGCTGAGGACGGGTTCCTCTCCCTGGTTCGACGATGTAAAGACGCCGGAAAGAGAGACCATGGAGGACATTCTCGCGAGAAGTCTGACGCAGATGCTGTCGGAATTGAAAGACCTTCTTGGAAGCGATATGACCACGTGGACCTGGGGTCGGATCCATTCCCTGACCTTCACCCACGTCCTCGCGGAGAAAAAACCCCTGGATCGGATATTCAATTTGGGCCCTTTCCCTCTTGGGGGAAGCCAGTTGACCGTCAACAAGGGACAGTACCCATATGAGAAACCCTACAGGGCAAACGTTGGAGCGTCCCAGCGGATGATCATCGATTTGTCGGACATGAATGCCTCCCTCAGGGTCATCCCAACCGGACAATCCGGACAGCCAGGGAGTCGGCATTACAAAGACCAGGTTGGGCTCTATCTTGCGGGCCAATACCATCCCGACTGGACCGACCGTGCAGACATCGAGAAAAATAGCGAAGCTGTTCTGATCCTGAAGCCAGAATGAGGCGGTGTCAGGTCTCAACATCTGACAGAAGGGGAAAAGGGACGGGCTTCATTCACGGGATGCGTCAGATTCATCGAATTGTTTACTCTATCTTCCTCTATCGGGCCGCTGGCCAGTCATCTATCCGTGAGGCGTTGCCGGATGGTCGGGCAACCCAATCAGACTTTCGGTCTTTTGACGCGGTGTGAGACTCTAGTTGTGAATTCTTAACCTAATTGTCTCGTGCTGGCGGGGCCACAAACGGCAGGCTGAAAGGCCCGCTCTCTGAGCACCAGAGAGCGGGTGTTTTTGTGGTTATCGTTGATGAAAGGATACTGAAGGCATGTTAGAAGTTGGGGGAGGATCGGCTGGGGGGGTTCAATGACATTCTTGCTAGATCTTTATGACCTCAAAACTGACGGCAAATTTGCATCCCAAAAGCTTCCCGGTTCCTGCTGCTGACTCACGGAGGAATGCCTCAGGATCGAAAGAGCCGGAAAGACTCTCGAGGTATTTACGGTGTTCTTTAAGGGAGGCAATGCCCCTGTGGAGAAAAGCGGTCACGTCGACTGCGTGGGTTGGCCTGG
>CAYGBK010000077.1:0-20097 GCA_964348095.1 uncultured Thermodesulfobacteriota bacterium | reverse complement strand
TCGAAGATCCCATGGTCACATATCCCTCGGCCCGACCCCGGTGGGTCGATTCAGTCACAAAGCGATCGACATCGTCCACGTAAATCGTCAACTTGAAACCGAGAGCGGTTCCCTCCTGTTTCCCTTGACGCTCCGCCTCTCTATAGTCCTCGGGCCTTTTCGCGTCCTTGATGCGATCGGTGATGTAACCCTTCATCTCTTCGGTAAACTCCATGCCCACCGACGGCGGGCTAGGTGCCGGGGGCGAGATCTTACCCTTTCGAGGGGCCTTGTCTACCGACCCGTCCGCGATGAGCAGTTCTGTCATTCGTTCTGACAACGCGCAAATAGTAAAAAGCGGGTTCACCCCGAGAGAGGTCGGAATGACCGATCCATCAAAGACAAAAAGGCCGTCGTGAACCGCTTCCGGGTCGGCCTGTGAGGGGTCAAAAACCCTCCCCCGATGATCAACGACACTTTCCCCAGCGTTTCGGCCCATGACACAGCCCCCAAGCGGATGGACTGTCACCACATTTCGGCCAAAGAAGGGTGTCCATCTCGGATTCCTGATATAGGTTCCCCCCTGGGCGGCAGTGAGCCGTTTCATTTCCTCACTGATTCTTTGAAAGATTGGTTTTGACGGACCGGTCTCCCAATCGATTCGGACGCCGCCCCGGGAGTTGAGGGCAATGACGCCGTCTGCCCCATCATGGGCCATTCCCAGGTATAACATGGAGTGGTTGAGGGCGCCATCCACGTCATAGCCGGCGAGATCTCTGATCACCCGTCCCGCTTCGGAGAGTTCGTCGAGTCCATCGAAGTCAGTATCGTAGCCAGCGACGCCGCTGATTGCCGGAAGCGACATCCGGAGGACATCCACAAAGGCCCTTGGAATGGCGCCTTCTTCGATGATAAAGCGGTCCTGGAGATTCTTTTGATACCGGTGGTCAGCGGCAGACAGGATGGTGGGGCCGACACGGATCTTGGAACGATTGTCGCTGAAGTTACCAAAGCCGAGGATATCTGTCTGTTTGTCGGTGTTGTATCCCAGGCCCATTAGGTCTCCATTTGCGGAAAAATGATGCCCAAGTGCGTCCGAAACGGCCAAACCTCGGTCTCGAGAATTGAACAGTATTCGGGTGGACCCTAACGTGCCTGCAGCCAGAATAACAACACCAGCGTGCAGTACCGTGGGTTTATTTCCTGTTTTCTTTCCTGAATGGGCGCTGCAGTGAACAAAATAACCGCCACCCGCAGCTTTGGTGATGTAGTTGACCTCAATAGCTGTGAAGATGAAAGCTCCGTGCTTCTTGGCAAATGGGAGATAATTCATGGTCAGTGTATTCTTCGAACTCACATTGCACCCTGTCACGCAATCCCCACATAAGACACAGGGTTTCTGATAGACGCCCACATGATTGGGCTCATTGTCGTAGGTGTCAAAGTTCACCGCGAGGTTGAGTTTGGTGAACCGAGCAGGCCCTGATTGTGCCGATTTCTTGTGAGCCATCATCTTCCTCACAGATGGGATATCGTCTGGGAGCGGGGATCCCTTCAGCATACCATCCGCTCTTTCGTAGTACTCATTGAGCCGGCCGCTATCTCGGTCTGCGCGGATCTCATCTGGCCATTCCGGGGCATCGAGAACGTCTCGATCCGGCCTGATCAACACGTTGGCGTTAATCAAGGACGTGCCCCCGAGACCACATCCAGTGAGAACATCGACCTGATCTGTCACGCAATAGTCGTAAAGGCCCAGTGGACGAGTATCTCTTCGAATTTCTGCGCTCACACCTGTCAGGTCATCGGGAAAATCCCCTGGCGCCCACTCTCTGCCCCGCTCGAGAACACAGAGCTCGTGGCCGGCAGCTGCGAGCCGTGCCGCGCTTATTGATCCGCCATAACCGGACCCGATGACGACAATTCCGTACCGGTCTTTCAATTCGCTCATTGAATTTGACAGCCTCATTTCTGGCGGTCCCTCACTGGACTGGCTTTCAGCAGACACGGACTCCGCCGAATATGGCCGAGCCCCACAGTTGCCCTACGCTCTCTCCTGGCCACGGAGACAGAGGATTTCAGGATTCGGGCTAATAACCGGATCGTTCGATTCGAGATCTCAGCCTCTGTGCACGAATATCGACCTCCCCTGCGACCGTCTTGGAGAACTCTTTGAAGAGTTTGCCTTCTCCCTTTACCAAATCTGCAATTCTCTGGTGAAAAGGGTTCGAAACTCCTCCTTCCTGTTGAGCCTCTTCAACCCTGACTTCATAACCCTTTGGATCTTCTGTTTCATTATACATTCGAAGGGAGGCAAGATTCAGATCTTCGTCGACCAGAACGACCGCACCCCCATAGATTGGCTCTTTCTTGACCGTCTCCACAACCCACCCTCCGGTGTTATAGACAGCGCGACAATTCGGGTATTTCTTAGTATTCAAAATCTTTTGATACGGCTTATGGGTATGACCGAAAACGAACGTCACGTCATCGGCCAGGCGTTCTCGCTCCACCAGAATCTGTTCCTTCATGGGGCCACTCGTGTATTCCTGAAGGCCGTCTCGGGCGCTTTGGCTCAGGACATCATCGGTTTGAGCCCTTTCGGTTTCAGACATGCTATCTATCGTACGCCTTAAGAAGAGAAACATGACAATCCTCGCTATCGTCACACCAATCCAGGCAGGCACTCCACGGTTCTGAGATAAACCCCTAGCCACCAAATAAAGGAGCGCCTTGAACTGCTTCCGGTCATACATTTTCTCGTAAATCAGTTCCACGTCGCGCCCAACCTCTCCGGACCGGCCCATGGTTGACCAGAAAAAATCAATCCACGCGAAGTTCTCTGCTTCGAGATCCCAGATATGTTTCGGCTTCTTTCGTTCAGGGAAAATCAGATTCATCAGTCTGGTCATGAGTTGATAACGCTGCTCGATGTAATGGCCATGATGAAAAATGACATATTTCCAGTCATCTCCTTTGAGAAGTCCAAAGTTGGGATATACCGCGGTGATGGAAAAGTCCTTGACTGTTTTCGATCTCTTCACGAGGTTAGTCAAGAAGTAAGATGGCACCTGGGTCGGATCGTCTTCCACGAACATGTTTGTCGTATGCCAGGGAATGGGAAGTATCTTGCCCTTCAAGTTTCGAATATGCTCCACGTATTGGGTCTCGCGGGCAAGTTCCCAGAGATGATGGTCATGGTTGCCTGGGATGTAAATTAACCTCTCAAAGAGCTCTTTGTTGCGGGGCATAACAAGTTCCATGAAACGTTCGAATACCATCGCTGCTTGATCGGTCGTGCTCAAAGCCAACTCCAGGATATCTCCGTTCAGAATGAGCGTCGGCCTTGTCCCGTTCTCATTCTTCGAAACAAGACTCTCTAAACACCGGACCAGTTGCTTCATGACCGGGCTTGGTCGGGTCGGATCAATCTCAGGACTGGCTGCGTTCACGTTGGTAAGGAGGCTGTCTTCCTCTCCGAGATGCATGTCGGATAATGAGACATAGAGAATATTCGGCATCGTCTGCTCTCCTGGTTTCTGACGCATGTGGTTTACTTGGTCCTATCGTCTGGTCTCCATTGTTAACTCACCCAGCCGACGGGTCCGAAGGCACAGAGGGGGGAGCCAGGATCTTGATTCAAAGGGACGTGCGTCAGAAGGACGGGTCTCGTCGTCGGCTTGCTCCCCGCAGCTGGTTTTATTATATCGCACTGCTCGGTTTTTCTACACGGATGAATTATCCCATTGTTCCTGGGCGCCAAGTCGGTTTTTTCTCAGTTCGATCAGACGCCTACTCACTATGGGAAGAATCTTACCCCAGTCGTGCGCCATGGTCTCGACCTCTGGATTCTGTTCATGTGCAGATTGTCGGAATGAGATAGGACTTAGCGGACGGACTTACAGGCTAGGATGAGGTATGGCAGAACCGAAAAGGAAGGGCTTTGAGAAGACGGGTCCGCTCTAACCTGGAGGGGCGCACCCCTAAAGGGTTGCTTGATCCTGGGTGAGGTCAGTTTGTCTCTCAGCAATTCTCTCTGTTGCCTCAGCGGCCTTTTTGTACCACGCCGCACCCTGGTGCTTTCCCAATTTCTGGAGGATGGGAACCGATTTGGCCGTTCCAATTTTCCCCAGAGTCTCACAGATCGCAGCCACGGTTTCCTCGCTGAAAGAGCTTTTCTTTTTCTTCAGGAATGTGAGAGGTCCCAGACTGAGCCGACGGTCGAGTGTTTCCAGGAGAAAATCCTCCAGAATCCCTATCCCTGGCCCTTCGAGGTTGCCATAGAAGGCAAGGGCACCGAAGAGGCAGGTCTCCATTTCCTGGTTTTTTTCCGAGGGCGATCGCTCAAATTTGTCCAGCATCTCAAGAAATTTCTCCAGAGCGGATTCGCTCTTCGTTCTCGCGAGGCATTGAACCGCTTTTTTCCGAACTCCGAGGTCTCGATCGTTGAGGAGGTGGAGGTAGGCTTTTTCGCCACCGCTGCCCAGTACCCGGTAGTATACCCATAAGGCCTCTCCTCTCAGGCTGGCGTCTTCATGACTCATATAAGCCTCCAGCGTTGTTGCCAGAGGCTTGATCCATTTGTCACTTTCGATCTCTCCGAGGACACGGATGATGTCGATGGTCGCTTCTATCCCAATCTCCTTTTTGCTTAGAGCGTCCAGGATGAAGTTGATTGCTAAAGATCCAATCTCTACGAGTATCTCGCATGCGTGTTTTCGAACCCACTGATCATCACTTTCCTTTAAGACAGAGATCAGGTGAGGCACTGAGCCGACGTGTAGTTTGAGAAAAATGGGGGCAATCGCCTGGCGGATCTCCTTCTTTTCGGTCAAGAATTTTCCTTTCAATGCGCCGGGAATCTCGCCACGTCCGATCTCCTCGAGAATCTGGCCTGCATAAATGGAGAGCTGTTTCTTCTGGCTGAAGTGCCGATCGATGTGGGCAACGATCTCCAGGGTTTCTTCGTACCGATCCCGCCGAATCAATTCCGGCATGATCTTCACAAAGGTCCTGGCAAGCTGAAGATACTTCTCCCGATCCTGAACCTTATCAAACTGGTTAAAAAAGTTTGTGCTGTATTGAAGAAATTTCTGAGTAAGGCGTTCGAGTTTTATCTTCTGTTGAGTATCGCTGGGAAGCTGCTCAAAGGGAATGAGCTTCTTTTTGAAGCACGTTTCTAGGAGGGTTTCTCTCCCTGGAATATCCCTCTGATATAGGGTGGGGGCGATTATTCTTATGAGGTCTACCAATTTTCCCTGAGGAGACTCGCTCTCTTTTTGGTTGAGAATCCCATCGAGGACGGTCTGCCCCGTCCTGAGGAGTAGATCGTCAGGGAGAGAGTTGGTAACCTCCCGGTCGATCTCAGATTCTGTGAAGTCCTTGATTACGGCGAGATCACTGTTCACCAGAACGTGGTACATAACCTCGGCGCTTCTGATAGGGCGTATGACGTCTTGAACGATTTCCTGTTTGATCCTTTCTCGGCCTTCGGCGTCTAGGTTTCTGTAGAGGGGGATCGTCCTGAAATCCTTCTTGAGGCGCGTGAGAGCGACTTGGGCCCGCCAGGGGATGTTGCGCTTTGCAGCCAGGAGTTCTTCATTGAAGATGTAAGAAATGTTGAAAATGCCTCGTTCTCTCAGGGTACGGCTGAATAGTTCTTTGTCCCTTTTGTTGTGGGTATCGACAAAGGTGGGTTCACTCATGACATCGAGGAAGCTGGTAAATTCCGGCCGGGCCATTGCGTTCTTGAGACTCAGGCTGAGGAGATCTTTACGTTCGAGGAATTGGGCAAATTTGGGGATGTACATCTCCGCCATTCCTCGCAACATCAGGCGGTCGAGGTACTGGGTTTCCGGTAGTATCCCCTCGATTAGAATGTTCTGACCTCCTGTATCATTGCGAACGAGAAAGGTCAGCTCGTCCCTTTGTATGAAAAGGGACTGAAATTCTTCGTACAGCCCTATCCTGGCTTTTTTTGATTCGGGATGAGTGGGCGTATAGTAACCGGTCCGGAGAAAAGCTTGAATGAGGGAGAGGACAAACCTGGCGAGCTTGGCTTTGATCTCCTTATGCTGATCCTCGTCCATCGTTGACTCGGCGAGATCGTTTATGGCTTGCAGAGCGTCCATATTTTGCATGGTGTAGAGGTACTTGGATCCGTCCAAGGGATTGCAATTTTCTTGCCACATATCAACTGATTCCGTGCCTTTGTTCCCTCTGTCCGACGACCCAAATGGGCATCGACAGTAAAGACCCATCAAATTGAGTCAACGGCAGTCCATACCGGTCCATTGTCACCCCTTTGGTGTGAAAAAATGTTAAACCCCATGAAATCAGTTCATAGAAGTGTAAAACTGTGATAAGGCTGTTTTCTCATAATGTTTTGATTTTATTGACGTTTCTTTTTCATAACAATCTGGCACAGCATTCGCAGAGCTAATCACAAAAGATCTTCACCGAAAAGCCAAACCACTCGCGAGGGTGGGACGGAAAGCCACGGGACCCCTTGAACGGGTTAGCCGGGTTGCCGAAGCGAGAGTCAAGAGTATGGCATTAACCGGGCTTTCCGAGAGACTGGAAGGCCCGGTTTTTAATGGCATAAAATTCTGAAAAGGGAGTAGATTCATGATACGAGGAAAACACGAAGTCTTGACAACCAGTGAGGCATGCAGATATCTCAGAATCTCGAGGCCCACCTTTCTGAAATTGATTTACACGAATCAGATCAGGGCAAGAAAAGTCGGACGAGGATGGAAGGTTTTGAAGTCCGAACTCGAAACCTATCTTCAGGGTCGGGAAGCTTAGAACCCGCTTCCTTTCTTGTGCGAGTGAGAACCGGTTGCGAACACGCTGCTACTTCGTTCCCGCCCCCTTGGCAATGAGCCGCTTTGCCGTCATCTCCCCGAGGACAACAATATCTTCGAGTGACAGATAGCGATCGATGACCCGGTCAAAAAGGACTTGAATAGACGGAGGGAACTCTTCATCTCCCTCCCAGAACACGAAGGTGACAGAAACCCGGGGAAGAACTCTCAGGGAAAACGAGACATCTCCAAACCCAGCTTCTTCGCCTCCCAAGGCGATACCAGCGTCCAGAAACCTTTCAGGGGTCTGTCCAAAATCAACGATGAGTGGCTCGACCACCCTTTTTTGGAATACTCCGGCATACATCAGGCCTCCAGGAATCTCCTTGTACGGTATCAGTTCCCCTTTTGGCTCCGTTCCGTCAGCACGAATCGCATAGTGAAGAAGAACGATCCTGGTGACGAGTGAAATTGTCTCCTTGTGGGGCGATGTGATGTCGATCTCAGGAAAACCGATGGTGTATGGGTCACCCAAGAAAAACACGGTCATTTCTTTTTTTCCATTCCTTATGTGGTAGGTGCCACCGCTTCGGGCCGCTATCGCGGCTGGGTCCAGAGATCGAACCTCCTCACGAGCCACCTCAAAAGCCTGTTGGTAGTATTTCTGCTTTCGCATCACGATTTGATCAGTCTTGCCGCGAAGAACCCGTCCATGCCGTGACGGTGGGGGACCGTCCTGAAAAAGCGTTTTTCGTCAAAAAACGCTTCAGAAATAGGCGGAAACTCACTTCGGTCGAGACAAAAGGCGTTGTTATCGAGCAAAAACCCATCGATCACCTTCTCGTTTTCCTCTTCGTACACGGTGCATGTGCTGTATATCAATCGTCCTCTCTTCCGCAAATAACCGGCCAAGTTGTCGAGAATCCTCCGCTGGAGGGAAGCCAGACGACTGATCGCTCCATCGTCCGTCCGCCACTTGATATCCGGGTTCCGCCGAATTGTCCCCCATCCGGTGCATGGAGCATCGACCAGAATGGCATCAAACTCCGGTAACCCCGGCAGTGAGAACGGCTGCGTGGCATCCCCCTTCACTACCGTTACAATACCTAAACCCATTGTCTTGCATATCTCTCGCAGAAGTCTCAGCTTGCCTCCATCAATATCGACGGCAAAGACCTCGCCACGGTTCCCCATCAGCTGAGCCAGATGTGTCGTTTTGGTCCCAGGAGCGGCACAGGCATCGAGAATCCTCTCACCCGGCCTTGGATCAACGAGATGGGTGATCAGTTGAGCTGCTTCATCTTGGATCTGATAGAACCCGCTTTTGATGAGGGGGATTTTTGAAACAGGTGGTGCCTCCTTCAGCGTCAGGCCCTCCGGAGAGAAAGCTGTCGGAGAAACCGAGAGTCCCGCTTCGGTGAGCATATCGATCAGTCGCGGACGGTCGGTTTTCAGGGTATTGACTCTGAGCGTGAGGGGTGCGATCTGGTTGGACGCTTCGCAAAAAGCCCTCGTCTCAACCTCACCCCAGTAGTCCCAGAGTTTCTCGATTGCCCAGAGGGGAAAGGCCTGCTCAAAAGCGAGGACCTGCTGAAGTGTTCCTTCTATCGTCGGGAGTTCTGCCGAATCTCGTTCTCGTATGACTCGTCGCAACAAAGCGTTAACAAAGCCGGCAGTCTCCCCGCTTCTGCGCCTCTTGGCAAGTGTTACTGATTCGTGGACAGCAGCCCGATCCGGCGTTTTTGTCAGGAAGAGAACCTGGTAGACACCAAGCCGGAGGATACATAGGATCACCCTCTCCATCCGCTCAATCTTCAACCGGGAAAAGCGATCAATGACCCAGTCGATCTTGCCCTGCCACCGGAGCGTTCCGTAAACCAGTTCTGTGATAAACGCCCTGTCACGGTCTGTTAGAGTTCGATGTCTCTTGAATGCGCCATCGAGCAATACATCGGGGCGACCTCTCTTGGCATCGACACGGATGAGGATGTCCAAAGCCACCTGACGGGGAGATTTCATTTCTCAAGAAAATGCAGGATCCCTGCTTCAACTTTTTCTATGTCCACCTGCGTGTTCATACAAGGACCATGGGGTCTATCGTTCAGTATCCCGATGACGGGTAGGGGGTAGGCGTCCTGAATTCCCGTTGTCAGATCGAGTTCACAGGCCACCGCCACGATTGCCTGAGGCCGGTTCTGCACGATAATCCTGCGAGCCAGGGTCCCACCTGTTGCAACGGCGATCTGCACGCTGTACTTTTCTGACAGTTCAAGAAGGTCCTTGATCTCGCACGTGCCGCATCGTCGGCAGTTCTCAATATTCCCGGTGATCTTGACATCACAGTCAAAATCCTGAGTACATTGAGGCAGTAAAAGAAGAATTCTCTTTGCCTTAGCCCGATGGGAATTGGATACAACGAGTTGATTGTTGATGGCGATAAAGGACTGCTGAACCGTCCTTTTGGATATGCCGAGTATCTTTCCAACGATAACCATAAAAGGGAACAGCACTTGAATGACGATTCCCCGCAGCTTCTGTAACAGGACTATGTCCCTGCCCAGGATTATGGTCACGACGAGCAGGACCACTCCCAAAAGAACGAGGGATACAAGGACGCCGAAGCAGATGGCGAGGATGAGCGGGGCAAGAGGATGGATGCGGGAGAGCCCAATATATGGAACCAGCCACAAGACGAATACGACACCAAGAAGAACAAGGCAGGTAAAAAGGATAAGCCCGATGAAAATCCTTTTCTGGGGTTGGGATTCTTCCATATCGACCCACATCTCAAAGGGAAGGTTTCGGCCGTCACCTATCAGCTACTTCACAAACAATGCCATCGTGTATTCGATCTGAGGAGCATCTTCTCATTCTCTCAAATCCTTCATTCTGAGCGGGCCTTCGCATAATCGATTTCTCTCCACCGAGCTGAGAGCTAACTGCTCATTGCTAAGTGCTGTCACTCAAGAATCGTTCCAGCATCCACAGGGTGACCCAGGAGAAACTCTCGCACAGGCAGAGGCTTTTTCCCCTCCAGTTGAACCTCTTTCAATAGAAGATAGCCCGTCCCAGCAGTCACCCGGATTCCTTGAGGGCCCACATCCACGATGCAGCCAGAGGGGTGGCTATGGGGGGTTTCGTCGAGTTCTGCCCAACAGACCTTCAGGATTTTTCCTTCCATTTGAGTGAATGCTCCGGGCCATGGAATCATGGCCCGCAGACGATTATGGAGAACACTCGCTGGCAGACTCCAATCGATCCGCCCATCTTCCTTTTTCAATGGTGGCGCGTAGGTTGCCTTTTCCTCGTCCTGGGCGACGGGGTGTATGGTCCCCTCTTCCAATCCCTGGATGGTCTCAACGACGACTTCGGCTCCGAGCCCGGCCAGTCTCCCCTGAAGAGAAATGGCAGTATCCATAGGATCTATGTCAACAGAGCGGCTCAACAGAATCGGACCCGTATCCATCCCCTCGTCCATCATCATGGTCGTTACCCCTGTTTCAGATTCTCCATGGGCAATGGCCCAATTGATTGGCGCTGCTCCCCTGTATTTAGGGAGGAGGGAGGCGTGGACGTTGACACAGCCCATTTCTGGAATATCCAGAAGGCGACGAGGCAGAATCTGCCCATAGGCAGCCACCACGATCAGTCGTGGATTGAGTTTTTTGATCTCTCTGATAAAGGCCGGGTCTTTGACGCTTTCCGGCTGACGAATGGGGATCGTCAGGGTCAGGGCGCGTTCTTTTACTTCTGACATTGAAAGCGCCCGTCCCCGTCCTCTAGGCCGATCTGGCTGGGTGATGATTGTGCTGACCGTGTAATTGCCAAACAGAGACTGGAGGATCGGGACCGCAAAACCGGAAGTCCCCATGAATACCAAGGAAAGGCGCTCCTTCATGGTCGGTTCCTGACAGCCTTTTTCAATTTCTTCCTGATCATCCCCCGTTTCAGGGGGCTTAGCCGCTCCACAACTGTCAGCCCATCTAGATGGTCAATCTCGTGTTGAAGGCAGATGGCCAGCATACCGCTTGCCTCGATCTCCACTTCCTTTCCCTCTTCGTCCAAACCTCGGACGGTCACCTTTTCTTTCCTTTTGATTTTTTCCACGAGTTCGGGGACGCTGAGACATCCTTCCTCACTGTCCACTCCACCCTCGCTGGAGACAATTTCGGGGTTGATCAGGGCAAAGGGCTTCTGATCTGGTTGGTAGGGCGTTACATCAACCACAATTACCCTCTGGTTGACCCCGACCTGGGGGGCCGCCAGTCCGATACCGCCAGAGGCATACATCGTCTCCCTCATGTCCTGGATGAGTTCCTTGATCTCCTTGCTGATTTTCTTTACCGGAACCGATTTTTTCCTCAGTATCACCTGAGGATAGGTTAGAACCTCACGGACCGACATGACTACGACCTCAAGCGCTTCGAGTCACTTCCCCTGAGCCATCTTTCTCTCTGCTGAGAAACAGGTTTTCAATAAGTAGCAGGAGTACCCCCACCGTGATTGCTGAGTCCGCAACGTTGAATGCTGGCCAATGAAAGTCGTGCCAGTAAACGTCGAGAAAATCGACAACGTATCCCCAGCGAATCCGGTCAACGAGATTCCCCACGGCACCTGCCATGATCATGCCGAGTGAGAGAGGAACCAGGAATCTGTCTCCTTTGATTCTCCTGAAGATAAGGAAGATCACGATCAGAGCCACAATAGTGATGCCGATGAAGAAAACCGTCCTGAAGGGGCTTATGTCGCCCGCAAAAAGGCCGAAGGCGACCCCGGTGTTCTTGACGTGAATGATGTTGAAAAGGCCCCCAATCACCGGGATAGACTCATAGAGGGGAATAAAGCGCTCCACCATGGCTTTGGTCACCTGATCGCACGCAAGGACAAATGCCATGGTGATCCAAAAGGTCCAATGCTTTCTGGCAGGCTTCTTTCTCCACATATCTCCGACTTTTTCGCTGAGGATCCCGCGAGATATGGCACACAATTCACCACGGAGACGGTCAGAACGCAGCGTTTTTGGGGCCACCCGTGAGAAAACTATCAGCCCAAACACACCCAGGCCTTCGGTTCTAAATTGCCTCGAAGAGGCTAGCCGGCCCTTTTGTGTGTCGTTATCTCCCAAAAAAAACATCCTGACCCTGCGTCGTCTCCGTGTCGACGGTCAGGTGTGGCACTTTCTATTCACCAACCCCTTATCCTCAAGGCAGTCCATGACGTCATAGAGCAGGCCCACCCCGTCATGAACCCTGGTCAAAGGGCCAAGTCGTTAGGCCCTTTTCTTTAGGATTCAACGGCAGCCGAACACCGTCCACACAACGAAGGGTGGGGCTTGTTCTTCCCCACATCCGTGTCATAATTCCAGCACCGTTCACACTTGGTCCCTTTCGCTTTCTCAACCTTTACCTGAACTCCCTTTATATTCGAATTCTTTTTGAGAAGAACCTGGGAGACAATGAACACAGTCTTCAGGTCCCCTGACAGAGGCTTTAGGAGTTCCATCATGTCAGGGGCAGCACTGATCTCAACTCGTGCGTCGAGAGGATGACCGATGATCTTTTCTTCCCTCGCCTCCTCTAGAGCCTTTGAAACCTGCTCCCGGACCCCGATGATCTTCTCCCACTTTTCGGCCAGACCATCGTCTACATACCGCTTATTGATGGTGGGGAATCCCGTCGAGTGGACGCTTTCCATTCTTCCATCTTCAGGAGGGAGGTATTGCCAGATCTCCTCGGCCGTGAAAGAAAGGACCGGAGCCATCAATTTTGTTAGTGCCAGCAGGATCTCATACATCGCCGTCTGAGCGGATCTTCTCGAAAGGGAAGCAGCCGGGCTCGTGTAGACACGATCTTTGAGCACATCGAGGTAGAAGGCGCTTAGATCGACGGAGCAAAAATTGTTCAGTGTGTGAAAAACAACATGAAACTCGAAACGCTCATAGGCCGCAAGAATCCGACCGATTGTCTTCTGGAGTCTGTGAAGAGCCCAGCGGTCCAGCTCCAAAAGACGCTCATAGGCCACCGTGTCCCGGGCTGGGTCGAAGTCGTAAAGATTGCCCAGGATGTAACGGCATGTGTTGCGGATTTTTCGGTAGGCCTCCGTGAGCCGTTTCAGTATTTCCTCGGAGATCTTGATATCGTCCCGGTAGTCCTCAGCAGCAACCCATAGCCGTAAGATCTCGGCGCCGTATCTCTCGATGACCGAATCGGGGGTGATAACATTCCCCTTTGATTTGGACATCTTTTCACCTTTGCCATCCACCACAAAGCCGTGAGTCAAGACCCCGTGATAGGGAGCCATGTCCCGAGTCCCCACTGAGGCGAGAAGAGAGCTGTGAAACCACCCTCTGTGCTGGTCACTCCCTTCCAGGTAAAGGTCGGGAGGAGACTTCAATTCCTCCCGCTTTTCACACACGGCGGCGTAACTAACGCCCGAATCGAACCAGACATCCAGAATATCAGTTTCTTTACTGAACTCACTGGCTCCACAGGCGGGACAAGCAGTACCGGGGGGCACCAGTTCCTCTGGAGTCTTTGTAAACCAGATGTCCGCGCCTTCCTTTTCAAACTGGTCGGCCACGTGGTTGATGATCTTTTCATCTGCCAGGGGTTGGTTGCAAGCGTTGCAATACAAAATTGTAATGGGAACTCCCCATGCCCTCTGCCGGGAGATACACCAGTCAGGTCGGTTCTGTATCATGCCGTAGATCCGGTCTTTCCCCCATGCAGGAGTCCACTCCACCTTCTCAATGGCATCGAGGGTCTTTCTTCTCAGATCGTTCTTCTCCATGGAGATGAACCACTGCTCGGTTGCCCTGAATATAATCGGGTTCTTGCAGCGCCAGCAGTGGGGGTATGAATGCTCCATGTCTGCTCGTTTCAGCAAGGCCCCGACGTCAACGAGTTTTTTATTGACAGCCTCATTCGCATCAAACACAAATCGATTCGCAAAGAATTGGACGTCCTCTGTAAAATTCCCGTCATCATCGACGGGGTTATAAATGTCGAGGCCATAGGCCAATCCCGTCTCATAATCCTCTTTTCCATGTCCCGGGGCTGTATGCACACACCCCGTTCCTGCATCAAGGGTCACATAGTCGGCCAATACCAGCACGGAATCCCGATCAATAAAGGGATGCCGGCATTTTAGGTTTTCTACGGATTTCCCCTTAAAGCGACCCAAGACATTGTATTTGTCAAAACCGAATTCTTGCATGCACCCTTCCATAAGCGCCTCGGCAATGATCAGCACCTCGTCTCCCACATCGACCGCAACGTAGTCAAATTCCGGATGAAATGCGATCGCCAGGTTCGCAGGAATGGTCCACGGGGTAGTCGTCCAGATGATTACGGAGACTCGCTTTCCCACTAGAAAATCAAATCTCTCTCCAAAACCGGGCAGGGCAGGAAACTTGACAAAAATCGACGGAGATTTGTGGTCCTCGTACTCAACCTCGGCTTCGGCCAAGGCCGTCTTGCAGTGGTAACACCAGTGAATGGGCTTCTTCCCTTTGTATACGCTTCCCCTACCGACAAACTTCCCAAACTCCCTCGCAATGGTCGCCTCATAATCATAGCTCATCGTCAGGTAAGGATCTTCCCATTGTCCGAGAACCCCCAAACGCTTGAACTCCTCACGTTGAATGTTGAGAAATTTTTCCGCAAATTCCCGGCTCCGTTGACGCACTTCACTCACGGTCATATCACGCCGCTTGTCTCCAAGCTGTTTGTCTACCTCATTTTCAATGGGAAGACCGTGACAGTCCCATCCGGGCACGTAGTGGCTGTTGTAACCGCTCATAAATTTTGACTTGACAACGAAATCTTTGAGAATCTTATTGAGGGCTGTACCAATATGAATATGACCATTGGCATATGGCGGGCCGTCGTGGAGAATATACTTCGGTCTGCCCGCCGACTCCTGGAGTATTTTTTCGTAGACCTCCTGGTCGTACCATTTCTTGAGGAACTCAGGCTCTCTCTGGGCAAGGGCCGCCTTCATGGGAAAATCTGTCCTCGGTAGGTTCAATGTTGCCTTGTAATCCATTCCTCTCTCCCACCTCCTCCACAACCCGGTCTGCGGCCTTTTTGCCCCAGAGAAAGGCATCTAATCTATTGAAAAAAATATGATTTTCGAAATAAGTCTGAAAAATAACACAAAAAAATACCCAAGGCAAGACGAAACTTCCGGGGATCTAAGGCAGACAGGAGGAATGAGAGCTCAGGGCTCTGGAACGATGAAGTGGTTGCCACAGCTCGGTGGACGCTGTCAACAAAAGTGTTAGGATTTTTGCACGAAGGGTCAAAAAAATGACATAAGAAGGACAGAGAAGGCCAAAAAAAGGCAGAGTCTTCAAAGGGGGGGTACAAAGACTCTGCCAAAGAAAGGAGGTGAACTCAGAGCTAATAGATGACTATTCAAGTAGCGTGCCAACTTTTTGTGAGGTGCGAGTATCGCCTATGAGTTGTAAGAATCGAGCAAAACCGTCTGCGAATCACGTGACTTGTGATCATATGGGGAGTACACGTCTCAATTCTATCCATCCCTCTGTGTCCGGTTTGGACAAAAAAGGCAAAAACTGCACAAGAATGGACAGGGACGCGGGGTCAGCCGTCCTTGGACCTTGCAAAGCGCCGAGGATTATTCTATGTTTCATGAGATTTTCAAATGACCATGGAACAGAGAGAAAAGAATTTCAAACGACTCGTTTCGATCATGGCGAATCTCCGGTCTTCTCATGGCTGCCCATGGGACCGGGAGCAGACCATGGAGAGTTTGAAGACCTATTTGATCGAGGAAGTCTATGAAATCATGGAGGCCATAGAAGGGAACGATCCTGAGGCCCTCAGAGAAGAACTGGGAGACCTGCTCTTCCATATTCTCTTTCTCTCCCGTATCGCGGAGGAGCAGGGGGCTTTTGACATTTGGGATGTCATCGATCGGATCTCGAAAAAGATGGTCGCCCGTCACCCTCATGTCTTCGGTGAAAAGAAGGTCTCATCCTCCAGGCAGGTTGAGGTGAACTGGTCTGACCTCAAGGAAAAGGAGAAGAGCAATCGACGGTCTATCCTTGACGGAATCCCTAAACATCTGCCTGCCCTTTTGAGGGCCCATCGCATTACGGAGAGAGCAGGCCGCGTCGGATTCGATTGGGAGAAGACCGATGACATCTTCGAGAAGCTTGACGAGGAAATTGGCGAGTTGAATAAGGCCCTCTCACACGGTCAACGGCAGAAGATCGAAGACGAGCTGGGCGATGTTGTTTTCGTTCTGGTCAATGTGGCGCGACAGGTAGGCATCAATCCCGAAGAGGCCCTTCGGAAGACGACCGACAAATTCATCAGGCGGTTTCACTATATCGAAAAGACCCTAGAAAGGGCCAAGAAGAGCCTCAAAGAGGCCTCCCTCGAGGAGATGGATAGACTCTGGGAGCAGTCGAAGGATGAGGGATGATGGGTCTCCGTCTTCTTGCTGTTTTTACCATAGTTCCCCTCATTGAGGTTCTCCTCCTCTTGGAAATCGGAACCCGAATCGGAACGCTGAATACGATCATTCTCATCATCCTGACCGGAATACTGGGAGCTTACCTGATGCGCTACCAGGGGTTTACCGTTTTCAGAAGAATCCAGGAGGATTTGAGTCAAGGCATTCCCCCGGCTGATAAGATCGTAGAAGGGACACTCGTCCTCGCAGGTGGCATCCTGCTCTTGACACCCGGGTTTTTCACCGACGCGGTTGGTCTTCTCCTCTTGATTCCTCAGTCCAGACACCACACCATGGAAATGATCCAGCGGGCCATTCAGAGAAGAATCCGTTCCCACCCTATGGCATAAGCAATTCATAGGCACCGGAATTCGGGAATTCCCGCAACACCTACAGCGAACGTTTCCAAGATTTCTCACAGAGCACACAGAGCCTCAGAGAGAACTTCCTCTGGATTGGTGAGAGGCCAATCCAGAGGAAATCACTTGGCCTAATTTTTCCTCTCAAAAAATTAGGCCAAAAGCCTGATCCATTGATCTTCTCACTCTGCGAACTCTGAGAGTTCGAGCGATCCCTCGCAGATTTCTGCGGGGGAGAGGGGGCGAGAGAAACTGGTGCTTTTATGGAAGTCGGTTTCCTCAGATAAAAAGCGAGAAAAGGGATTTGAACAACAGCCCGTCCTCACATGTCTCGGCACCGGCGGGATGGGGGTCACCGCGTGAGCATAGGAGCGAAGGGATGAGAGAATCCACTTCCTAAATCAGAGCTTTCAACAAAATCCGAATCATGGAAGAACGATTGATTCAAAAACAGTGTAATCCCTCACAATCACGGTATACAGGTCTCTCTGAAGATGATATTATCTATCAACCATTAGCCGCCGATGGGTTCGTATGAACAAGCAGACACAGGCGAAAGGGACTCTCTACGTGGTGGCGACGCCACTGGGAAACCTGGAGGACATGACACTTCGGGGACTCCGTATTCTGAAAGAGGTCGACCTCATTGCGGCGGAAGACACCCGAACGACCAGAAAATTACTCACCCACTATGGAATTCACACGCCCCAAACATCGTATTTTGAGCACAACGAGGCGAAAAAGGCCGAGGCCCTTCTCAAGCGGCTCGAGGGGGGCCAAAGGATCGCTCTTGTATCCGAGGCAGGAACACCCGGTATCTCAGACCCTGGTTTCCGGCTTATCAATCACGCAATAAATCACAATATCCCGGTTATCCCTATTCCTGGCACCTCCGCCGCTTTAGCGGCTCTCAGTGTCTCTGGCCTGCCAACCGACAGCTTTTTATTTCGTGGTTTCCTGCCCACCAAGCCCGCCAAACGAAGAAAAGCTATCGAAAAATGGAAGGAGTTTGATCGAACGACGATCCTCTATGAATCCCCCCATCGTCTGAAGGCGACCCTGAAAGACCTTTTAGAGATCCTCGGCGACCGTGACATCGTGATCGCCCGCGAGCTCACCAAAGCGTTTGAGGAGGTATTGAGAGGGACAATCAGCAAGGTCCTTCAGGAACTCGGCGAGGGGAAAATCAGAGGCGAGATAACGCTTGTCGTGGCGGGGATGGGGAGAACCAGAAAGGCGGACCAAGACAGGTAGAATGATCAGGTGGGACGCCACGGCGAAGCGCCCTGTGGCGAAGTCTAGAATATATCCGCAGAGAATATATGGATCTTCGTATCTCTCTCCTTCCAGGCGTCTTTGTGGAGTCCAGCTTTATGGCAGGTGTGCTCGAGAAATGTCGTCCGATCCCATCCGTATTCAGTCGCAACCTGGGGTAGCAGCAGGCCGCTAAAAAACCCCTTTTCAATGAAGATCCCGTGTTTCCCGACTTCGATCTCCTCCACATCGTCGATCACCCGGAAAGGCGTAAGCGCCGATATCTCAATTTCCAGATCCTTCAACTCCTCCCGTGAGAGGGGCGCGAATCGTGGATCGTTGAAAGCAGCCTCCTCGGCCATTTCCGCAACCGTAACATAGAGAGGCTTGGTCCCCCGGATATTGCCGATACAGCCTCTGAGTTGCCCTCCTCTATGGAGACTGACGAAGGCTCCCCTGTTTTCTTTCAACCTTTCAGAATCGACGTCGAAACCCGGAATCGGCTTGTCCAGAACGCGATTTTCGATCACAGTCCAGACTATCTGACGAAGTTGCTGTTTTTCTTCCTCTGCGAGACCGAGGTCTACGCCGACTCCTGACCGACGCTTTCTATTTTCTTTATTCATAACGCCTCTCGACTTTCCCGGGGAATCGGCTGTTCCTGCGCCAAGAACCAGCAAGAATCAAATTCCGTCCAAGTTAGGACAGCCATTCCAGTGAAGAGAGGCACGCGACCCCGAGGCAAACAGGATGCAAGAGGAGAAATCTCAATACCCATCCATCATTGGATCGCACTCTTGTGAACTAGGCCCCCTTCCGACTATCCAGAAGGATCGTCACAGGCCCGTCATTGATGAGGTGAACCTCCATCATTGCCTGAAAAACACCACTCTCCACCGAAAGGTCGTCCTGGCCCAGTCGTTGGATGAAGTAGTCATACAAATCTTGGGCCACCTCGGGGGGAGCCGCATCTGTGAAGGATGGTCGTCGTCCCTTTCGACAATCGCCAAAAAGGGTAAATTGGGAAACAACCAGGACCCTCCCCTCAACATCCCTGACAGATCGGTTGAATTTTCCATGAGTATCTGAGAAAACCCTCAATCCAGAAATTTTGGAAGCAAGATAGTCGGCGTCCTCAGGGGTGTCCCCCTTTCCGACACCTAAGAAAACCAACAGGCCATTTTCAATCTCGCCTTTCGTCGTTCCCTCAACGGAAACCCGGGCCGATTTGACACGTTGAATCACCGCTTTCATTCTTTCAGTCTCAGCCCATACGGTTTTACTCTTCTGGCTTCTTGACCTGAACGATTTTCTCAATCAGATGGGCGGGAACTTCCTGGTAGTGGTCAAACTCGAACGAAAAGGAGCCGCGACCCCCTGTCATGGACCGGAGGTCTGGATCGTATTTCAGTATTTCCGCCATGGGGACGAGCGCCTTGACGACCTGATAATTGCCCCTCGTGTCCATTCCGAGGACTCGACCTCTCCGGCCGTTAATATCGCCAATCACGTCGCCCATACTTTCTTCAGGAACGACAACCTCCATGTTCATAACAGGTTCGAGGAGGACGAGATTGGCATCTCGTGTCCCTTTTTTGAAGCACATGGAAGACGCAATCTTGAACGCCATCTCTGATGAGTCTACGTCATGGGATTTTCCATCATAGAATCGAACTTTCAGATCGACAACGGGATATCCAGCAAGGACACCCGATGCCATTGCCTCAGTGATTCCTTTTTCAACTGCCGGCACAAAATTCCTGGGAACATTCATTCCTGTCAGCGCGTTCTCAAACTCGAACCCTTTACCTCGCTCCAGGGGGCTGATGTCAAAATGGACTTCGGCAAACTGCCCCCGCCCCCCGGTCTGCTTTTTGTGCCGGTAAATGACCCCCTTGACTTCCTTTTTTATCGTCTCCTTGTAAGGGACCTTAGGAGCTTCCAAATCCACCCCCACGCCGAATTTCCGCTTCAATTTCTCCACAATCACTTCGATGTGGACCTGCCCCATTCCAGACAGGATGATCTCTTTGGTCTGTTCGTCTCGACTGACCTTCATCGTGGGATCTTCTTCGATGAGTCTCTGGAGAGCAGAGGCGACTTTGTCCTCATCTCCCTTGCTCTTTGGTCTGAGCGCAAAAGATATGACAGGTTCTGGTGTGGCTGGCGGGGTGAGGAGAATCGGTTTTTTCTCCTCACTCAACGTGTCCCCAGTG
>CAYGBK010000076.1:0-123530 GCA_964348095.1 uncultured Thermodesulfobacteriota bacterium | reverse complement strand
TTCAAAAGGATCTCGACAATAGCGTCAGCCTCTTACTTGATGGTTATGAGACGAGGAAACAGCTGGGCAACGTGCCAACGAACTTCTTGTTGTTCGATCTTTGCCACGTCCTCGATGAGTTTTTTCTTACACCCTTGAAGGTATTCCGGGTGCTTCACAGTTATTTTCTCAACGGCATCGGCTGATCGCATTCTGATGATTGGATCACAGCTCAGGATCCCCTGAAATAGATCGTCGAATAGTTCGGGTCTCCTGGACACTGCCTCAACAACCTCGTCCACCTTTCCGATCGAGCGCCTATCGCCGCCTTTCAATTTTTCAAGAATATTGCTCATTGTCCTTTCGACCGATCCAACCGTTTTTTAGTCTGATCTTCTCGATCACTTCCCCCGGTTTTGTAATCCCCCGTGTCCGTGAGAGAGGTTTCCGGAAGAATGGGGTCACCACTGTCCGGGCCGTTCGCAAATCCTTTTAGGACACCCTGGTCACGGCTTGACAAGAATAGTTTGCCAGAAGGTGGGAATGTAAGCTCTAAACCGAAAGTCGTTGTTCGTGGTCTGTCGTCCGTTGTTCGTAGCAAACAACGAGGATTCACGCATCGGGGCCAGGGTATCTCATTTTCAATCGAATGATGTGGGTTGATAGTGGCAACTGATCACCGACAAGCGACAACTGACAGCAGAAACAAAAGATTTCTAAGCAGCGAAGAGCGCCCCTTTCCGCACTCATCAGCCTGTCCCCAGGTGTCCGGCCAGCGAAGAGATATGGGTTTCTCCTCAAGGCTTCGCCATCACCATCGCATGTGCAATCTCCTCTGCTTTTTTCTCCCCATACAGCAATTCGACCAGTTTCAGGGCAAATTCCAGGGCCGTACCCGGTCCTCGGCTTGTCACACAGTTCCCCGCGACCACGACCCGCGATTCGGCAGAATCCCTATTCCCAAGGAGATTCACAAAATTCGGATGGCAGGTGGCTGCCTCCTGTCCGAGAAGGCCATGATGACGAAGGACGACTGCAGGAGATGCACAGATGGCTCCATAGTATCGTCCCCCCTGCCGTTGGTCCTGAAGAATCATGTTCAATTCCTTGGAATCCCGGAGGCGTTCTGCCCCGGGCATGCCACCGGGCAGAACAACCAGGTCATACGTGACGTCCAGACAATCAACGATGCGCTGATCGGCAACCAACTTAACCCCCCGAGATGCGGTGATCTGTAATTCTCCGACTGACGCTACGGTTACAGAGGCACCCGCTCGTCTCAAAACATCAATTATGCATACAGCCTCAATCTCTTCTGTGCCATCCGCAATTGGCACCAGGACTCTCTTAGGCATACGACACTCCTTCTTGATTGAAATGGCTCGGTGGTAAACTGCCCGTCCCCATCTCGATAGTCTGCCCGACAGGATCCAGATGGCTGGATCCACCGCAGGCATTGGCATTTGCTCAGCACGTCCACGTTCCTGGACCGTCTAGAGGACTCGGCCTAGGCCCGGCCGGGGACGGTGAGTATTCGAAGCGTATGTCCAGTTATCCTCAGCAAACGCTCGATATTCTCCCTCGAGATCACCAGTGTGCTTGTATTTACAAGAGGATGACACCGAAAGGCTTTTGAGTCCCACAAGCCTTCATCGAAAACAACTTCGACCCGCTGGTCTGAATCGTATGCAACTCCTAGGACTGTGACCGCTCCCGGATCCACGCCAAGGTATTTTCTTAAGCGGTCCGGAGAAGCAAGACTCAATTTACTGACTCCAAGAACGGATGATAGCGCTTTGAGATCAACAACCTTGTCGTATCCGACGACGACGAGAAAGTGACGTCGCCCCCTTCTATCACGAAGGAACAAATTCTTTGTCTTTGCTGCTGGCAAATCTGGGACGAGTCGGTCCGCCTCATCGCAGGTGAACACGGGTGGATGGTCATGGCGGTCATACGCGATGTGGTGTTCAGCAAGAAACTGGTAGATGTTCATCTCTCAATTGTTGGGTCCATGGGTTCAATCTGGACCTTTTCTGCGTGTGTGCACACTGCCTTGCATCCAGTCTTATACGTTGTCAACAGCTCGTTCTCTATGCCGAAGTCCCTCATTCTTATGCCAGTGGATCTGCAGTGCCGTCTTCAATATCGAAGAACAGCAGTCAAGGGTAAATGATCGGACGTTCCTTTCCGGTTCCTCTTGTTGAACGGCCGAGGACGGCCGCTGGCCGTCGCCACGAGAGAATTTCGGAAAATATCGACGCTGTCCAGATCGAGGCGTAACCCGGTCGTTTTCAAAAAACCACGGCTTACAACCAACTGGTCGAGGACCTGATATCGGTTAACAAACTTTTGGCCTGTCTCCAGTCTGTCGAGGAAATATGTGCCAACGTGCTGCTCCGGCAGGAACTTCCATGTTGCGTTGAAAAGAAATACATCGCTTCCCCGGTAATCCGCCGTTTCTCTCTCGAAGCGATTGATGTCGTTGGTTCTCCCTATTACTCGATCGAGGTCGTTCGAGGCTCGCAAATGATCAACGACGCTCCGGTCACTGGGGTCGTCGTTGAAGTCACCGACAACCATGACCTTCGTCTCCCATTTCTGTTTAACCGATGTCAAATTGCCTTGTGCCCGTAAATCCTCATATTCCATTGGCTCAACCTTGACATAGGACCCGACCAGATACGCAATATGCTCGGCCACGGCTATGCGAAGGGGCTCACTCCTGTACTTTCCCAGTCCTCGGGACGGCCAGTGACTGGACATGACGACTAATCTTTCTCCTGTGTCTTTGACCTCAAAGACGACCTCGAAAAGATCGCGAGTGGGGTACCGCAAATGGATTAGATGGGACACCTTGGATTCAACTGAAAGTTTGCGATTGTCGTAGGCTATTGTCACGTCAATCCCTCGAAGATCACTCGTTCCCTCTGGATCTTTGACGACTTTCAGGTGAGGATTTGCCATACCGTCAATGAGCTCCTCCAAGAGGCTGTCTTTCTCAATCTCGGCCACGGCAAGTAGCTCTGGTCCGGCACCATTATGCATGGCCTTTAGGGCTTTCGCCAGGTTATCTTTCTTTGCATTGAAGACCTCCTGGGTCCACCCCTTCTCCTTGGTATAATTGAAATCCTTTGAAATAGGGTCGTCGTCCGTGTCAAAGAAATTCTGAAGGTTCCACCATGTAAAATTGATCGTTCCCATGAATTGATCTCCCTTTCTATCCGAGGTCTTTCTCCGCCGGAAGACTCCTGAACACACGTGAATCGAGATCGGAGCTAGCCATGAAGATTCAGACTCTTTTCGAGTTTTCTCCTCTCCTCCGGTGAACCCATGAATATGAGTGTGTTGTCCATTTGGATAACGTAATCGTCAGACGGGTCGTATATGAAATCATCCTTTATTCTCACAGCGAGTAATAGAAGGGAGGAGTGCTTCGTCAAATCGAGAGCCGATAGGCTCTTGCCAGCAAAGGAAGGTGGCACGGGGATTTCTTCTATAAGAAGATTCTTCTCTTTGTCCCTTAGCATGATGTCTAAGAAGGAAACCACTGTTGGTCTTATCATTTCCGACGCCATTCTGAGCCCTCCAATGAGGCTTGGTGAAACCACAGCGTCAGCTCCGGCTTTCAATAGGGTGTTATCGTCGGTCGCGTCATCCTCTATGAAGACATCAGCTGGAATGGTGCCAGCATGTTTTTCTGGATTGTCGCGACTGATATCGACTATTATATGCGGTCGTCCTGTGGCATGGAGTTCATGTATTATGTGAGCGCCGACCATTCCGATGCCACATACGATATAATGGTCGCTGTAGTTTCGTGCTACCTTTTCCATCTTTCTCCTCCGAAAAGAATCTTTGAGTTCTCCTTCAACTACAAAGGCCGTCAGGTTTGTAATGATATAGAAAAGGATACCGATACCCGAGAGGGCAATGAATATGGCAAAGAGCCTTCCGATTGGATTGCCCGAAAGACGAATTATCTCGTTGTATCCGATCGTTGAAATCGTTATGACCGTCATGCAGAGGGAATCGAGAAACGCATATTCTCTCCCTCCAATTAACCAATAACCGATTGTTCCGATTGCCATGATCGCCCCTAGGGCGATACCGGCAACTATGAATTTCCTGTGCATTTTTAGGATGTTGAGTCGTGAGCTTTCTCGGATTAGTCTACTATCAAGATCTCCCGATCGACTCGGCTTGGATCGGGAACCCCCACCATAGTCATGATTCGTCTGAGTTCATGGGTCATCGCCTTGATCACTTCTCTGACGCCCTCCCTCCCTACCGCCGCCAGGCCGTAAAGGATTGGTTTTCCCAGGCCAACAAGGGAGGCACCGAAGGCGAGGCCTTTAAGGACATCGCTCCCTCTACGGAAACCTCCATCGACCATGATCACAACCCTTCCCTTCACGGCCCGAGAGATGTCATCCATCACTTGAAGTGGATGGGGTAAATAATCCAGCGTATGTGCACCGTGATTCGAGACCACGATGCCATCGGCACCCGCCTCTATTGATTTTACCGCGTCCCCCTGGCTCAATACTCCCTTGAGGATCAAGGTCACTGACACCCTTTTCCTGATTTTCTGAAGCTCCTTTGAGGAGAGGGGAGAACAGTTTGCGGCCATCATCCGATCTCTGATCTTGGTTCCTTGTCCAGAATCGATCTCAACCCCAACCCACCGAACCCCTGCCTCCTGAATCTCATCGATTTCGCGGAACATCGCTTTTCGGTCCGTGAGGGGTTTTACATTCGCTGCCACAGGAACCCCTGTGTCAACGATTTCCTGGAGATCCTTAGGGGTCGGAGTACCGGTCCACATCAGGCTTCCGGCTTCCTTAAGCGCCCTGGCCACTTCCAAGAGTCCCTTTTCTCTGATGGCCGGAATAGGCATCGTCATAGCGGACATGACGATTGGAGTCGCAAGTTCCACGCCTAAGATCTGACACCCCGTTGTGGCCTCGACGGCATCAATGCATTGCTGTCGAAAAGTGTAACGATCCAGAACTCGGCGGTCGTGAGTCAGACTGAATTCGGTTTCGACACCATCCAACAAGAATCCAATATCTCTCTGCCTCAGCAGATCCTCGCCTTTTCGATAGAGATCTGTTAACTCCATTTGAATCTGTCCTTTCCCGAGTGTTTTGGCGATCCCCCCAATTTCATCTGGTGAAGGATCTCAGGTAAAGGAAACACTGGTCCCGTCTTTTCTTCATCATTTACGGTGACGAGGTGGACGCATCGGACTATCAAATCTCGGACAGGACACATTGTCCAGTCTCTGTGGCCGATGACCAACGTTTGTCCAAAGAACCTTCACCGCGACCAGCGCTGCAATTCAATGATGTTCCCCTCAGGGTCTGTGACATAGACGAAAGTTATCCTGCCCGCTTCTGGAATCTCAACGGAGACGATCTCGCCGATGGATCTCCCACCTGCCTCGAGAACTTTGTCTCGTGCACCTTCAATGTCTTCAACCGCAAAAGCAATGTGGGCAAACCCTGGCCGATTGAGGCCGGTTTTCGGACGTTTCCTTTGGTGGTTGTACTGAAATACCTCGAGAGACGGTCCCTCGTCACCATAGCCTGGGAGTCGAAGGTGGCGGCCATGGATTTCGGCCCCGTGCACGCCTGTCGCTTTTTCCAGCCACGCTCCGGAAAGATCTCTCTCCGGAGGGATTCGGACACATCCAAAGACTGTCTCGTAGAACTCAGCTAGCATCTTCCAGTTCTTTGCGATGAGGTTGGTGTGGACGAATCTTGCGTTAATAGTCATATCTTCTCCATCGAAAACCGACGGCACCAAGACTCCGTATCTAACCCCCCCCTTGAAGAGTCAATCACGACGCGTATCAGGTGTCTGGTGTCGCAAGAGGGGTTTCTCCTTCTAGGCCTTCAATGCCCCGTCAAAATCCTCGATGATGTCGTCAGTTGCTTCTATGCCAACGGAAACCCGGATTAAGCCGTCTGAGATCCCCAGTCTCTTCCTTTCCTTGGCAGATAGCCCAGAATGAGAAGTCGTGGCCGGTCGAGTAACGAGTGTCTCGATGCCGCCGAGACTGGGGGCTATGATCGGCAAGGTCGTCCTTTGGATAAAACGCTCTGCCCCATCAACTCCCTCTTCCGTTTCGAAACTCAACATGCCGCTAAAACCGTCAAACAATTCGCAGGCACGCTGGTAAGCGGGATGACTTTCGAGGCCTGGGTAGTTGACCTTTTTTATTGCACTGTGGCCCTCCAGATATCTTGCGATCTTGCGAGCACTGTCATTCTGATATTCGACCCGAACTGCCAGTGTTTTCATGCCGCGGTGAAGCAAGAAACAGGCATGGGGATCGAGTGACCCGCCCAGGTGGTTGAGCTTGTGTCTGATCTTTTCGATCAGATCGGTGCGACCGATGACGGCCCCAGCGACTATATCAGTGTGGCCGTTGAGGTATTTTGTGCCGCTATGGAGCGAGAGGTCAAAGCCCCATTCAGCAGGCCGGAAATTGATGGGGCTCGAAAAGGTATTGTCGATCAGTGAAATGAGGCCATGGCTTTTGGCAAATTCGACTACAGCCTCAAGATCAGCGACTTGCAGGAGCGGGTTGGTCAAGGTTTCACAATAGATTGCTTTCGTATTCGGTCGTAGCTTGTGTTTCCAGGAATCCGGATCGGCACCGTCTATGAAATCGAAATCGATCCCAAAACTGAGAAAGTCTTTGGTAATCAAATCGTGTGACCCACCATAGAGACAATCCTGTGCAAGCACGTGGTCCCCTGCGGAGAGGATGGTCAGAAGAGTCGTCGAGATTGCCGCCATGCCGCTTGCGGTCACAAGCGCAGCCTCAGCGTTCTCTATAGACGCCAGCTTTTGATGAAGGGCGATATGGTTTGGTGTGTTATTCAAGCGGATGTACTTTAGATCATGATAACTCGTCTGGCCGGCATACTCATAGGTAGAAGACTGAAAGATCGGCATGCTGACTGCCCCGTTGATAAGCGGTTCAGGCTCACCAGCGTGGATGAGTTTCGTTTCAAGGCGGTCGTAAACTTTTCTCATGGGTAGTTCCTCCTCGCCCTCCACTATATGCCGAATCGGTGATCTTCTCAACCTTATACTCACCGGAGGTTTCGGCCTATTTCGATCGATATAAGCTCTCGGTGGCCAGCTCTTTTGGACCGTTCCTTGACATGTTTTTACTCGTAAACCTTAGGCGAGTCCCACCAGGAGAGGGATTCGATCTCGCCCTTGACAGAAGAGTTCTGGACACGAAGTGGCGTGTCGGCGTCCATTGCCTAGAGGGAGCCCTAGATTTATCAAAAACCCTTGGGAAGAGCGAAGTGGCCGGGGCCGGGCTTCCTGATTTTAGCGGATCCAACAGTTATATCGATTAGCGCTCGGCCCACCTGACGACGTGGTCGATCCAGATGGACTCTGGTGAGTAGAAAAGCCCGTGTCCCTTACGGGTATGAAGAACGATCTTCTGCGTTGTCGATCTCGGAGCCATCTCGAAGGCTTCTCGGCATATTCCTGATACCCGGTCGTCTGTATCATAGATAGTGAGGATCCGACCTCGGAGTGATGAGGCACGTTTCTTTAGGAATGTCTCATATCCTCGCCTGAATTGTGTTCCCTTTTTTCCGCAACGGGCCATGACCACAAAGTTGACATCGTCCTCTTCCATGATACTGGCGACAAGCAGAGCCATGTGGCCCCCTTTAGAGTGACCGATAACTGTGATATGCCCGGGGGACAATCCCCGATTCAACAGAAGCCGGACCTGACCTGCGACGTTGTTTGCGTATCGGCCGATTGGGACCCTAATGAGTCGAGCTTCGCTGATCACAACAATACCCCTTTCCAAAAAAGCATTGACAACCCGGTCATACTCATAGAGCCCGTGCAGTGGGTGGGTCTGGTTCAACCCATTCATCTCAATCCAACTTCCGTGCATGTAGAAGAGGTATTTCTTTGTTGGATCAACACTGTGAGGAACGGCCGTGTAAGTTTCTCCTTTTGGGAAACCAGCTCGGCCATTCGACATAGAAAACGGCACCCATACGGTAAGGGCCAGAATCACGATTGTTCTCTTCCACATTGTCTGGGTCCTCCCTATGGCAGAGCCTTAGTTTCTGATGGCAAACAAAACCCAGGCCGCGGGCGATGCCTCGACCCTCTTGTTTATCGGCAATTGGAGGAATCGAATAAACAGAAAACAGAGGGCATTTCAAGTGAGAATCCCGAGTGTCGAGAAACCAGTTTTTCCTAGCTGACAGCTCTGGGGACGGTGGCGGGACGTCTCCGTCGCCGCTGAAATAGGGATGTCACGCCTGAAACGGGTGGTTGCGATATGGTAGAATTATAGTAGCACCAAGCGGAAGGGCCCCCCCAGCATTCTGCCTGATTGGCCGTCCATACTAGGGATCATCGCTTTCCTTCACACGCTAAAGGTCAAGGATACCATTCGTGTTTTGGAGCGGCGAGGGCCTTTGGTTGCCAGTTCGCGAGAATTCTCAGGAAAGGAGAGCTCATGATCATTGAAAAAGGTCTCTACGCCTATCCCTGGCAGAATTCCTTCGAAAACAATTGCAATAGTTATGTTCTTGGAGATGACAAGGCTGTGCTCATCGATGTTGGTCACAGGCGGCATGTCGACCATCTCCTTCGGGGAATGGAGGGGGATGGCGTTTCCCTGGATTCCATCGATTTGATCATTACCACCCACTGTCATCCGGATCACCATGAGGCAGTCCAATCTTTCCTGGACGGTCGGATCAAAGCGACCTACCATCGAGAGGAGGAGCGTTACCTCCACGAAGAAGGGGGGATGTTGTATCAAATGATGGGAATTCCGATCCCTTCCGTTCCAGTCGAGTTTTACCTTCAGGAGGGAAACCTCGAGGTCGACAAGACGCGCTATCAAGTCATCCATACGCCAGGTCATTCCAAGGGGGCTGTTTGCATCTATTGGCCAGATCGAAAGGCGCTTGTGACGGGGGATCTAGTCTTTTTCAGAGGTGTGGGAAGAACAGATTTCCCTGGGGGAGACGGAAAGCTGTTAATCCAAAGCATCGAGAAAGTGAGAAGGCTCGACGTGGAGATTCTCCTTCCAGGCCACGGGGACTTGGTTTTCGGGAAAGAACAGATTCGAGAGAATTTCGAGTTTATCGAGGAGAATTACTATACCCTCCTGTAGCATAAGACATTCCCTCCCGGTTCCTATCGTTTCGAGTTGACATTCAAAACGGGGATGACCAATAGCTTTTTCGTTTGTAAATTCAGATGATTGAAGCCCATTCTTTCAAGGGAAAAAATTTGGCCGAGGTGTATGGGCCAAACTGTATTCACTTCCACAGCTATCCCATCTATACCAAAGCGGAGAGGGAGCAATACAGAAGCCACCCCCTGTACTATTTCTACCATCGAGGCTATTTGGCACGAGATGCGGGGTCTTCGAGAATCCTTCCGGTTTCGGGAGGAAAAGATCATCTTGTCATTCTCCCTAAGACTTCGGAATCACGCCTTCTTTTCGATTATTACAAGGATGTGTACGGGACAAGGTACACAGGAGATTTTACGAATGTGAGATTCTTTGAGGGGGAGCATGGATACATCGAACTTCTAAAAAGGGTGCAGATGGATACGGTTCCACGAGGGGATCCATTCAGAATCGTCGTCTTACACCCTTATCTTCCACATCACATCGACCCGATGTCTCTCTACGTCGATTCCAACGTCCTTGCCTTTCTGAACAAGAAAATCAACCTGAGCAAATTAAGCTCCAAGGCGCCCAAAAGGGTCGCCATTCTTAGAGAGGATTTTGAGAAGGCTTTTTTTGAGAAACCGTTGTTCTTTCCATGCGTCGTAAAGGGGAACACGGGGTGCAGTGGAAGTAGTGTATTCATGGTGAGTTCGATAGCAGAACTCCTCAAGGCGCAGGGCACTTTGAGAGAGAGAGGGTCGAGAAGAATTGTTATTGAGGAGTACTGTGACCATGATGAGAGTTTGAACGTCCAGTTTTGTGTCTCCGACAAAGGAGAAATCTTTTTCCTCCACCTCTCACAGCAGAGGGTGAAGAAAAGTGGGACTTATCTGGGAAATCTTGTGGACCTGAAACTCGATCACAGATCGGTTCCGAAAAGAATCCTTGAGACCGGGGTTGAAGTGTGTAAGAAAGCTCGTAAACTGGGTTGGTATGGCTTGGTGGGAATCGATATCCTGCACCGCAGAAAGGATGACAGGGTGCGGGTGGTTGATCTGAATTTTCGGTGGAATGGATCCTCAACCCTATTACTCTTACGGAGAAGAATACGGAGGAACACAGGGGAACGATATGTGATGGGAGTCAGTCTCTACCCCAAGATTCCACAGGTCCGAACTTTTGACGATGCACTCCACGATCTCAAAAGAGAACTCGGCAGATACCTTTTTGTCGTCGGTGCTGCAAACAGGTCGAATCGATCGGCGAGGTATCGATGTCTGCTTTATGCTGGAATCACAGGGGATTCAACCGAGGAGATCAATGAGAGAATTGCTCTGCTGGGGGAGCGATACAATATCGTATAGCCCAAAAAGATCATGAGGCGTGACCGTGGCCGTCCTTACCGGGGAGAATCCCCATCACCTGCTGTGATGGCACGGGCAATTTTCTGACGTAGCGTCTGGAGTTTCGCAGCGTTCTTCTTTTTGAGATCCTCGAGAAAATCCAGCCATTGAGTACTTCCTTCGACGTTGACATCCACGGCGTTTCCTGAGATTCCCGACTTCCCGAGCGATTCCATGATTTTGCGCTCAACTTTGCTGGCCTGCTCCTCGTAAGCCTTTTTCTCTTCCTCGGCTAGGTTGGCGAGGGATTTCCGGAAAGTGTCACTTTTCTTTAGGCCGAGTTCCTCGAGTCCCTTCCAGATTCTCTCAGAAGGGTCGGAAGGATCAAGAGCCTCGAGGAAGACCTCCACGAGGCTTTCTTTGAGAAGAGGGGTGTCTTTCCCGCCCCTTTTTACTTCCGCTGCGACACTCATCGTCCTGTTAGGGTGTCGGGTGAAGCGCAGGAAGATATCTCTCGCCTTTGCGAGGATCTCCTCCCTTTTGAAGCGCTCTCTATCCTCCGAAGAAACCTCTACGGCTTTGGCTTTTTCCATGGCAATTTCCAAGGTGCTTTTGATCTCTCCCATCAGGTCTCCTCGGTAATTGGAGTAAGGTCCTCCTCGTGTTATCTGTGCACCACGGGGCCGCACAGGCCACAGCGGATTCCCGATTTTTTGTTTATCACGGGATTTTGATGGACAAAAAAGAACTGCCTTTGGGGCGAAAGCCGCTATTACCCGATAGATTTGATGCATTTCTTTTGCCGCTGTCTCACGACAAACGGAAAGAATACATCTCCCCCTTCTCGGTGGCTCTCTAGTAATAACATGCTGTTGTCAAAGACGTATGGTTTTGAAATCGGCTCCTTTACGGTGCGGTGTTTTGGTTTCTCTTCTCCCTGGGTGTTTTTCTTCCAAAAAGGCTTTTGACCCTGTTTTTCATGGTTTCGAGAAAACCGGCCGTTTCAAAAAGCATGGACTCCCCCCGCTTCTTCAACAAAACCCGCTGTCCGATCTTGAACCGGTCCTTCTCCAGGTATTTCGGGTACCGGGCGAGCACCATCCTTCCCCCCTCAAGGCCGACCAGACCTAAGGTGTGAGGGGGAGAGAATCCCTCAGGTGTGGCGTAGAGTGTCGTGTACGTCTCAAGGATTCCCGAATCGTCCAATGTGCCCGGTGTTCCGTCGGAAGTTCCGACCTGGATGACCGGCTTGTACTCAGGCTGCCATCCAGTCGTCAAAACCCGGTGTCTGTCGCTCTTCTCGAGAATCGTGACCACGTTGTTATTTGCCAGTGCACCAGCACTCTGAGCCAAGCCCACATCGGCCCACTTGATCTGTCTTTTCCCTTCCACCTCTCCGAGCATCATCATGGCGATCTCTACGATCTGGGCCAGGCCGGAAGCCCCGGCCGGATGCCCACGAGCGAGGAGCCCTCCGGATGGATTGATCGGAAGACGACCATCCAGGGCTGTTGTACCGTCTTCGACAGCCCGCCATCCTTGTCCAGATTCGAAAAATCCCAGATCTTCCGTGCCGATGATCTCGAAGATGCTGAAAGCGTCGTGAACCTCGGCGAATTGAATATCCCTCGGGTTAAGTTGTGCCATAGCGTAAGCCTTAAGCGCTGATGCCCGTGTGGAACTAAAAGAGGTAATAGAAGCCCGGTGCCTCAAGGCCATCGTGTCTGTCGCATGACCCATGCCTGATACCCTGATCGGCGTCTTCTCACAGGTTAGAACAACGGCTGCAGCCCCGTCAGCGTTGGGAGAACAGTCAAAGAGTCTAAGGGGAGTGGCAATAAGTCGACCCCTCTCATATACCTCCTTGGTTATCGTCCTTTTGGCTCGAGCATATGGGTTGAGCGTGCCGTTTGCACTGTTTTTTTCGACAACTCGGGCAAGAACCTTTCTGAGACGTTTGTCTGACAGGCCAAACTCCTTTTGGTACCTGTGAGCGATCATCCCAGCGAGAGCCGACATGGTGGCTCCGTATCGTCGCTCCTCTCGATCGATCACTTCAGTCAGAATTCGGGCGGTTGTCGTCTTCGGCAGATGGCTCATCTTTTCTCCGGCAACGACCAAGACATTCTTCATGTAACCCGACGCCACGGCGTAAAAGGCGGATTCGAACACGGCCGCTCCCGTGGAGCAGGCTGTTTCAACGCGAGAAGACGCGACTCCAGATAACCCCATGTAATCAGCGAGGAGAGCGGCAAAATTTCCGTCTCCAACAAACTCCTCAACGTTCATTGCACCGATGTAGATTGAATCGACGGGGAGGTGATGAGCAGATTGGATTGCCTTTTTGCCAGCCTCGGCCATGAGTTCCTGGAGGGATTTGGTCGATTTCTTGAAGGAACTCATACCGACACCGGCTATATGGACATCACAAGACACTGCCGGTCCTTCCTTATACGCTTCTTTGTGGCCCTATCCGCCGCCTTTAATGGTAAGGTGGGGCGGCCTTTTTTTCAAGCTTCCTTCTGGGTGCGGTTCCTCGTTCCGCCTCGTGAATGCCGACTTCGGTCTTCTCACAGTGCCAGCAGGGACCGTGCCGTTTCTGATCAACAGGGGGCGCAGAACCGAGGCTATGAGATGTCAGAGGGGCATATTTGCGTGCTTTTTTGCCGGCATCCGTTCTGTTTTGTTTTTGAGAGACTCGAGTGCTCTGATCAACTTCGGCCGCGTCTCTTCCGGAATGATAATCTCGTCGATATAACCTTTTTCGGCTGTTCGATAGGGATTCAGAAAAGCGCGGCGATATTCCTCGATCATCTCTTTTTCTTTTTTTTCGGAATTTGCTGCCTCCTTGATCTCCTTTCGGAAGATGATTCTGGCTGCGCCTTCCGCACCCATTACGGCAATTTCGCCCGTCGGATAGGCGTAGTTGATGTCACCCCACAGGTGTTTGCTCGACATGACGATGTAAGCTCCTCCGTAAGCCTTCCGTGTGATCACGGTTATTTTGGGGACAACGGCCTCGCAGTAAGCGAAAATCAACTTGGCCCCATGTTTGATGATCCCCCCGTGTTCCTGCTGGGTTCCCGGAAAGAATCCTGGGACGTCACAAAAGGTGATGAGGGGGATGTTGAAACAGTCACAGAAGCGAACAAACCGTGCTCCCTTGATAGAGGCGAGGATATCTAGAGAGCCTGCCAGCCAGTTTGGCTGGTTGGCCACGATCCCGACCGGCATGCCATTGAGGCGAGCAAAACCAACCACGATATTTCGGGCGTGTCTCCCTTGAACCTCATAGAAATAATGATGGTCTACAACTGATTGGACAATCTGCTTAATGTCGTAGGGTTTTGCAGGATTCTCTGGCACTATCTTATTGAGGGCACGATCGATGCGTTCTGGATCGTCGCCGGATGCTTTGATCGGTGGTTTTTCCCTACAGTTAGATGGAAAGAAAGCCAAAAGTTCTCGGATTAGCCCAAGAACCTCTTCGTCGTTTTTCCCAGAAAAATGGGCTACCCCACTCTTTGTGTTATGAGCCGAAGATCCGCCGAGTTCCTCGGGGGTCACATCCTCGTGAATGACGGCCTTCACAACCTCTGGTCCGGTGATGAACATATAACTGGTTTTTTCCACCATGAAGATAAAATCCGTCAGGGCAGGAGAGTAGACTGCGCCCCCGGCTGTGGGGCCCATAATAGCCGTGATCTGGGGTATAACGCCGGAGCACAGAACATTACGCATGAAAATATTGCCATATCCGGCTAAACTGCCGACTCCTTCCTGAATACGGGCACCACCTGAATCGTTCAACGCAATAAGAGGGGCTCCATTTTTTCGGGCTAAGTCCATCACTTTGCAGATCTTATTGGCCTGCGTTAGGCTCAGAGAGCCTCCCATGACCGTGAAATCTTGCGCATACACATAGACTAAGCGGCCATCGATCTGACCATACCCAGCCACCACGCCGTCACCTGGAAATCGGTTTTTATCGAGCCCGAACTCGGTGCTTTCATGAAGGACGAATTTGTCGAACTCTTCGAAAGTGCCGTCGTCGAGGAAACGAGTAATCCGCTCCATGGCTGTTAACTTTCCCTTTTTACGCTGGGCCTCTATTCGTTTTTGTCCTCCCCCCAATTCGGCAGCAGCTCTCTTTTCGCGTAAGGCTTTGATCCTGTCATTGGCCATAGGGTCCTCCAATCCTTTAACCTGACGGCCGAAGCTCTAGGATGGTTGGTCGGGAGAGATGTGCGTTCTGGATGTACAGGAGTTCCTCGCCAGCTCCCTTCGGATTTGTTCAGGGCATGTGCTTCGGGTCGCAAGCCCCACAGAATTGGCAGATAGGTAGGCTCAAAGTTCTTGGCCCATTTCTCTGAAAAGAAGAACTAGGCCAGACGCTCGGCCCTATGCGGGCACGTTTCAAGCCACAGATCTGAAGACGCGTCTGCTTTAAATTGGCCCCTTACCAACTTAACGCAAGCCTTCTCTTTAGTCGTCGCGCGCGCTGTGAGAGACAGTGAGGCGCCTCAGGTTGTGAAAACCGAGGTGTCTTATTTTTCGAGATAGTCCAGGGTCCATTCGAGTCCCCGCCCCTTTAATTTCTTGGGTGTGGGGATCCCTTCTTTGGACCATCCCCTGAGTTGATAGTATTCTGAAAGCATGAGTCCCAAGTTAGGCACCACGCCTGCAGCTTTACCGTCAGGTTTCGGTTCGGCCAACATCCTGGGGGAGAGGGTATCGTCTTTTCGACTAACGCCCAATCGAACGTTGTACATCCGTTTAAGGTCGAATATCTTGTCTCCAAGGCCGAGCAGCCTGTCCTGATTCATCTTCCATCCTGTTACCTTCTCCAACCACTGGGAGATCATCTTCGGACCTGCCTGACCGATGAAGAGAAACTTGCACAGGCCGAGAGGGTTGAAGACGCTCATATAGTTTTGCAAATCAAAGCACAATTTGGCCTTCCCCTCGGAGACGTGTGGATCGAGAGGTTCGGTATACCCCATGTCAGCCAGAGGAATTCCACGACCAATAAAATAGGTTAGGGCTTCCAGATGACATCCACCCCGGTTTGCAGTTGCGTAGTTGACAGCCATGGAGGTGAAAGCCCGGGGATCATGATAGGCGATCTCCATGCCCTTGGCATCAACTACGTACTCCGGGGCAAGTCCCCCCAGTTTCTGAGCCGCTCTACGGGTCCCTTCGGCAAGAATATCACCGAGACCTCTTCGCTGACCGATGAGATCGACGAGATTCAGAATGGCCTCGGCACTACCCCAGACGATCTCAAGGCCCCCAGTGTCTGCTTTCGTGATGATCCCGTTTTCATAGGCCTCCATGGCAAAAGCAACGGCTGCGCTTGTGGAAATTGTATCGAGACCGTACCGATTGCACTTGTCGTTGGCTGCCGCGATTACCTCCCAATTGTCATTAAGACAGTTCGCCCCAAACCCTGCAACAGTCTCATATTCTGGCTGATGCCCGGAAATCCCACCGTATGGACCCGCTGTGATCTCAATTGTCTTAGCACACCGGATCGGGCACGCGTGACAGGTGTGATGAGACTCCATGTATTTGGGCAAGTTGGTTTGACCAGCGATTCTGTTCGCCTCTTCCTTGTAACTGCCCAATTGCCAGTTCTTTATTGGAAGATCCCCCGTGAACTCCACGGCTTCGACACCGCCAGGAGTTCCATAGGCAGTCAGCCCGGCAGCCCCTTTCTTGATGACAGCCACATCATCCTTGAGGAGTCGGTGGAGTCCATCTTTGTCCTTGAGTTCGATTCTCTTCTTTCCATGAGTCACGATCGCTTTGAGATTCTTTGAGCCCATAATCGATCCGACCCCACCTCGACCTGATGCTCTGGCCATTTTCCCCTCGTAGGTAACCGAGGCGAATCGAACCATCTTTTCTCCAGCAGGACCAATAGCTGCCACCTTGGCCTTGCTATTGGTTTCCTGACGCAGAATCTCGTCCGTCTCAAAGGCGTCCTTCCCCCAAATATGCGTGGCGTCCCGGAGTTCAACCCCGTTGTCAGAGACCCAGAGGTAAACTGGCTTCTCAGAGTGGTTCCTCACGATGATGCCGTCAAAGCCGGCGAAACGGAGATTGGCTCCCCAATAACCGCCAGCTGTCGATTCGTTCCAGATTCCGGTGAGTGGAGACCTTGCGCAGACAACAGTCCGGCAGGCGCACGGAACGACTGTGCCTGTCAATAGACCAGTCATGAAAGTCAATGTGTTTTCAGGAGCCAAGGGATCGACTGTCGGATCGAGCTCCTCATAGAGGATTTTTGCCGCCAGCCCACTTCCACCAAGGTATTCCTGATATTCTTCCTCTGAGACCAACCTGTCCTTAATCTTACCCGTCTTAAGATCCACGTCGAGCAGTTTTCCCCAAAAACCGTAGGCCATTATCTATCCTTTCTCTCCATTTTTCTGTTACATCTAAGTATACTCGAAGTGTCGACAGCAAATGAATAACAATAAAACAAAACACTGGTTTCAAGAAACAACCAGAATCTTACCAACCCCTACATAGTGCGACCGTATGGGTGCGGTCGCCCTGAAAACTCGGATTGATCAGTCTGAGAAAAACTAGGCAATTCGTGTATCTTCTACCAATTAGCTTCGAGTGTCAAGGCGTTCCTTGGAATGTTATTGTTACCAGGTCAATGGTGAGTCTAGACAGTGGGGGGATATTGTCCGTCGTAGGCGAAGAGTCTAAGGGGTCGAATCCCGTCTCGTGGCGAGAAGCGGTAGAAGGGCTCAGAAGTCTCGTATGGGGGAAAACGAACATTCGTAAGTGACGACCTATGAGGTCAATCTCACTACGGTGCGCGCGCTTTTGCGTGTCCTCTGAACCGCCCTGAGTATGATCAAAGGCTCTCCTCCGCGAAGAGTTGATCGAATCCCGTAATGCTTGCCTCCAGGTCCTCTTCACGGGCGGGCTCAAGAGCGAAGAGGGGTCTGTTTTTCACAAATCGACGGACGAGCCGAGAGAGTTCAGGAAAGTCGATATTCCCCTTTCCGAGTGGAAGATGGCCGTCTGTATGGCTGTCATTATCATGGAGGTGAATTTCTACAATGTGAGATGCCATGGTTGTCATCCATTTTTTCATGGGCGTATCGCCAAACACATTGAGATGGCCGACATCGAAACAGTGCCCAAGATGAGGAGATCCAGTATCTTCCAATAGTGACAGAATGGTTGCTGGCTCTTTTTCGAAAACGTTTTCTACGGCGAGGATCGTACCGACCTGTTCAGCTTTTTCGATCAGAGGTCTCCAGGTTTCAATACTATTTTGCAACCACAGGCCCTCATGCCCGAAAAATCGCCAGGGATCGAACCCTGAATGGAAAACCACGCACCTGGGTTTGAAGATCTTGGCAAGGTCCAGGGTTTGATTAAACCTCTCCCAGGTCACTGCCCGGATCTTAGGGTCTACCCCACCGGGGCTCAGGTCTCTGAAGGGGCCATGAAAAGTATGTGTCAGTCCTGCCTTCTGGAGCTGTTCGGCCAACCAGAACGCCTTTTTCTTGTCTAACCTGTCTAAAGTGTCGGCATCGAGGACGATTTCGGGGAGGATCCCTCTGGTGACCACGTCGTCGATTCGGTCATAAAGGGTCGAATAGGGAATATTGACAAGGAATCGTTTCACTCTCTGTATGTTGATATTCTAAGGTCTGCCTTCACGTCGAACCAGCTTTTCTAATTCGTCTAAATTCTTGAGTTCTCCCATGATAATAAGCGTGTCCCCCGCCTCTATCTGGGTCTCCGGCGATGGATTGTAGCTCATTTCGCCAGACTCCTTTTTGATGGCCACGACGATCAGATTGAGATTACTTCGAATTCCCGAATCACGCAAGATTGTTGAGGGAAGCCGGCTGACATGGTCGACCTTGATCTCTTCCATTTGGAGTTCGATGCTCTTCCGATGCATGGCGATCTCCATAAAATCGACCACCGTTGGCCGAAGTAGTGCCATGGCCATCCGATGTGCACCGATCAGATAGGGCGAGACGACTTTATTGGCTCCAGCAGTAAAAAGTTTTTTCTGGGCGTTCTCATCCGTGGCACGGCTGAGGATATAGAGATTTGAATTGAGCTCCCTCGCCGTCAACGTAATATAGAGATTGTCCGCGTCGCTTGCCACCGTGGCCACAAGGCATTTTGCGGATTCGATTCCTGCCTTCCTCAGAGTCTGTTCATCTGTCGCGTCTCCATTGATATAGTGGTAGTTTCCATCCTCGATTCTCTGCGTGACCTCCGGGTTCTTTTCCACAATAACAAAAGGCACTGGCTTGTCTGCAAGCTCCTTGCATACATAGCCTCCGATTCGGCCGTAACCGCAAACAATGTAATGGTCTTTGAGACCTTCGATTCTCTTCTCCAATTTCCTCCTCCCAAAGATTCTTCTGACCTCTCCCTCAACCATGATCCGAGCTAGGCCAACGGCGATAAAGGCTACCATCCCCACGCTGGTAAGAATCAGGACCATGGTGAAGACTACTCCCCCGTGGGATAGGGGCTTGACCTCGCCGTATCCGACAGTCGTAATTGTAATTACCGTCATATAGAGAGCATCAAGGGGGGGCCATCCCTCTAGAAGGGAATAGCCCAGCATACCCCCGACAAGGACGAGAAGCAGAAATGAGAAGCCGAATTTCAGCTGCCTGACAACATCCATCAGTTTTCGGACACTGGAGATACTTATTCGTGCCGGGTTATACCATTGGCTATACAAAAATTCAATACACAACCGAGAGGAGGTTCCTCAGCACTATGGACGTCCATGTCTCCGAGGGACGTTTGCAAAAGTAAGAGGAAAAAGGTGAAAAGAAAAAGGCAAAAGGACCACAGATTCAAAAGAAGCCTTTATCCTTTAACCTTGATCCTTGGGCCTCATCGAATTGTCGAAGAAATCTTGACTCGCGCTCAGAGCTTCCTTTCCCCCTTTCTGGTGAATTGCTCTTATAAGAGCTTGATCAGGAGGGAGCGAAGGGATATGAGCGTTCCATCAGCGAATTAGCAATCGTGGTGAAACATGAACGGGTTAGAGATCTCCTCCGTTAAAACCTCATGAAAGCCCTCACGACTGATCTGCGTGCCAAAGTTCCTTAGATCTTATTGCAATCCCCACAGCCCTGTGTTATATATTCGAGAACTTTCTGAGGAGAAACTCATGTTTGGAATCGGCATGCCGGAACTGTTGGTCATTCTAGGGCTTGCACTTATTATCTTGGGGCCAAAGAAGCTTCCGGATTTGGCAAAGGGTATCGGGCGAGCAATGAGAGAGTTCAAAAGGGCGACTGAAGACATGCGGGAGAGCCTGCAAGAGGAGACAAGAGAGCTCGAGGAACTCAAGGATAACATTACCGAAGAGATTGACCGGGCGACCGAGCCGGGGGAGGCAGAAGAGGAGGATTTTAATTCTGAACTGGATAGTGAGAAAACTGGGGACAAAGTCGAAGCCGAGGAAACTGTGAAGGATAAGGGAAAAACGGACGAAGTGGACGAAACAGATGCCGGAAGAAAGCCAACCCACAAAGAAGAGAAACCTGCCCCCGGATGATAAACGAATGCCCATCACGGCCCATCTCGAGGAACTGCGGCGCCGCCTGGTTATCAGTGCAATAGCCGCAGGGATAGGATTTGGGGTCTCATATTTTTTCGCCGCACGGATTTTTGAAGTTCTCATGGCTCCCCTCCTGGAAGCCCTTCCTCCTGATGGCAAGCTGATTTTCACTGGGGTAACGGAAGCCTTTTTTACCTACCTGAAGGTGGCCATTCTCTCAGGGCTCTTCCTCGCCTCTCCTTTGATTCTTTACCAGATTTGGGTCTTTGTCGCTCCGGGGCTTTACGCCCGTGAAAAACGTTATGTTGTTCCCTTTGTCGTCTTTTCAACGATTTTTTTCATGGGGGGCGCCCTTTTCGGCTACCTAGTTGTTTTTCCCTACGGGTTCAAGTTCCTTCTCGGTTTTGCCACTGAGCATATCCGGCCCTTTCCCAGGATTAAGGAGTACTTTTCCCTTGCTTCGAAGCTCCTCCTCGCCTTTGGGGTGGTTTTTGAGTTGCCACTTTTTGTTTTTTTCTTGGCAAAAATAGGTCTCGTCACCTCGAGACTTTTGATCAAACAGTTTAAATTCGCCGTCCTGATTATCTTCGGCATTTCAGCGATGCTGACCCCGCCTGATGTGGTCACGCAATTCATGATGGCCGGCCCCATCCTCTTTCTTTATGGCATCAGCATCCTCGTGGCCAAATTCTTTGGGAAGGAGGCGAAGAAGGACCAGGATTCAGAGGGAGATGAGTTAGGCGAAGATGAGTAACTACTGGAGAAAGATACCAGAATGGCCTGAGGATGAAAGACCTAGAGAAAAACTAGTTCAATTCGGGCCTGAGAACATTTCAGATGCCGAACTCCTTGCGATCCTCCTCCGGATTGGAAATCGTGAGCAGTCTGCCATAGACCTAGCCCGGTACTTGATCCGAGAAGCCGGAGGACTGGAGGGCATCGACGGAAGAGGGGTTTCAGAACTCTGTCAGATCAAGGGAATCGGGCCGGCTAAGGCTGCTCAGCTAAAGGCAGCTCTTGAGATAGGAAAGCGCCTTCTCTCAACCGATGGGAGGAAGAGGAAGAAAATCATCTCCAGCCAAGACGTTTACCGGGTTCTCTCACCTCACCTTCGCCGGCGAAAACGAGAGGCTTTCAAAGTCATATTTCTAACAAGGCGAAACACTATTATCGGTGAAAAGACCCTCTTTGAGGGGAGCCTCACGGAGAGCTTGATCAATCCCCGGGAGATAGTAAAAAGCGCTTTGGCCCATTCGGCGGCCGGCGTAATATTTGTTCACAATCACCCGAGCGGAGATCCATCCCCCAGCCCTGAGGACCAGACAATAACCGATCAGCTCACCCGAGCCTGCACGCTCGTTAATATTCGCGTCGTTGACCACATCATTATTGGGGACGGTGGTTACTACAGCTTTGCCGATGAAAAACAGCTTTGAGTCACAATTGGGTCCCGGTCGCCTGCTGTCCGTTCCTCATTGTAGGAAGATCGACATCCGTCAGCTAGCACGTATCGCCCGTAGAGAAGGGTGAGCGTTTTGGATTATCCAGAAATTTGAAACCCTTGAAACTGACCACTGACAACTGACGGCAGTCCTCCTAAGAGATATCGACCGAAATGCCCATTTTTTTCAGGTCTGATGCAATAGGCTCTGGATTCTTCGTTTTTAGCCTCAAGACCATGATGACGTCCTTTTTTTCGAACCTCGGCAAGGACATCATACTCAGAATGATGACCTTGTGCTGATCCACCACAGAGATTATTTTTGAAAGCATTCCGAGTTTCATCTCCAGCCCTTCAACTGTGATTCTTGACCCCTCTTCCCCCAGGCCCAGGACCCGGGTGACGAGCCTAACCAGGTCAGACTCTGTGGTGATACCCACAAGCTTCCCATTGTCCATGACCGGAAAAGATCCGATCTTGTTCTTCTGTCCGAGCATAAGTGCTTCTTCGAAAGTCGTTTGTGGAGTTACCGAGACGGGATTTCTATGCATGACGTCACTGACCTTCATCTTGCCCCAAAGGTAATTGATCTCCCATACTGTGAGGCTGGTCGCCGGTGAGGGGGAGGCCTTCAGCAGATCGTGCTGGGTAACGATCCCAACGAGCTTTCCCTTTTCAGTCACACAGAGTCTTCGAATATTCTTTTCCTTCATGATCTTCTGTGCGTCAATAACCAGCGTATCTGCCTCTACGGTTATAGGGTTTTCTGTCATTATGTCCTTAATTCTCATCTCTACACCCTCCTTTCTATAACTTTCATTGTACCCCAGACGGGATCAAATATTCCTCTTTTTGAAAAATTTTGTAAAGGTCGATCGAACCGATTCGAGGCGGTAATGAAGGGGCCGAATCGATCCGCCAGGGGCGACTCTGTTCTGGTCGTCGAGCTATTTATGGTAAGATATACGCAAGAATTCAGAAGGAGATTTCATGATGCCCACAAATTCCCGACATTGTCCTGGGTTGGAAACTTTTAAGGATTTGGAGGCTTTTGTTTGTCGATGCAACAATTGCGGTGAAAAGAAGGAGATATTCTCAGACGAATTTGAGAGGCCGCACAAATGTCCCAAGTGTGAGCAATTCATAGATTTCACGACCTGTGAGTTCGAAGCCGGTGGACTTGCGAGGGCCCCGCACTAATCTTATGTCGGAAAGCCACTCCATTCTCAAGAGCAGATGGAAGGACCGATAGCCGTTTCCTCTTATCGGCGGCCGAAAAGACCCCACTTTCAATGTTTTATGGGTTCCACTGTTCATCCAGGAGGCAGGTTTTTGTAATACGAATTCTCGCTCTGTAAAAGAGTCTCGAAGGAGAAGGTGGTTTGATGGGTTTCAATCGGGTTGGACCTGGAGAATTAGAGTTTCTCAAATCCCTTGTTGGATCGGGGCGACTCTCAACCGGGCAATCGATTCTCGATCTTCATTCACGTGACGAATCGCATCACCGGGGGCACCGACCGGACGTGGTGGTATGGCCTAAGTCGACGGATGAGGTGGTGGCTATTTTGAAGATGGCCAACGACCGGATGGTTCCGGTCACGCCGTGGGGGGCGGGAACGAGTCTGGAAGGGAATCCCCTTGCTGTGGCGGGGGGAATCGTGCTCGATTTTGAGCAGATGGACAAGGTTCTGGCGATACGGGCTGAGGATTTTCAGGCCGATTCAGAGCCGGGGGTGAAGTACAAGGACATGAATCGGGTGCTATCTCGTCATGGGTTGTTTTTTGCTCCTGATCCTGGTGCGAATGCCACTATTGGTGGGATGGTGGCTAACAATGCGAGTGGTGTGAGGACGATCAAGTACGGGTCGACGAGAGACAATGTGTTGAAGTTGAAGGTGGTACTTGCGACGGGAGAGGTGATCCATGCGGGCTCTCTCTCGCACAAGAGTTCGTCAGGCTATGATTTGGTCAGGCTTCTGGTCGGGTCGGAGGGGACGCTGGGCGTGATTACGGAGGTGACCCTTCGGTTGGTCGGGATACCTGAGAATTTCAGTGCAGCGCTAGTGACATTTGAGTCGGTCGAGGAAGCGACGGAGTCGGTATATGAGATCATGGGATCAGGTCTGATGCCGGCGGCATTGGAGCTCTTGGATGGGGAGACAATAGAGGCGATCAACCGGGATGGTAAAGTGAGTTTGGTCGAGAAGCCGACTCTTTTCCTTGAGTTTACGGGGTCGAGTGAGGTGGGGTTGGCGGAAGATTTGAGGGTGGCCAGGGAGATCTGCGAGGGGCATGGGGCAATCGGTTTTGAAGCGGGCGTCGGCCGTGAAGAACGGAATCGCCTCTGGGACGCCCGGCACGAGGCTGGGGAGTCGGTGAAACGATCTAATCCAGGGCTCGACGTTTTGATTGTAGATACGGCAGTGCCCCTGTCGAAGTATTCGAATATGGTAGAGCACGCAAGACGAATCGTCGCCACCCATCATCTGAAATCGTACAGTTTTGGGCACGCTGGGGACGGAAATCTCCACATGAACATCATTGGTAGGATGGAGGACAAGGGATTTTTTGATCGTATGAACCGGGCCTACGATGAGATTGTCTCCTATGCCATTTCGGTGGGGGGAACCGCCACCGGTGAACATGGTGTTGGAATTGGCAAGAAGAGATTCATGGCCCAGGAGCACGGTGAGGGGCTCCACCTGATGAGAAGGATCAAGGAACTCTTGGACCCGAATGGTGTGCTGAACCCAGGTAAAATCCTGCCTTGATGGTCTTAAACCTGATTGATCAATAGTTTCTTTTCGTTTATCATGAGACCGCAAAAAGACCTGGCAGATATCGAGAATCTGTTGATTTCAATGTTCCATGGTAACCGACCCCTGACAACCGAAAACTGACACCCTGACATAAAGGTTTTCAACAGCAAAGGGCGACCTCTTTACGAGCCCTCTGCGACACGTCGATCGAGGAAGACCCCTATGGCTCATCGCATCGAGATCGCGCTGAAGCCTAATCTGGTGGATGCCGTTGGTGAGAAGGTCAAACGGAGAATCGGCCGAGATCTTCACCTACCTGTCGATCAGGTCAGGACGATCAGTATCTATACGGTGGACGCCGATCTTTCTCAGGATGAACTCGAAGGGATCGCCTCTGATTCATATCGCGATCCAATCAGTCAGGATTACGCCATTGATACGCCATTGGCCTCGAACTTTGACTGGCTTGTTGAAGTGGGATTCAAACCGGGGGTGACGGATAATGTGGGAAAGACAGCCACTGAGGTGGCAACACTCCGTCTGGGTAGATCTCTCGGTAAAGAGGAAAGGGTCTATACATCGACTCAATATGTCATCTCTGGCAGGGTTTCACGTGCGCAAATTGAGAGGATCGCGACTGCCCTTCTCGGGAATTCCTTGATTCAACAGTTCTCATACCTGGACCGGAAGGGCTGGGAAGAGGGTGCGCGACTCCATCCGGTCGTTCCCAAAGTCGAGGGAAAAGACCAGCACAGGGTCGAGAAAATCAGTCTCGAGGTCGATGATGACACCCTTCTGGCAATAAGCCGGGAGAGACTTCTTGCTCTCGATCTGGATGAAATGAAAGCCATTCAGGCCTATATGACAGATCCCCGTGTGAGACAGGAACGGAAACTCCACGGATTGGACGGCCGGGTGACTGATGTCGAGATCGAGGCGCTGGCTCAGACGTGGTCAGAACATTGTAAGCATAAGATCTTCAACGCATTGATCACCTGTTGGGACGAGGACCAGAAAGAAACATCCATAGATAGCCTGTTCGACACTTTTGTGAAGGGCGCCACAGAAAAAATCAGAAGGGACCTTGGAGAACGGGACTGGTGCCTGTCGGTGTTCCACGATAATGCCGGTGTGGTGGAGTTCAATGAGGATTACAGCCTGGTCTTCAAAGTGGAGACACACAATACCCCCTCGGCCTTGGACCCTTACGGGGGTGCCCTGACCGGGATTGTCGGCGTCAATAGGGATCCATTCGGAACTGGAAAAGGGGCCAGGCTCATTTTCAATACCGATGTCTTCTGCTTTGCATCTCCCGAGTACCAGGGCTCACTCCCTCCCAAGCTTTTTCACCCGCGGAGAGTACTTGAAGGGGTACGGGAGGGGGTGGAGCATGGGGGTAATAAGAGCGGAGTTCCGACCGTTAATGGAAGTATTGTCTTTGATGATCGATTTGTTGGAAAGCCTCTCGTCTTTTGTGGGACAGGTGGAATCATTCCCCGGAAAATACTGGGAGAGGAGAGCCATATCAAACGAGTCGACCCGGGAGATCTCATCGTGATGGTGGGAGGGCGAATTGGAAAAGATGGCATCCACGGAGCGACTTTCTCTTCAGAAGAACTCCACGAGCAATCCCCCACAGCAGCTGTTCAGATCGGAGATCCGATTACACAAAAGAAAATGACAGATTTCCTGCTCACTGCCCGAGACCGAGGGCTTTACAAGGCCATCACTGACAATGGAGCCGGAGGGCTTTCGAGCTCCGTGGGAGAAACGGCGAGTCACATAGGATGTGAACTCCACGTGGACAAGGCCCCGTTGAAATACGCAGGGCTGGATCCCTGGGAGATATTGCTCTCTGAGGCGCAGGAGCGAATGACCCTGGCTGTTGCACCAGAGAAGATCGATGAGTTTCTAAGACTCTCACGATTGATGGATGTGGAGTCTACGGTTCTCGGCACGTTCGTTGACACAGGTCGGTTTCATATTCTGTATAAGGGGAAAACGGTGGGGCTTCTTTCCATGGAATTCCTCCATCATGGTCTTCCGAGAATGCAGCTCGAGGCTCGATGGAAACCGCCTGTCTACCAGGAGCCCTCGTTCCCCGTGCCGAAAGACCTCACGCAGTCGCTCTTTGAGCTTCTCGGCCGGTGGAACGTTTGCAGCAAGGAGAGTGTTATTCGGCAATACGACCATGAAGTGCAGGGTGGCAGCGTTGTTAAACCCCTTGGCGGCGCCGGGGACGACGGACCCAATGACGCCGCTGTCGTCCGCCCCGTTTTGGAGTCGACCGAGGGCGTTGTTGTGTCTCACGGCATCTGTCCAAAGTACGGTGATATCGATACCTATTGGATGGTGGCGTGTGCCATAGATGAGGCGGTGCGAAACGCCATTTGTGTGGGAGCACGGCCGGATCGTATGGCCGGCCTCGATAATTTCTGTTGGTGTGACCCGATTCAATCGGAGAGAACCCCTGATGGCCATTTCAAGTTGGCACAGCTGGTGCGGGCAAACCAGGCTCTCTACGACTATGCAACAGTTTACAACATTCCACTGATATCTGGGAAAGACAGCATGAAGAATGATGCGATGCTGGGTGGCGTCAAGATATCCATTCCCCCGACGGTACTGTTCTCGATCATCGGTAAAATCGACGATGTTCGTAAGGCCATGACGGCTGATTGCAAGAGTCCGCACGACCTAGTCTATGTGTTGGGAACAACCCGAACCGAGCTGGGAGGATCTGAGTATTTTGCAAGTAGAGGTTTTGTGGGGAATCACGTTCCGAGAGTCAACCACAAAGAGGCAATCGGCCTCTATACGGTCCTCCACAGGACGATAGAGGAGGGGGTGTTGGCTTCATGCCATGATTGCTCTGATGGTGGCCTCGCTGTGGCATTGGCGGAAACGGCCTTCTCTGGAGCCCTGGGACTAACGGTGGACCTGGGAAAGGTCCCCGCCGAGGGAGTGAAACGAGACGATTTTCTCCTGTTCGCTGAGTCTCAGAGCCGCTTCGTGGTGACCGTTCACCCCGAAAAAAGAGAAGCCTTTGAAAAGACATTGTCAGGCCATGTCTACGGACAGGTCGGCGTGGTGCGGGAGGACGATCGATTCGAGATTATTGGCCTGGGGGGAGAAAGAATCATCCGAACCCAGATCGGGTCCTTGAAGGAGGCCTGGCAGGGGCCTCTTGGTTCGAATAATTTCACTCTATGACAATGAAAGGAGTTCTCCAATGAGGCGAGTTATAGCCTTGGCGATTTTCATGCTCTTTTTCTTACCTCAATTCCTCTCTGGAGAAGAATCTCCTGGGCCTCAGCCGGTTAGGGTTGCCCTCTCTGTCAGCGGTCCAGATACCCTGAGGATGTCGATCCATACCCATATAATGCGAGAGCTAAAAGCCCGAAAGGATACGATCGTGACTAACGTCAATCCACATTGGACGGTTCAGATCGTCGCGCTCGACCAGGAATGCCCTTCGGGCGGTGAGGCGACGGTGATGACGTCTGCCGTTGTGCTAGAAACCTTCTCAAACGCGCCTTTGTTGGTTTTTCTCAGCGAAAAGCTCGATGCGCCAACCCTCACAGCTATTGGAAGGTTGACCACCGGATTGTTCGGCACGTCCCGCCATTGGATCCAGACGGCGCCAGCCAGTGATTTGGCGGAATTGGCGGAGAGTGTTGTTTCGAGGTTCCAGTCAGTTGTCCAGGAGAGGGGCCGTCAGGGAGGAGAATCCTCGCCGAGCCAGTAGATCCCGTCAGGCGCTGACCCTGTCATTGGAGCAACAGAACAGAGTCGTTTTTTTACCCTTGAGGCACGGAGAATAGGGGGTCCCGATTTGGTGGATTGTTTGTCGGGAGATCGCGACAGCCAAAACCCCTCAGTCTCTCCGGCGCAGGGTCATCTGGACTGGCGGTCATCGAACCAAATCACCCATCTTTAGCCTCTGCAAGGGATGAGTCTTTCCTACCCATCACCCTCACCGAGGGCTTAGCGTGTTTTTGTTGGGCTTGAATAAGTCTAAGTTGTCCGGGGCTTTGGAGCACGTCTCCCTGACATGGGCCCGGCATTTTGGAAAACTACCTTACTCTGTCATTAGCACAATGCTGCTATACCAGGCTTCCACCCCCTCGTTGGTCTGGTCAGTGTCCGTGAGTATGACAATCCCTGAAAGTCCCGGCGGCTCAGCCTCAAAAAGAAGCTCGAAATCCTCAACTAGATTTCGCTTCTCCCAGATCCACTGGTTGGCCTTCGCCTTGCCACTTTCGACCACGACTATTTTGTGGTTCCGCGAGCCTGGGAAGTCAAGAACCTCGCCGGGATCGATGCGGTTACCCCAGATGTAATCGATTTTGAATCCGACCGGTTCTCTGGCAGTCTGTTTGATCCCCAAAGTCTTCAGAAACTCTTCAATTTGTGGGGAAACGGGGGGAGGCTTCTCTCTTCTATTCTTTCCCCTCTTTCCAAAAATGACCCGAATCCTGGCAGCACTGTCATTTCGATCCTTCTGGCGTTCAATGGCCATCCCGACGACCCGATTGATCTTCCACCGCCACACGAGAATGGGGAACTCTTTGAGGTCCACCTCGACGTTCTTCAGAACACCAGAGGCGCTTCCCAGGCTCTTAACGTGGAGGACTGTCCGGTTGTTCTCCTTGAGGATGAACATTTGGTTCCCCCCAGTTCCGGCGTATGAAATGAGAGCCCATCCCTCGGGAATGGACTCTGAATCCGTGCCCTGTCGAAACCCAAGAAAGAACGATTTCTCTTCTCCCTGACCTGGTGTTGTGGTCCCCACGGCGATTAGAAAAAAAAGGATGAAACAACTTATGGCAGGGGCCCGAACCATGTGACGCTCGATTCTTTTGAGAAGGTTTTTTCCAATCATTCTTCTCTATTATTGCCAGAATCAATCTAATGTCAAGGCAGAGAAACACCTGTCAGCACGCATCCAGCGGGGCCCAGCGTGATGCGGTAGGGGCTTCTCAGACAACAAAAGGATTGACAAAACATCCGGCCTCCTATTATTAGAATGGTCTATAACGTTGGGAGTCCTCATATGCGAGTAAGGGGACTTATTTTATCGTCGATCTGTTGATTGATTCTATCCTGGCTCGCGCTCTCACTCGAGATCTAATATGAACAGGCCGGACACTGAAAGCTCAACACGGAGATAGGATGGTCCATTCCTTTGTACTTCTTCTCTTTGAGCTCTCTTTGGTTCTCACAGCAGCCAAGCTTGGCGGGTTAGGGGCGCGAACGATCCGGCTTCCAGTTGTTCTTGGAGAACTCTTTGCCGGCGTGATCGTGGGCAACCTGGCCCTTTTCGGGATTGGGTTCTTTGAACGAATCCAGCATGACCCTAGTCTGACCACCCTGGCAGAGCTTGGTGTCATTCTCTTAATGTTTGAAGTGGGGGTGGAGAGCACCGTTCCGGAATTGATGCGGGTGGGTAAGAGTGCTCTGCTTGTGGCTCTTCTCGGTGTGATAGCCCCCTTTCTCGTCGGCTTTGGGACGGTTCGTCTCTTTTTCCCAGATCTTTCTATTTGGGTTGATATTTTCTTGGGAGCCACCCTATGTGCCACGAGTGTGGGAATCAGCGCGCGCGTGCTCAAAGACTTGGACAGGATTCAGACCGCTGAAGGGAGAACCATACTTGGGGCCGCTGTGGTCGATGACGTGCTCGGTCTTATCATACTGGCCGTGGTGGTTGCTCTGATCGGCTCTTCGGCTTCCCCGGAGGTGTCAGGATCGCTATCCATCTCAGAGAGGGTACTGATCATTCTCCTGAAGGCCTTTGGATTCCTGGTCGCCGGCACGGTTCTGGGGGTTCTCTTCAGCAAGCGGCTCTATCGGTGGGCTGCAAGTTTGGAAATGAGGGGAATGCTCCTCACCCTGTCGTTGACCCTGTGCTTTGCTTTTGCCTATCTTGCCCACAAGTTTGGTTTGGCTCCGATTGTTGGCGCCTTCTCTGCAGGACTCATCTTGGAACCTGAACATTCACGGTTTTTTAGGCAGGAAAAGGACAGCCTGGAGCATTTACTCATTCCCCTTTCAACGCTTTTTGTCCCCATATTCTTTTTTCATATGGGTATGCAGGTCGATCTTGGAGCCCTTTTTTCGGCAAAAGCCGTCGTGGTTGGTCTGGTTCTCTCGGCTGTTGCAGTGGCAGGGAAAATGGCCTGTGCCGCGGGGGTTATCCCTGGAAAGGACAGGATCGATCGGTGGGCCGTTGCCCTGGGGATGGTTCCTCGAGGGGAAGTTGGATTGATCTTTGCGGGGCTCGGCGCGGGACTAAAAGTTGCGGGGGTACCGCTTCTCGATCCAACCCTCTATGCGGCTATTATAGTAATGGTATTCATTACAACAGCCATGACGCCTCCTCTCCTCACCAAGAGACTCCATCAGACCCGTTAGGAAATTTCGAAAACTCGTGAGGTCCAGCCCGATCCTTGCCTATTCCCCCAGCGACTGGTGCCCATTCAGGTCGAGGCCTTTGGTTGGTAGGTCATTCTAAACCTTGTTGGCGTGCTCCCTATGTTGTCGATTTCTTAACTTGTCATGAATGGTATCCTCGGCGTAGACTCTGTAATCGCCCATCCAGAACACCACAGGATAACGTGCGCTATGAATTGGGGTAGGGGAATGGAAAAGGTCATTATCCGTAGAGGTTTTGTAGAAACGCCAGAGGGCCAGATTCACTATGCAATGGCCGGACATGGCGATCCAGTTCTCTTCTTGCACCAGACGCCCCGCTCCTGGGATGAATACCGAGAGGTGTTACCGATTATTGGTCAGAACTACTGGGCAATCGCCATGGATACGGTCGGATTTGGTGACTCCTATAGGCCGGAGCGAGAGGGTTCAATCGAGGGGTATGCCCGGGGTGTTATCGGGTTTCTCGATGGGATGTCACTCGAGCGCGTATCCATTGTCGGGCATCATACCGGAGGTGTCATTGCTGTGGAAGTCGCCGCCTCACATCCTGAGCGGGTGCACAAGTTGGTCCTGTCCTCGACCCCATACGTTGATGGGGCAGACCGGGACCGTCGAAAACACAGTCCTCCGATAGATGAGGTCGAGTTCAAAGCCGACGGATCGCATTTGGCTGAGCTGTGGCAGAGAAGGATGGCATTCTATCCCAAGAATCGCCCGGATCTTCTCGTCCGATTTGTTGTTGACGCCCTGAAGGTGGGCGACCGAGTGGAAGAAGGCCATCGCGCCGTGGGCAAATATAAGATGGAGGACAAGGTCGGGTTGATTAAAGCCCCAACTCTCGTGCTTGCTGGAACGGAAGATCGATTCTCATTCCCGAGAATGGCTCCACTTTCTAAAAGTATAGAGGGAAGTAAGACAGCCGTCATACAGGGCGGTATGGTGCCAATGGTCGATCAGATGCCTGAGGAGTTTTCGAGGGTTGTCCTCCAGTTTTTAGACAACGCGTAGAATACATCGTAAACAAAACCGGCTGTGAGAAGCAGGCTACGAGAATAGAGATTCAGAGAAATTTTTTACTTGACAAACTCTTTTCAAGACAATATAATGTTAGCGTTTTAATACACTAACGCATTAAAGTACCGATTATGCCAGAGAGAATGCTTAACAGTAAGGAAATGAAAGAATTGTATCAAGCTATCTTGGAGCTGCAGACGACCGATGAGTGTAAGAAGCTATTTCGCGATCTCTGCACGTTATCTGAGCTCCAGGCTATGGCAGAGCGTTTTCAAGTGGCAAAGAGAGTATATGCTGGTGAGACGTATCGCGAAATAAACAAAATAACCGGTTCTAGCACGGCCACGATAACTCGCGTGGCCCACTGGCTTCATCACGGCATGGGTGGATATAAGCTGGTGCTTGGACGGATGCAACGTTAGCCCCCCGTTCAGCTTGTATCCACCCTATCCCACTTTTCTAGTGGGATTTTTTTTATCTCTCGATTCGAGGACTGTCATGGCTGATCTAATCGCACCAAGAATTCCGAAAGGTACCCGTGATTTCTTACCAAAAGATATGGCGAAGCGACAATTCGTCCTGGAACGGATCAAGTCTGTTTTCATCAACTTTGGTTACAACACCATCGAGACGCCTGCAATCGAATACGCTCAAACACTTCTCGGACAGTACGGGGACGAAGATTCAAAATTGACGTATACATTTAAGGACAAAGGGGGAAGGGAAATAGCTCTCAGGTACGATCAGACAGTTCCCTTTGCGCGGTTCGTGGCTGCCCATAACAGAAGGCTGCCAATGCCCTTCAAGCGATATCAGATTTCCCCGGTGTGGAGAGCGGATAAACCGGGGAAGGGTAGATATCGTGAATTCTATCAATGTGATGTGGACGTCATTGGAACTAAGAGCCTTCTGGCGGAAGGGGAAATCGCAAAAGTGATAAACCGGGTTTTTGAATCCTTAGAATTTGATAGGTTCGTGATCAAATTCAATAGCCGTCGTTTGATCAATAGCATTCTTACGCGTCTCCATATTCCAGAGAAGAGGCATACCGAAATCATTCGGATTCTTGATAAGCTTGGAAGGTTAGAACATGCGGGAGTTGCCAAGGAGCTTGCTTCGGTATTGCCAGATGAGGCCATTGTTGAGTTGGTAGAAATCACAAAGGTGCAAGGACTAAACCGAGAAAAAATAGCCTTCTTAAAGGAATTCGATACAAAGGAGATAGATGATTTTCTCGAAGTCTGTGACGGCTTTGGCATTCCCGGCGAACGGGTCGTGTTCGATTTGAGCCTCGCACGGGGACTCGACTACTACACAGGCATTGTTTTCGAGACATTCATAGAGGATGTTGATATTGGCGCAGTATGCGCTGGAGGACGGTACGATGGCCTATGTTCACTATTCTCTAAGCAGCAATTCAGCGGTGTCGGTGCTGCCTTTGGCTTTGACCGGATTATGCTGGCCATGGAAGAGCTCAATATGTTTCATGAAATCAAGCTAAATTCCAGGGTGTTGGTTACGTATTTTGACCAAGAAACCCTCACCAACTCCTTGGGAATGCTAAATGATTTGCAGAAAGCCGGCATCAATGCCGAGATCTATTTTGAACCTGTGAAATTGGGTAAGCAGCTCAGGTACGCAGACAAAAAGGAGATTCCCTTTGTCGTAATCTGTGGCCCAGATGAACTTAAGAGGGGCGAGGCAACGATCAAGGTCATGAAGACCGGAAAACAGAAGACGATTCCTCAGAATCAATTAACGGCGTACCTCAATGGATACAACTATGGAGCGAACAGGTAAGACAAAGATCGCAGTGCAAAAGAGTGGGAGGTTGGCTGAACCGAGTTTGAATTTCCTTTACTCGCAGGGGCTGGAGTTCGAGCCGAATGGGCGAAATCTGGTTACACCATGTGAGAACTATGATATCGATATCCTCCATCTGAGGGACGACGATATCCCCGAATATGTATGCCGGAGTGTCGTAGACTATGGGATTGTCGGGGAAAACGTCCTCTACGAAAAAAATGTACAGGTCAACGTCGTGAAGAGATTGGGATTCTGTCATTGCGCTTTGGTCTTAGCAGTCCCAGAGGGTTCTCAGGTAAAGGTTGTCGAGGACTTGGAGGGAGAACGGATTGCCACGTCCCATCCACGGTTGCTTGCCAAATTCCTGGAGAAGAGCGGCGTCAATGCAGCAATTATTACCATTAAAGGCTCCGTGGAGGTAACGCCTACGCTGAATCTCGCAGATGCCGTTTGTGATATTACTCAAACCGGACGAACCCTGAGGGAGCAGAACCTTTCCCCCTTGATCACGGTTCTTGAATCGCAAGCCGTGCTTATAGAGAGCCCTTTTTCGAACCCAAATAGATACAGGTTCCCGAGCTTATGAAAATCTTAACGTCCCAGAATCTAACCATAAGAGAGATCTCAGAAAAACTTCGAAGGCCAGGGGGGAAAAGCGCCCAGATTGTCCGGACGGTGAAAAACCTCATGAATCGTGTCCGAAAAGATGGGGATCGTGCGCTCTTTGAGTTCGCCCAAAGGTTTGATGGCGTGAAACTGCGTTCACTGGCCGTGAGCAAAAAAGAGGTGCGTGAAGCCTATGAGTGGGTCGACGCCCGTCTGATGAGAGCCCTGAAAAGGGCGAAACGAAACATCGAGAGATTCCATAAACACCACATCCAGCGAAAAGAGAGGTCTGTCGAGACGGAAAAGGGCGTCACGGTGTGGCGAGAGTTTAGGCCGATCGAGCGAGTGGGGCTGTATGTTCCAGGTGGTAAGGCGGCGTATTGTTCTACAGTGCTTATGCTTGCGGTCCCAGCCAGGGTGGCGGGATGTCACGACGTGGTTATGACCACACCTCCTGATAAAAAGGGGAGATGCAATCCCAATGTCATCGTGGCTGCCGACCTGTGTGGAATTGAAAATATCTATAAGATTGGTGGTGCTCAGGCAATCGCCGCGATGGCATTTGGCACGGAAACAGTGCCAAAGGTCTACAAGATTTTCGGACCGGGAAATCATTACGTCACAACGGCAAAGATGCTCGTCTATGGCGTGGTTGACATCGACATGCCAGCCGGACCATCTGAACTCCTGGTTCTTGCCGATGAGACTGGAGACCCTCGTTGGATTGCTGCAGATTTACTCGCACAGCTCGAACATGGGGAAGATTCACAGGGTGTGCTGGTAACGCCCTCGCAAACACTCGCGGAGCAGGCCATCCGGGAACTGAGAAGACAGACGGAACGATCCCCCCGCAAAGAGATCATAAGAAAATCCCTCAGGAATAGTTTTGTCATTGTGGTCAATTCATTTGATGAGGCATGTCTGATTGCCAACGAGTACGCTCCTGAGCATCTGGAAATTGTGGCGAAAACCCAAGAAGGCATTCTCAAAAGGATCACGAATGCGGGGTCCGTCTTTCTTGGAAGCTATGCGTCTGAATCGCTCGGAGACTACGCCACTGGGGCAAATCATACACTGCCAACATCAGGTTTTTCAAAAATGTTTTCCCCCCTTTCGGCCCAGGCCTTTGGAAAGATGATGCAGGTTCAAAAAGTCTCAAGGCGAGGTGTTGAGAATCTGAGAGAAACGGTCGAGACGATCGCAATCAGCGAAGGGCTCCACGGACACAGCGATGCCGTAAAAATACGCCTTGGATGAGGCTTTTGGCTGATCACATCGGGAATGAGGAATTCTATGGAACCTTCAGCGTCAGATTTGAAAATAGCCTTTATTGATCGAGACGGCACCCTTATCTTCGAGCCACCCGACACGAGGCAGATTGATTTGGTTGGGAAGGTACGGATTCTTCCCGGGGTCGTGGACGGGCTCAACCGGCTTAAGGAGGAAGGGTACAGATTTGTCATGATCTCAAACCAGGACGGAAGAGGCACGTCATCTTTTCCAGAGGAAGGCTTCCAGCGGGCTCAGAGAAAATTCATCGATCTTCTCAAAGAAAGAGGAATCGAATTCTATCGAATACTTATTTGCCCACACTTTGCTGAGGATAACTGCACATGCCGGAAACCTAAAACCGGTCTTGTTGATGATTTTCTGAAGCAAGAGAAAGTCAACCTCGAACAATCGATCATGATCGGCGATAGGGACGCAGACATGGAGTTTGCCAGGAACGTCGGTGTGTGGGCAGTTCGAATGCAAACCAACGGATCATTTCCACGTCTCGCCTCTGTGGATAGAATGACAGAAGAGACGGATGTATTCGTCCAGTGTAATCTTGATGGAACGGGGCGATTCCAGATCGAGACAGACATCAAGTTTTTCAATCATATGCTGGAGCAACTGTCTAAGCACTCTCTCATAGACCTCAGAGTCAAGGCACAGGGAGATTCAGATATGGATGAGCATCACCTCGTCGAAGACATTGGTCTCACCCTTGGGCAGACCCTTTCAAAGGCACTCGGCTCAAGGGAGGGGATTTTCCGATATGGTTTCCTCTTGCCCATGGATGACACGTTGGCGGAAGTCGCTTTCGATCTTGGCGGTCGGCCATATCTTGTTTTCAATTGCGAATTTGAACGAGAGAGGGTCGGTGATCTGCCAACAGAAATGATCGAACACTTCTTTCGATCTTTTTCTGATTCTTTGAGAGCGAACATCCATATTAATGTCCGATACAGCCGAAATGAACATCATAAAGCAGAGGCCATTTTTAAGGCCTGTGGGCGTGCCTTGAGAATGGCCTGTGAGCGAGACGATCGCATGGGGGGGGCCCTGCCATCGACCAAGGGAGTCTTATGAAAGTTGCTGTTATCGACTACAATTCGGGAAACCTTGCTTCAGTCACAAATGGCCTCGACGGTCTTGGGGTAGAGTACCAGATTACTGCCGATCCTGATTGCATCAAGGAAGCTGATAAGGTGATCTTTCCTGGGGTGGGGCGAGCAGCTCCGGCTATGGAAGAACTCAAAAGGCGGAATCTCGTTACCGCGATCAAGAACGTCAGGGTGCCGTTTCTTGGTATCTGCTTAGGGATGCAGTTACTTCTGACCTTTTCAGAGGAGGACGAAACGACTTGTCTTGGTATTATTGATGGCACCGTCAGGCTGTTCGGGACAGGTGGCGATTCAGAGCCTAAACTGAAGGTTCCCCAAATAGGATGGAATGCGGTGGGCCAAACACAGCCTGACCCCCTCTTCTCTGGCATTCCTGACAACTCTTATTTCTATTTTGCTAACTCGTACTATGTTGAAGCAGATAACCGCGTCACATTAGGAAAGACGGTTTACGGCGAGGAATTTGTTTCGGTTCTCAGGAAGGACAACTTTTTTGGGGTCCAGTTTCATCCCGAAAAATCGGGGCCAGAGGGTCTCAAGCTGCTCCGGAATTTTTCCCAGCTTAAGCTTTCGAGGCAAGAGAAGATGGAACTTATCCCTGCAGTGGACATTCTCGAAGGCAAATGCGTTCGGCTGATCCAGGGGGATTATGGAAGGCGCAGAATCTACTCTGAAAACCCTCTACAGAGCGCCCGAACCTTCCAAAAGCGAGGCGCTTCGCTCATCCATATCGTTGACCTGAGTGGAGCAAAGGACGGCTCGCCTGTTCACCTCAGACAGATTCTCGAAATCGCACGATCAATCGATACCCCCGTGCAGGTTGGCGGGGGGATCAGGACTTATGAGGACGGGAGAACGTACCTGGAAGGCGGGGTAAAGAGGATCATCCTAGGAACCTCTGCTCTAGCCAACCCATCACTCGTCAAGAGGCTGATCAACGAATACGGGCCGAGCCGTATCGTTGTGGCCGTTGATGTGAAGGATGGTGTGGTTGCCATCAAGGGCTGGCAGGAGACTGTGAAAAAACCCCTGTTCGATCTCCTGGATGAGCTAAGGGGTCTTGGCGTAGAGTTACTTCTCTTGACTGATATTAAAAGGGACGGTACCCTGACGAGTCCGAATTTCGAGCTTATTGAACGTGTGCTTGAGTACCCCTTCAGGATAATGGTAGCCGGCGGCGTGTCATCAGATGGGGACCTCAAAAGGCTGGAACAGATGGGGGCTTATGGGGCAATCATCGGCAAAGCCCTATATGAGGGCAAGATAGATCTCCGCGCGACGATGGGCAGGAAGCAACGTCGGCATCGCAAATCCGGACGACTGAAGAGCCGACCTTCGAACCTCGCAAAAAGGATCATCGCCTGTATGGATATCAAGGACGGGAGAGTTGTCAAAGGCACAAATTACGTGCAACTTCGTGATGCTGGTGATCCGGTTGAACTCGGCAAGCTCTATAGCGAAATGGGAGTTGACGAACTGGTCTATCTCGATATTATGGCGACCGTGGAAAAAAGAGACACCTTCTACGATCTCGTCAGAAGAATCTCTCAGAGTATCAACATTCCCTTTACCGTTGGTGGTGGAATAAAAACGCTCGATACGATCAGAGACCTCCTGAAATGTGGCGCCGATAAGGTGTCTATTGGTTCAGCTGCGGTCCAAGACCCTGATTTTGTCGAAGCGGCTGCCGAGCAGTTCGGGTCGCAGTGCATCGTCATTTCCCTTGATCCCAAGAGGAGCGGTGATCACTGGGAGATTTACATTAAGAGTGGAAGGGAACCAACCGGAATTGACGCCATTGCCTTTTCCAAACAAATGGAAAGTCAGGGGGCCGGAGAGCTTCTGGTTAATTCCCTTGACAAGGACGGGATGAAGGATGGCTATGACATCGAGCTCCTCAGAGTACTCTCTGAAAACGTCGGCATTCCAATTATCGCCTCGAGTGGCGCCGGGACAAAGGACCATTTTCTCGAGGCCTTTATCGATGGAAAAGCCGACGCTGCCCTTGCGGCAAGTCTCTTCCATTACAGAGAGCTCGAAATCCCTGACCTAAAGACCTACTTGAGAGAAAAGAACATACCGATACGACCATGAAAGACTTACGGTTGAATCTCAATTGGAAAAAAGTAAACGGCCTGATACCCGCGATTGTTCAGGATGCTGAGACCGACGTTGTGTTGATGCTCGGTTATATGAACCGAGAAGCGCTGGAAAAGACGTTCCAAACGCGGAAAGTGTGGTTTTACAGTCGGGCAAAAGGGCGACTCTGGATGAAGGGTGAAACAAGTGGGAATACGTTAGCCCTTGTCAGCGTCAAGTCGGACTGTGATAATGACGCGCTGCTCGTCAAAGTCCTGCCAAAGGGGCCGACCTGTCATACGGGTTCTCATTCATGCTTTGACGAAAAGGAGCGACAGGAAATCCTACGGGAGCTCTATGCCGTACTGAGGGAACGCAAAAATACCCTGCCCGAGGGGTCATACACCGCTTTTCTCTTTACAGAGGGTCTCGACAAAATCTGTGGAAAAATTGATGAAGAATCGGCAGAGGTCGTCCTGGCAGCGCGAAAAGAATCTAAGCAGAGACTAGTCGAGGAGAGTGTTGATGTCCTCTATCATCTGTTTGTTCTTCTTGTCCACAGGGGGGTGACATACTCCGAACTGATCGAAGAGGTGACACGACGACGGAAGGCCTAATGGTGTATCCATTCCATGGACAGTCTCTTGATCCGTTCCTGCTGTTCAACGACTCTCGTCATCCACTCTGAGTTCCCCTCAAGATAGATCGCCGCCAGTCGGTTGAATTCCATTGCTTGACCAGTGTTCTCCTTGATGACCCACGCTTCAGATAGGTAATAGTAGTTTTGTCCGTTTGCTGGATTGAGATTAATAGCCCGTTCGAGCAGGCGAATGGCCTCGTCTGGTTCATCCTTTTCCAAAAGCAGTCGTGCCTGTTCGGTTAGCTGCAAGGAAGCCAGCATGCGTGGACTCAGCCCTTCCGAAGTCTCAGATTGTTCTTCTCCATGGGGCACCGTGCCTGTATGAGGCAATGATGAAGGTTGCGAAACAGTCCTGGCGCACCTTGCACCGGCTATTGCGAAGCCGACCAGGCAGGTGAGTAGCACCCATCTAGAAACTCTTGATGAGATCTTTAAATCCATTGAACAGAGCCTTAAACGGGCCCTCGCTTCGGTGCAGGGGACAGTAAGTCTCAGGCACGTTTTCTTCGAGGAAGACCTCTTCAACGGGTTTCGGGCACGCATTGGGAACAGCGAGGAGTCCGCTTTCAGAACAGACAACCCGTTTCACCACGCCTGGCGGCGTCTTAAACCACTCACCTGACACATGTTCTGGCATGGTCCTCATGAGATCGGCCCAAATCGGAAGGGCCCCTCCAGCTCCGGTGGTATCGATGGAATCGCCGTTGTCAAACCCGACCCAGACTAGTGCCAAGACATCTGGTGTATACCCCACAAACCATGAGTCTCGAAAGTCATTCGTCGTCCCCGTCTTACCCGCAACGGGGAATGAGATGCCCATTTCTTCAAGGGATTGGGCCGTTCCCTCTGTTACTGCAGTCCGCAACATAGAGTTGATTAAGAAAGCTTTCGCAGGCGAAGTCACCTGCCTCACACTCATATGTCTCCGTTCTACAATTTGACCATTCTCATCCACCACGTCCTTGAGAGACAGTGGATAGGGCAACGCACCGTCAGCGGCAAAGGCACAATAGGCTCGAGCCAAATCAAGAGGAGCGACCTCGAACGCTCCCAATGAAAGTGACGGATAGGGCTTAAAGGGCTTTGAAAAATATTGGGCGGTCGTGGTGACTATCCGATCCAGGCCAACTTGTATTGCCAAATCAACCGTCGCGAGATTGATGGACTTGGCGAGCGCACTTCTAAGGCTCACTCGGCCCCCTGACTGGGGTTCGAAGTTCTGGGGTTCCCATAGTTTTCCGTTTATCATGTAGGATTTGGGTTCGTTAGACAGCGTGGAAGCCGGTGTGAGCGTGTCCAGTCCACTCACAAACACGAACGGTTTGAACGCGCTTCCAGGTTGCCGTCTGGCTTGACTAATTCGATTGAATTGACTTACGCCATAGTTGCGGCCTCCGACCATGGCGAGTATGTAACCCGTCTTGGGTTGCATCACCACGATAGCGCCCTGTAACTTTTCTCCAGCTTCTGAGCGATTCAACATCGGCTTGGACTTTTCCAACCGGGTCAATCCTCTTTCGAGGGCCTTTTCTGCCGAATCCTGGACCATTGGGTCTAAGGTGGTATATATGGAAAGTCCGAGACTCGATAGGCTCTCAGGTTGATATAGGCCTAGAAGCTGTTGGGAGAGGTAGTCGATAAAATAGGGAGCTTTCTTACCGTAAGTGGTGAATCCCACGGTCTCCACCGGTAAGGAGAGGGCGGCCTCCATTTCTTCACCTGAAAGCCACCCATTCTTTACCATACCATGGAGCACGTTGTCTCTTTGGATCCGGCTAGCTTCCCCGTCAACATAAGGGGAATAATGATTAGGGGCCTTGATCAGTCCTGCGATCGTCGCGGCTTCCCCGAGGGAAAGCTCGCCTGCGGGCTTACCGAAATAGAAATACGACGCCTCTCCAACGCCGTTGATGGATACCTGCCCCTTTTGGCCTAGATAGATTTCATTTAAATAGATTTCGAGGATTCTTCTCTTGTCGTACATGAGCTCGATGGTTATGGCCATGAGGAGCTCCTTCACCTTACGAGAAACTGTCCTCTCGGGTGTCAGGAAGTAGTTCTTGGCCAGTTGCTGGGTGATAGTGGACCCACCTTGCCGTATTGTCCCATGACGCAGGTTGGTATAGAGGGCCCGGAGTATTCCCCTGGGATCAAGGCCAAAATGATGAAAAAAACGGCTGTCCTCTGCGGCTAATACGGCATGTATGAGATGCTGGGGGACACGGTCGAGGGAGACGAGCTGGCGTTTCTCCCGGTCTGGCCCGAAGAAGAGCATCATCTCCTCGGGCTCCAGCTCCAAAAGGGGAACCGGTTTCTGACCGTCCGCCCTAGAAATTGACTCTATTCGGTTCTCTGAGAATTGAATTTGAACAGGGAATCCCTCCCTTTTCCGATGGGGTGCGTTGAGATCGTGAAGAAAAAGCTTCATGGCCGAGGCCGAGATGTGCAGCTCTCCCTTCTTCGCCGGTTCATTGAAGACTTCACGATACCCAAGGCGGTGGAGCCTTTCGATTAAGACGGTCTTTCTTATCTTTTGACCTGGATACAGCATTGTGGTGTCGGAAAGGACCCTCGATGGAATGCTCCACAGCCTCCCAGAGAATCGTGTCTCTATCTGAACCGAGAGATGCCAGCAATATAGGACGAGACCCACCCCGACGATAAGAAGGACGAGTGCGGACGTCCTTAGTAAGCCCCTCCATGTTAGGTGTGGATTTTTGGCTTTCATTCTCTGAACTCTATTTATCGACCTTATCAGGGTGGAGAGGAGTGTCATTCAGCATGGCGAGTCTCTTCCATATGACTGATAAGACATTCCTGGAGATAATCAAAATCGTCCGCGCGGTGGATCTCACAGTTCTTCCACCGTTCCAATGTCCGTCAATTTGAGAAAATCTTCTGGGATTGGGAGCCTCTTGCCGCTGTCGAAATCATGAAAAAAAATGATTTGGTATCCCTCGGCCAACATCTTCCCACTGGCTTTGTTGCTGAAACGAAAGTCTAGCTTAACTCGACCTCTCTCAACCTTGTGGTCACCGACTGTTACTCGAATCTCCACTCGATCATACAGATACGCTGGGGTCAAATAGCGAAAGTAACTCTCGCCGACAAGGAAGCGAGGCCGGCTTTCCAGGTGTTCGACAATCATACGCTCCCTTGCTGTACAGGCCCACTCCACGTAAGACTCGTCATAGACAATCGCTTGAGCGGTCACGTCTCGAGGTGTGACCACGTGTTCGTAGATATAGCCCTTAGCCATTTAGGAAACCTCCTTTTTGCCTCTGTCTTTCCGTCCATATAATCAGAACTCACGAGGATGTCAAGGGATTTGTGAGAGATTGAAATTTATGTTGATTTTTGCATTTTGCCAGTTAGAATGAAATTGAAGAGAGATTTTCCGGGAATCGCATCGATCATGGCCGGAGGTGCTCGGTGGGAAGAATCATTTTTTGCACAGATCTCGGTATGGACTGCAAGTAGGTGGCCCGTGCCGATACGGATGCGGAGCTGTTGGAGAAAGTTGCGGAACATGTGGCACTGGTGCATAGCATGGAGGAACTGCCTGAGAATCTAAGGATAAGCGCCTTGGCGGCCATGTGCGATGAGTCGGCATATTAATACGTCTGAGGGGAAAACCGGTTAACCCGCATACGTCATGGGCACGACGTGGGTCAGCGTCTCTTGGGGTTCGACATTAGAAAAAGGAAAGGGTTTCAACATGTCGAGAAGGAGGCTCTCATGGCAGTCAAAGTCATTATTGAACGGAAGGTAAAGGAGGGCAAGCAGTACGAAATGATGAACCTGATGCGGGAGCTTCGAACTTCTGCTCTGTTCAGGAAGGGATATATCTCGGGAGAGACACTACATTCCAGGGATGACCCATCAAAATATATTGTGATCAGCAATTGGCAGAGCGTTGAAGACTGGGAAGCCTGGCAAAAACACCCAGAAAGACATGAAATCAATAAGCGATGTGAGCCACTTTTGGCGTCCCCGGAATCCTACGGCGTATACCTATTCGTGTATCCCTAGCGGTACTCTCGGAGAATTCTTCGAATAACAACTATATATTGTGTCTTTCCTTGCGATTAAGCCAATATATTGACACGAATGGCCACATTTGATAATTTTCGGTTAACGAAAATGGTGGTGGCTTCTTGTCATGTTTATCGCTGATTTGCATATCCATTCCCACCTTTCGAGAGCGACAGCACGGAACCTCAACTTAGAGCATCTCAATCTCTGGGCTCAACTCAAGGGCATTCAGGTCCTAGGTACGGGCGACTTCACTCATCCTCAATGGTTTTCCGAGCTAAGAGAGAAGCTCGAAAGCGCCGAGCCAGGTCTCTTCAAACTCGGACCGGAATTTGCTAACGAGATGGAGCCACAAGTCTTTGGATCCTGCCAACGTCCGGTTCGTTTCATGCTTTCGGCGGAGATTAGCTGCATCTACAAAAAGAACGGAAAGACCCGGAAAAATCACAATGTTGTTTTCGTTCCAGATTTCGAGTCGGCAGAAAAGTTGAATCGAGCCCTGGAACGGATTGGCAACATCCGGTCTGATGGCCGTCCTATTCTCGGCCTAGATGCTAGAGACCTGCTGGAGACCGTACTCGAGGTGAGCCCCGATGCGCATCTCATTCCGGCTCACATTTGGACGCCTTGGTTTTCTCTGTTTGGTTCTAAATCGGGATTTGACTCTATAGAGGAGTGTTTCGGAGACCTCTCTCGGCACATCTTTGCTGTCGAAACTGGTCTTTCGTCAGATCCTCCCATGAATTGGCGTTTCTCTGCCCTCGATGAGTTGGTTTTGATATCAAATTCGGATGCCCACTCTCCTTCGAACATTGGGAGAGAAGCGAACATCTTTGATACCGATCTCTCTTACTTTTCCATGTTCCATGCTCTCAGATCGATGGATGGAGGTCAGTTTCTTGGAACCATCGAGTTTTTCCCTGAGGAAGGGAAATATCATTACGATGGTCACAGGAAGTGCAACATGCGAATGAGCCCGAAGGAGACTCTTGAGAACAAGAATCTCTGTCCAAAATGCGGTCGACCAGTGACAATAGGGGTGATGCATCGGGTTGAGGAACTGGCAGATCGAGATGACGGCCTGCGACCTGAAGGGGCGGCATCTTTCAGAAGTCTCCTGTCGTTGGCTGAAATCCTTGCACAGGCCAGGGGGGTTGGACCCCGGACGAATTCGGTTCAGGTCGAATACCGGCGTCTCGTGAGAGAGTATGGACCCGAATTGTCCATTCTCATGGATCTCCACCTTGAGGACTTGGAGGCCAAAGGCGACATCCTTGTTGCTGAGGGCATCCGTCGTATGCGACAACGGCAGATAGACATTGCTGCTGGGTACGATGGAGAATTTGGGTCCATCACCCTGTTCACACCAGAAGAACGGCAGACATTGTCTGGACAGGAAAATCTCGGATTTTTTGGAGGGGATTCATTGGGTCGAGAGAAAAAACAACCGAAAAAGTCTGAACGCAGCTCACGAAGAAAAGACCCCGCCCGAACCAAGTTAGCCTCTGATTCTTCGTCCGTTCCCGTGTCGAGGAAGGGTGATGTAACCCCGGCGGAGGAATCGGGTCCTGTCCTTAGAGGGTTGAACCCTCGGCAGAAGGAGGCCGTCTGTCACGAGAAGACCCCGTTACTGATCGTTGCTGGCCCGGGAACCGGCAAAACCCTCACACTGACCCGTCGGATTGAGTATTTGATCTATCGGGGAGTCGCGAGACCAGAGCAGGTTCTAGCGATCACCTTTACCAATAAGGCAGCCGAAGAGATGAAACATCGATTAGGAGCACGCCCAGGCGGCGGGTCCCGGGTTACGGTTGAGACCTTCCATGGTCTGGGCTATGACATCCTCAGAGAAGAGCGGAGACTGGGCGGACAGTCCGACGGATTGGTAATTATTGATGAAACACGGGCTGAAGAACTTCTCAGGGAGATCGTGAAGGGTCTCGAATCCACGGTCCCAAGAAAAAAATGGGGGGAGTTCCTGGGCAATATTTCCCGGGCGAAGCAGAACCTTCTTGGCCCTGAGTGCTTTGAAGGATCAGACCCCGGCTTTGCCTTGGCCTACCGTCTGTATCAGGAAGAGCTCCAGAGGCTGGGAGGTGTCGATCTCGATGACCTGATCTCATTACCGGTGAAACTCTTAGAGAATGAACCGAAGGTCTCTGGGCGGTACCGCGAGCGGTTCCGCTTTATATCTGTCGACGAATACCAGGACATCAACTTTGCCCAGTACCGATTGATTCAACAGCTCTCTCCCCATGGGGAGAATCTCTGCGTGATTGGAGATCCCGATCAGGCGATCTACGGATTTCGAGGCGCAGACAGCCGTTATTTCCTGCAGTTTGAGAATGACTACCCAGGAGCAAAGATCGTCTGCCTGGAGCGGAACTACCGGAGCTCGGAGACTATCCTACAAGCATCGACGAGCCTTATCAGCCAAAACAAGTCATCCTGTGAGAGGCGCATCTGGTCAGGCATCTCAGGAGATTCTTTCCTCTCGATAGGAGAGTATCCGACAGACAAGGCAGAGGCCGAATCAATCGTCCACACCATTGAACAACTGGTGGGAGGGACCAGCCACTTCTCTCTCGACAGTGGCCGGGTGGATACGGTCCAGGATTCGGAGAACAGGAGTTTCTCCGATTTTGCAGTGTTTTATCGGTTGCATTTTCAAGGGGAGGTGTTAGAAGGGGCTTTTGAACGGTCAGGGATTCCCTTTCACCGAATCGGTGGAGAGGCCCTGGCAAAAAACAGAAGGGTCAGAGAGGTGTTCCGGGTGCTTCAGGATGACATGGAAGGAGGTACCATCCTGCCCACGGACAAAAGCCAGGACCGGTCGGTCCCGTGGTCGGGAGAAATGAGGGGCGAGGGTTCCCTGTCTGAGAGGCTTCGGTCTATCATCGAAGACCTTGAGTTTGACTCAGATGACGATGTTCTAAGAGCGTTGGTTTCAGAGGCTGAGACGTGGACGGGCGATGTGGGCGAGTTCGTCGCCCGGACGGCCTTTAAGTCAGATCTCGACATCTTTGATCTGCGCGCCGAGAAGGTCACCCTCATGACCCTACACGGTTCTAAGGGACTCGAATTCCCGATTGTGTTCATTAGTGGATGCGAAGCCGATCTTCTGCCGTACAGACCAGACGGGCGGCCTCCTTCTCCTGTGGAAGAAGAACGTCGGCTCTTCTATGTCGGGCTGACAAGGGGCAGGGAGAGGGTTTTCCTGACCCGCGCCCGGAGGCGAGCTCTCTTTGGCCGAACAAAGGTGCAAGACCCCTCCCCATTTCTCGCAGAGATCGAAAACCATCTCAAGGAGCTCACCACAAGTCCGCGAAGGATCACGCAAGAAAGGATGCGGACACAGTTGGATCTGTTCTAAAAAGGATTCATGGCTGGGAACGGGGGAAGGTTACCGTGGGTTCAGCAACCAACCTATCCACAAGATCCTTTGTATCGACGAGATTCAGTTGCTGAAAGAGGAAGGCAAACTTTTCTTCCAGAGCCTCTGCGGCTTTTCCCCTGGCCCTTTGGTCCATCCTCCATACAATCTCTTTATTGGGACCCCAGCATTTTTTCCGGCTGGCAAGAAGAAACTGAATCTCGGTCTGTTCGGGTTTCCTCTCCTCAACACAGTTCTCCCTGACCCAGTCGTAGAGTGTGTCGATAAGATCGTCGGGCATGTGATCCATTGTAATATCTTGAAACCCAGTGGCCAGATGGATCTCGGCCGTTTCATATTCTACGAATCGATGGAACACCTCGTCCGGTAAGGTGGACGCACCGTGCTGGACGGCTCCCGCGAGTCCGTCTTTCTTGGCTGCCTGGCTGATTGCTTTGAGCGTATCGAAGTCGATATTGACCTGGGCAAGGGTCCCATCCGGAAGATGAATACCGCCGTGTGCAGTTCCAGTGTTTACAGAAATTTTGCTGATTCCCTTGTCGATGCCAGAACGGGCCAATCCGTCTTTGAATATTGCTGTGAAAATCTGGTACTCCTCAACGGTCGTATTTGTCTTTCCAACCTCCCCCGATTCGCCTCCGATAGTAATGGTGTAAGGGATCTTCTGCTCTGCCTCGGTCTTACGAATGAATTCTGTCAATGTGGCGGTTAGTTCAGCATTCTTCCGAACAGCATCTTCGACTGAAATCCCTGGCTCCCCCCTGCGTTCGAGTGTAGAGGCGTCGATATCGATCTGTCCGAAGCCTGCCCTAAGGCTTTCCCGGATAAGTTTCTGCAAGACCTTAAGCTCCTCGTCTGGATCATGCCGATACCTCGTTGCATCGACCTTGAAGTGATCCCCTTGCAGAAAAAGACGGCCTCGGAAACCTTCCCGAACAGCTGCGGCGGTCATGACTGCCGCATATTCGGCTGGGGGCTGATTCGTATAGTCCATCTCTGTTCGGGCGAGTTCCAAAATCATCGCACCCACGCGATTGGCCAGAGCAGCCCGAAACATCGCACGAGCCGAGTTATAGGCATCCCCCCTTATGTTGATGGCAGCGACCGTGAGTTTTCGGCTGATATCTCCTCGACCGATGGCAGCGTAAAAGGGAAAGACCGAGGCCGGGACGACTCCCAATTGACGACCGACTTCCACGATGAGGTATCGGGCCAACGCGATGACCCGAGCTGGTGCGCTCTTTGTCTCGCCAAAATCGACGGCATTGAAGACCAGGAGGTCCATGGACCGACGTGCCTGGTTTGCATCGGTTATTCTGACAGTCTTGTCCTCTATGATAAGTCCTGCCACGTTTTTGATCAAATCCGATGGTGTGCCGAAAACAGGCACGTCACTCCTGTGGGTGTGCGGGCTCAGGTCGATACCTTTTGAAGACATAGGTCATCTCCTCTACACAGTCTGACACTCCATAGCCAACTTAACAGAATGGATAGGGGGGTTCAAGACAAGGGTCCCCAGGAGTCTCCGGATCTCTTGATGAGTGGTGGCCCAACTTCCTTTGAGCGCTCCCAGAAATGTTTTTTGCTGATAAACCTGAGAACCCGCCTGTAGCAGGATAGTCTTAAGAGCACCTGAAGGGAGCTTTGGATTTGTCAAAAAACTTTGGGAAAAGGGGGTTGGCTGCCTTGGGATGTGGATTGTCATTTTTGTCTCAACCCGTTATATAAGATCTTGCCCATCTTTTCAGGGAACTCCTCGAGATGTTTTTGCTAGGATTGGTTAAACTTGCAAAACAAAATGGGGGTGCGATACAGTACAGGGCGCACGGGCCTTTTGGGTCCGTTCACGGGATCCTTATGATGGCGAAGGAAAGAAATTCAGCGTCAGTGACGGTTCTGGAGACGGGTCCTGAGGTCACTCCCTATCGGGACCTTACCAAAGGATCTCTCTTGAGAAATCTCTGGGTCCTGGCCCTTCCCATGACCGCCGCCAATGTTCTGCAAAATGCCTTTTCCGTGGTGGATATGATCTTTGTTGGTAGGCTCGGACCGATTGCAGTGGCTGCTGTTGCTGTGGGCGGCCTGGTCATGATGTTAGCCTGGACTCTGCTCATCGGTGTTTCGATTAGCACCGTGGCGGTTGTCGCGAGATTTTTCGGGGCACGGGATCTTGAACAAGCCAACGCCGCAGCGGTTCAATCACTGATTCTCGGTGGGGTCATCTCGGTCTTTCTCGCCTTGTTTGGCGTCTTTCTCCATGAACCCGTGTTGAGACTCCTTGGCGCCTCGCCGGAGATGATGGAACCGGCCACGGCATACTTCAAGATCGTCTTTACCGGGTCTTTTACTCTGATCTTCATGTTTCTGTCAGGAGCTATTCTCCGTGGGGCGGGGGATGCGAGATCCCCCATGGTTATTCTGATGGTGGCAACGGTTTTTAACATTGCCCTGGATCCCCTGTTGATCTTCGGGCCGTGGATATTTCCCAGGCTCGAGGTGAGGGGTGCAGCCTATGCCACGGTTATCGGTCAGGGGATTGCCATGGCGGTTGGGTTTTGGATTCTCATGAAAGGCTATTCCCGGATCCACGTCCGGTTGCCCCATCTCCGTTTCAGACCCCATCTGATGAAGCGGATGGTTCTGATTGCCATTCCTGGAACCTTTCAAGGTGGGCTTCGCAGCCTTGCTCACCTTGGTCTTATGAAAATTGTTGCCCTTTACGGAACATTAGCGGTCGCAGCCTTTGGAATCGGCCTGAGGATCAACCTCCTTGTCATGATGGTGGGGTGGGCGATTGGGGGCGCCGCGTCGACGCTGGTGGGACAGAACCTAGGAGCCAAGAGGCCCGATCGAGCCGAAAAGAGTGCCTGGTTGGCTGTGGCAATTTTCTGTGGGTTCATGGTTCTCGCCGGAAGCGGCTTCTTTCTCTTTGCAGATCCCTTGATCAGTCTATTCAATGACGACCCCGGGGTAATTCAGGTTGGAACGAGCTATCTTCGGATTGTGACCCTCAGCTACCCCTTTTTGGGGCTCAGCATGATCTGCGCCATGGCCTTCAATGGAGCGGGTGATACCCAAACCCCTGCGTTGATTGTGGGCGTTACGTTTGTTCTTATGATGATTCCTTTGGCTCTGATTTTACCCCGATTCTCGACTCCTCGGACCTCGGGAATCTGGTGGGCCATGGCCACCTCCATCAGCCTCCAGGGAGTGATCATGGCCCTGGCATTCAATCGGGGTGGATGGAAGCGAAGTCGGATCTGAAACATGGATTTCTTGGGTCAACGGAAAATGGGAAACTTGAAGTCTCCAGTGGCGTGAGCTATCATGTCTTGGCCGTAAGAAAGTCTTTGTGTGCCCCGGTAAAGGGAGTTCCCCATGCGCGTGGCAATGTATTACAGCAATCGGGACATTCGGATTGAAGAAATGCCGGTGCCAACTATCGGGCCTGACGAACTGCTGATAAGGGTCGAGGCAAGCGGTATTTGTGGAAGTGACGTGATGGAGTGGTATCGCCGAAGCAAGGCCCCTCTTGTACTTGGCCATGAGATTGGAGGGGAGATTGTTAAAGTCGGAAAAGGGGTGCGAAAACACACGAAGGGAGAAAGGGTTTCCGCTTCTCACCATGTGCCTTGTAATACTTGTCGTCACTGCCTGAGGGGACATCACACCGTGTGTGACACGTTACGTCAAACAAATTTCGAACCAGGAGGCTTTGCCGAGTACGTTCGACTCCCGGCAATCAATGTGGACCGAGGGGTCTACGTTTTGCCGGACGAGATGACCTATGAAGAGGCGACCTTTATCGAACCAGTGGCGTGCACTGTTCGATCGTTGAGGATGGCTTGTTTTGAACCTGGACAGACCGTCCTCGTCTTGGGAACCGGTATTGCCGGCCTGCTCCATGTTCATCTATGCAAGGCTCTGGGCGCTGGAGTAATCGTGGCGACGGATATTGTAGATACTCGTCTCGAATTCGCGCGACAATTGGGAGCCGATCTTGTCTTGAAGGCCGACGAAGATATTCCCTCTCGGGTTCGGGATTTCAATGACGGGTGGTTGGCCGATCTTGTGGTGGTCTGCACGGGGGCGAGGTCCGCTCAGATACAGGGCATGGAGTCGGTCGAAAGGGGGGGGACGGTTCTTTTTTTCGCACCCACGGATCCCGGCGTAACGGTTCCTCTCTCGATCAATGATCTCTTGTTTCGAAACGATGTCACCCTAACGACGTCGTACGCCGCAAGCCCGGCTGACCATGTGGAAGCCCTTGAACTGATTCAAATGGGACGATTACGCGTTAAAGAGATGATCACTCACAGATTCGGTCTTGAGAAAACCGCTGAGGCATTCGGTTTGGTTGCAGAGGCGAGGGATTCTGTTAAGGTCATTATCGAACCCCAGAGGTAGCGAAGACCGTTCTGTCGTGGCCCGTCGACGCTCCCGCATCGAGGTACAATTTGAAAGGAGGACGGTATCATGGATTGGGGGATGGAAAACCGGTTGGGCCGTTTGATTCAGTCAGATGGCCACTGCTTCTTTCTACCTATCGATCATGGTTACTTTCAGGGACCGACAACGAGGCTGGAGAGGCCGGGGGAAACGATAAAGCCGCTGGTTGCGTATGCCGACGGGCTTTTTGTTACTCGCGGTGTACTCCGTTCGTGTGTCGATCCCCGAAACAGCCCACCGATCATACTGCGGATCTCAGGGGGCACCAGCATAATCGGGCAAGATCTGGCCAATGAAGGGTTGACCACATCGATCCAGGAGGCTCTCCGGCTCAACGTAGCTGCCGTTGGGATGTCGATTTTTGTGGGAAGTGAATACGAACATGACTCCCTCTTGAATCTGGGGGAACTTGTTGATGAGTGCGAAAACTTTGGCATCCCCGTCATGGCTGTAACCGCCGTGGGAAAGGAGCTCGAGAAGAGAGACGCTCGATATCTGGGCCTATGTTGTCGGATTGCTGCTGAAATAGGTGCCAGGGTGGTCAAGACGTATTGGTGTGAAGATTTTGAAAAGGTGACGACCGGCTGCCCCGTACCTGTTGTCATGGCAGGAGGTCCCAGGTGTGAAACAGAGCGGGAGGTGTTCGAATTTGTCCATGACGGGATGCAGAAGGGAGCAATTGGGTTGAACCTGGGAAGAAACGTCTGGCAACATGACTACCCCGTGGCTATGATGAAGGCCTTGCGTGCGATTGTCCACAAAAAGGCATCGGTCAAAGAAGCTGAGGAAATATTCGTACACGAGAAAAGCGCAAAATGAAAAGGGAGGCGAATACTTCGCCTATCCTTTGTTCCGGGACGACCCGTCTGTGGACAGTCCTGGGTTATTCGTAACCACGAGACCGTCTGAACATCTTCGGGCAGGAGGATTGCAATGGCCAAGACGATTGCCCTCACACAACAAGAGGGTCTGAGGTTCTCCGCGAAATACGGAAACAATGAGGTCGTTGTGGACTCGAAAAAAGAGAATGGAGGAACAGGCCTTGGACTGAGTCCCGGCGAGCTTCTGTGCGCATCACTGGGCGCCTGCACAGCCATGCGTGTGGTCCGTTACTACAAGACGATCGGGATCGCCCTCGAGGGTGTTAGGGCAGAAGCAACCTATGAGGAGGACCAGGAGAACTCGAGAGGGGAAAAATTCGAGGTCCGGATCTTCTTGCCCGTGGAGTTTCATAAAAGGAAAGGGGCGGTTAGGCGAGTGGCAGAAGCCTGCTATGTCAAAAACACGCTTCAGAATCCGCCTGAGATCGAGATAAGAATCGAAAGACTGCCATTGGATTGAGCCATCGGCTTTTTTTGTTACGATAGTGGATCCCCTGTCAACTCTCATTTCAAACTCACCCAAAAATCTTTCTGGTCAACTACGTTGTTGAGGCATTTCGGCAGTTTTGTGGACCCTCATGTCCCGGAGGGGCGGTTGCGGAGGAATGGGATTGGACCTGCTTGGGCCCGCTCGAAATTCCTTTTCGGGGGTTCTGTCTGATGAAAGCGGTCTTCCATAAAAGCACCAGCTTCTCTCGCCCGCTCTCCCTCACAGGAATCTGCGGAGGAGCGCTAGAGCTCTCAGAGTTCGCAGAGTGAGAAAACTGATGGACCAGGCTTTTGGCCTAATTTAAGAGGAAAAATTAGGCCAAGTGATTTCCTCTGATTGGCTTCTCACCAATCCAGAGGACGTTCTCTCTGAGTCTCTGTGTGCTCTGTGAGAGATTCTGGAGACCTCCAGTGTGCTGGGACATTCCTAGCGAAAAAACCTTGATTCGGGCAGAGCTTCCCTTTCCCTTCTTTTGTTAAAATGCTCTGGAAATGACTTCGATACTGGTGGTCTAACTGGACAGATCGACAGGGTGACGTCCTTCGTGTCGTTGCTCAGGAGATTTGCTCGGAGATTGAAACTACAGTATTACTGAAAAACTAAAAAACAAAAGGTGTGCAATTATAGGTATATAGGGAAAAAAACTTCAGTATGAAAAAAAATCTTGACATATTTTTCAGACATAGTAAAACGGACTCGGGCGTCAGAAGGGTGACAAGAAGTTTGTCCCAGAGAATACGTGTCTGACGTTAACCTTGCATGACAAATCGGACAGAAGTAAATCCGGAGAGGTTTTCTTGAAGGATCCCTACGCGCCATACCGGGGCTCTATGATCAGGCGGATCAGGAAATCCCACAATCTGAGATTAGCTGATGTGGCTAGCAAGACTGAATTGAGCCTCAGTTTTTTGAGTCAAGTCGAGAGGGGCCTCATTAATCCATCGATTAACTCTCTTCGAAGAATTGCCCTTGCCCTGGGGACACCATTAAGCCATTTTTTCGATGAGGCGGAATCGACGAATGGACCGGTGGTTAGAAAGAACGAGCGGAAAGTTCTGATAAACAAGGATTCCCGTTTAACTTATCAACTATTATCTTCTGATCATGACAATCGTATTGAATTTCTGCTTAGCAGGCTCGAGGTGGGAGCGACCAGTGCTGACTATCCTATGGCCCATAAGGGCGATGAAGCCGGTCTTGTTCTTCAGGGAGCATGTCGGATCGAATTGGGAGATGATACGTATGATCTGATGGAAGGAGACTCAATCTATATAACTGAGAACACGCCACACAGGTTCACCAATACTGGCAGTACTCCCTTGGTCATCCTTTCGGCGATATCGCCCCCGGGTTTCTGAAGGAAAGGAGATTTGATCCATGGCTGATGCGAAAAGAGGTGATCTGGTTCAGATTCACAGCATCATCCTAGAACCCGATCAGCGGCCGGACAATCTTCCTTCGTCCACAAAGTCGGTGCCTTTCGAATGCTGGATCAAAGGCTTCCTCATAGATGAGGCCGTGAACATAGGCGATCAGGTTAGGATTCGAACCTTTGCCGGCAGAGAATTATCGGGTGTCCTGTGTGAGGTCAATCCGGTTTATGATCATGATTTCGGAAAACCCCAAGCCGAACTCCTCTCAATTGTTGATGAAGTCAAGAAACGGTCGGACGACGTTCATACGTAAGCGACAGGGGGGAAGAATAGATGGATGTTAGCTATTCCGGCATCATGTCGAGAAAGAAAGAAATTCTTATGAAGTCAACGGGGATTGACTACGAAAAGTTTGAAATCTCCCCCATCGCCTTCGACTATGAAGGGCTTATGAATTCCTGCGGATATGGGTTAGAAGAAACCCAGCAGATCCTTCAGGAGACCGGAGTGGGCCAGACCCCGTTGGTGGAGCTAAGAAACCTAACAGCGCTCGTTCGATCGGTTTCGCCGACTGGGAAAGGTGGGCGGATTTTTGTTAAGGACGAAGCCGCTAATCCGAGTGGTAGCTTCAAAGATCGTAGAACCGCCCTCTCTGTCTATCATGCGGAAAAACTTGGATACAAAGGAGTCGTCACGGCGAGTTCCGGTAATTACGGCGCTGCCGTGGCATCTCAGGCTGCCAAACGGGGTCTGAAGGCTATCATTCTTCAGGAAGTCTATGACAGCAGGAAGGTGGGTCAACCCGAGATACTCGAAAAAACAAGAGCCTGTGAGGCCTATGGCGCAGAGGTTTGGCAGCTGACCGTTGGGCCCGAGCTCTTTTACATTATGCTTCGAGTTCTGGAAGAAACTGGGTTTTTCAGTGCCTCCCTTTACATTCCTACCGGTATCGTAGGCATTGAGACCCTGGGGTATGAACTTGCCCAGCAGGTGCTGCAGAGGGAGGGACGGTTTCCTGATATGGTCGTGGTGACCCATGCGGGAGGTGGTAATGTCACGGGGACAGCAAGGGGACTGGAGAAGGCCGGGGCGAAAGATACCGTGATTGTTGGCGTGTCAGTGGACCTCAGGGGACTCCATATGGCAAGTGATACGGACTTCAATCGGAAGTCTTTCACAACTGGCCATACCGGTTTTGGTATCCCCTTTCTCACGTGGCCAGATCGGACCGATGTCCCGAGGAATTGTGCTCGCGGTCTCCGCTACCTTGATCGGTATGCTTTAGTGAGTCAAGGGGAGGTTTTCTACACAACAGAACTTTTGGCAAAGCTCGAAGGCATGGAAAGGGGACCTGCGGGAAATACCTCATTGGCCGGAGCCATTGCTCTGGCCAAGGAGTTGGATACAGAACAGATCCTTGTGGTCCAGGAGACAGAGTATACTGCGGCCGGAAAGTTGCCCTCTTCTCAACTGTCTTTTGCTAGGCAGAACGGGATTGAGGTCAGGAGGGGCAATCCTAAAGATAACATTCCCGGAAAAGCAATTGTTATTCCTGAACGGGTCGATCAGATCAATGTTGAAGACGCGGATATGGTAAAGATCCGAGCCTCTTACATTCAAAAGGCCCTAGAGACCGCGAAAGGGTATGATCCGGAGAGGGAAGACTTGGTCTTTCTCTCAGAAGATTCAAAAGGCTCGGCCGATTTTGTTCGTTCGACCGTTGAGTCGTTAAGTGCCAAGATGGCAAGCTGAACGGACTCCAGATCCGGGATTGCGGATTTCCGTTACCCTGGGCGGCCCTGAAGGCCAGAGACGCAATTCGTGATGGTAGGCTCATAGAATCGAATTCTCGTGGAGAATTGGAAGTTTGGGCGAGAACCGGAATTGATTCCGGAAAACACCGTTAACTTGAAAGGAGGTTGAAAGAATGAAGACCCGTGAATGGTTGATGACTGACAGGAGTTTGCTTGATGAAGATCCGGATTCATTTGAAGATCTTTCACCCCAGGAAAGAGAAAACCTGAAACTTGTCATGACAGAACTAAAAGGATGGGCTACCCAGAACGTTGACTTGGTTCTGTCCGTTATGGCTGAGGATGGGGTTTACTATGACATCACAGGAGAACCAGCGGCGGGGCATGATGCGATTCGGGAGTTTGGTATGGGGTGGGTCAATGCCGTTCCGGATTTTTTGCCCTACATAGAGGCCTTTGTTGTACAGGGGAACAGGGTTGTCAACATGGGAAGGATCCAGGGAACGATGAAGAGCGAATTCTTCGGATTGCCAGCAACGGGGAAGAGGTTCGACTGCCAGTATTGCCAGTTCGCCCTCATAGAGAATGGGAAAATAAAATACGTGAGAGACCACTGGAACTTCGCGGATATGTTTCACCAGCTCGGGTGGGATTGTGCCGCTCTGAACAAGGAATAGGCTCATCCGGCTTTTCTAGGAGAGAAATTGTCTCTCTTGCCCGAATTAAGCTTCAGATGGGGTTGGACAGTCCATGAAGGGAGAGCTCCTCAGGTTCGGACTCTCCAGAGAAGGGAGGTGGGACAAACGATCGAAGCAGCTGCAAATTAGGAAGGTGAGCGGTTAATCCAAAATGGAGGGTAAAAAAATGAAGAAATTTATCACGCTTAGTCTCGTTATTGTCTTTCTGTTTTCAGTTTTTGCCGTTGCCTCGGTGGAGAGAGTCCAGGCGGCGGAGGTCTTGAAGATTGGCACGATTCTGAATCTAACCGGTCCTATCGCTTTCATCGGGCCACTCTTCAGAAACGGGATCGTGAAGGCACTGGAGGAGGTGGACTACACGGTTGGAGGTCGAAAAATCGAGTTGATAGCCGAGGACGCGGCCGCCGATATGAACGTTGTCCTGGAAAAGACCAAGAAACTGGTTGAAAGGGACAAGGTGAACATCATTATCGGGCCCCTAATGGGCGATGCACACATGGCGATAGCGCCCTATCTTGCCGGTAAGAAGGTTTTGACCGCCAGCTTCTACTGTGGTGACCTTGAACTCACAAAGTACAAGAACTGGTTTATCTATCCCACCACCCTTGTGGGGTTGACAGCTCCAGTGGGCTACTATGCGGCTGAGCTCGGCTACAAAACCATGATCACGGCTGGCACCGACTACGCAGGTGGCCATGGCTTTATCAAAGGGATAAAACTCGCCTTTGAAGAAAAAGGCGGAAAAGTTGTTCAGGAGGTATGGTGGCCGGTCGGGAATCAGGATTTTGGCCCTTACCTATCAACACTGAAAAAGGCTGATGTGATCGGATACTTTGTGGAAGGTCCTTCGGCCGCCCAGCTTTTCATATCCCAGGTCCACGAGTTTGGCGTCAAAACCCCTCTTCTGGGGACGACCCTCGCGGCTGACATGCCGGACCAGATCCTCGCTGAACTTGGTGACATCACTGTGGGATTAAAGGGACAGGCCCTTTATCTTTTGACGAGAGACGACCCGATGAACAAGAAATGGATCAAGGATATGACCGATCGATTCGGGCAGACACCGGGCGGCTTGGAATCAAATTCGTACGCCATTACCCGGGCCATTCTGACTGCTCTGCAATCCACCGGTGGCGATGATTCCTTTGATAAGCTCTGGCCTGCCCTGTTGAATGTAAAGATCGATACGCCACAGGGACCTCTAGCGGTTAGCCCAGAGGGGATTGCTCTCACCAACGGGTACATTGCCGAGGTCAAAAAGAAGGACGGGAAGTACTATTGGGATCCGATCAAGACGTACGAAAAAGTGGTCGATCCAAGGCTGAAAAAGTAGATGTTCAATTTGAGCAGGGCGGGGTTCTCCTGCCCTGCTCATTTCTGTCGAATCCGGACGACAGCAGGGATTGAGGAACCATGGATTCCGTTGTAATCAATCTGCTCAACGGTTTGTCCTACGGTATGATTTTGTTTCTCATCGCCTCGGGCATGTCAATCGTTCTCGGAGCGATGGGGATAACCAATCTCGCTCACGGCGCCATCTATATGGTCGGCGCCTACGTTGGCTGGACAGTCGCGGTGAAATTGGGAGCCACTTTCGGGCTGGGCCTTCTCGCAGGGGGCTTTTCGGCCGCTTTGGTCGGCTTGGCTATGGAGCGTGGACTGTTACGCCATTTGTACAAGCAACCAAACGAACAGGTCTTGCTGACTTTTGGCTTCGTCTATATTCTGAGCAACCTATGTCTCTGGATCTGGGGTGGATGGCCAAGAATGCCTTTTACAGCATCGCTCTTGAAGGGCTCCTTCGAAATCATGGGTAGGGCTTATCCTAAAGCTCGGGTGGCCGTCATTCTGATCGGGTTGATCCTCGCCGTGGGTCTGTGGTGGTTACAAGACAAGACTCGAATGGGTTCTATCGTTCGGGCGGGTATGGATGATAAGGAAACCACGATGGGTCTCGGGATCAATTTGGAGCGTGCCTTCGCGGTGATCTTTTTCATCGCCTCCTTCATCGCCGGGGCAGCCGGCGTCATCGGTGCTCAGTTGTTGGGGGTACGCACCTCCCTGGGGTTGGACGTGCTCCTTTTGGCTTTGATAGTGATCATTGTCGGTGGTGTCGGGTCTATTCAGGGAGCCCTATTGGGCGGAATCCTAATCGGTATGGTCGATTCAATTGGGAGGGCGGTATTCCCCCAATTTGCCATGTTCACGATGTATGTCGCCATGATCGTCGTCTTGCTCATTCGACCGGCCGGTCTCCTTGGAAGAAAAGTGTGAGAGATGGACGTCGTAGAAAACCACATTGAACGCGGTCCATTGACGGCTGTTCTGCCTTATGTGGGGGGGGCTCTTGTTCTTGGTATAAGCCCGTTTTTCTTGTCTACCTACGGAGAGGGGCTCATGACTCGGTTTCTGATTTTTGCCCTCTTCGCAATGAGTTACAATGTGGTTTTCGGTTATGCCGGGCTCCTGTCCCTGGGTCATGCGGCATTCTTTGGGGCGGGAGGGTATACCGTAGCCATACTCAAGCTCCGCTATGGTGTTGACCTTTTCTGGATCAGTGCCCCCTTGGGTGTTGTCGTTGCAATCCTCATTGCTGCCCTGTTTGGGATTATTGCGCTCCGAGCGTCTGGCATTTACTTTCTGTTGGTGACTTTTGCACTCGGCCAGATGCTCTACAGCCTGGCTTGGAACGTGAAGTGGCTGAGTTCTCCAGGGATGCAGGGGATCACTGGGATACCCCTGCCGAATCTCGCTATTCCAGGATTCACATTGAATACGACATGGTTCTACTACATGGTTTTGATCTTTTTCGCGATAAGTTTTGTTCTGTTGCAGCGGTTGGTGCGGTCGCCTTACGGGCTGGCCCTTGTCGGTATTCGGGAAGATGAGTCTCGAATGGAAGCCCTCGGGTATAATACGTGGCTGTACAAATACATGGCCTTTGTGATTTCTGGGGCCTTTGCTGGGATAGCCGGTGTGCTTTTCACCTACTATAACTTTTTTGTTTCACCCAACCATCTCGGCATAATCACGTCCTTCCTGCCCATGGTCATGGCCATCATGGGGGGGCTTGGGACGTTTCTGGGGCCTGTCGTCGGTGCAGCAGTCTTCATATTCGTGGAGACTTTTGCCAGTATTCTCTCGCCACAGCGCTGGCCCCTGATACTGGGGGGGCTCTTTGTCCTGACCATCATGTTTGCGCGGGAGGGTATTGGCGTCTATCTATGGAGACTTTTGATGAAGGTGAGTCATGCCACAGGAAGCGTTAAGGGTTGAGGGCTTGTCCAAGAATTTCGGCGGAGTGACTGCGGTGAACGACGTCTCTTTCGCCGTCGCCGTTGGGGAGCGTCTGGCGATCATAGGCCCCAATGGTGCGGGTAAGACGACCCTATTCGATCTGATCAATGGACAGCTGTCGGCCACGGCGGGTCGAATCTACTTTTTCGAGCAGGACGTGACTGATCTTCCTACCCATCGGCGTGCTTGTCTCGGCCAGGCTCGCGCCTTTCAGATCATCAGCCTTCTTCAAAAACTCACGGTTCTGGATAATGCACTGTTGACCCTTCACGGCACGAAGTCCACCGGCTTCAATATGTTTCGCAAGATCAGTCATTTCAAGGCCGTCCATGATGATGCGCTTCATACATTGAAGATGCTGGACCTAGAGGATAAAAAGAACGACCCTGTCAAAAACCTGGGCCACGGGGAGCAAAGGAAATTGGAAATCGGACTTGGATTGGCCATGCAGCCCAAATTGTTGCTTCTGGATGAACCGAGTGCCGGTCTGACAAGAGAGGAAGGGTCCGAGGTCATTGGTACGATCAAGAACTTGGGATCGGACATGACCGTTCTTATGGTTGATCATGACATGGACATGGTGTTTGAGGTGGCAGAACGTATCATTGTCCTTCATTATGGCGAGATCATAGCGGATGGGACACCGCAGGAAATTCAGGCCGATCAGAGGGTCAAGGAAATCTATATGGGAGTCGAGGAGACTGCTGACCATGCTGGAGTTGGTTGATATTCATACGTACTATGGGGAGAGCTACGTTCTTCATGGAATTTCGATGGCGGTTAAGAAAGGGACCGTCGTAGCCCTCCTCGGTCGCAATGGCATGGGAAAGACGACGACCATTCGATCAATTATCGGCTTTACCCCACCCCGGAGCGGGGTGGTTCGGTTCAAGGGGCATGATATCACCCATCTCAAGCCATACGAGATCGCCAAGATAGGCGTCGGACTGATTCCTCAAGGCCGCAATATTTTTCCATCCCTCACGGTCAGAGAGAATCTCACCATGGCAGCGAGGATGGGTAACAAGACTGGTGGATGGTCTTTGGACAGGGTATACTCCCAATTCCCGATCTTGAGAGAGCGCTCGAATCTCAAAGGAAATCTGCTGAGCGGGGGGGAACAACAGATGTTGGCCATTGGCCGAGCTTTGATGACTAACCCTGATCTCCTTCTGATGGATGAACCTTCAGAAGGGCTTGCTCCCCTGATTGTTCGTGATATCGGGTCCATCATTCGTCAGCTGAAAGAGGATGGATTCTCCATCCTTCTGGTCGAACAGAATTTGCCCATGGCCTTACGGGTGGCAAACTATGCCTTTATCATCAGCAAAGGACAGATCGTCTATGAGTCGGAACCCCACGCACTAGAGAGGAACGAAGAGATCAAAGCCAAATATCTTTCCGCCACGGATTAGATCGACCGTGAGCGTTCCCCGCTGTGAACCGGTTAGCATCTAAAAGGCGCTTGAATCGAAACCCAACGAAGGAGGGTGGGATATGGGAAAAGAAGAAGCGATCAGAATAATTGAAGATTTTTTCAAGGCTATGAACGAACACGATGTGGAAGGGATGGCGGCTTGTTGTTTAGAGAATGTGGTTGCAGACGAGGTGGCAGAGCCCGAGCCTTTTGTCGGCGTGGACAATTTCAAGAAATCCTACTCCGAGGTTTTTCAGGGATACCCGGATTGCATCGCCCATGTTGACGAGCAGTTTGTCGATGGCGATGCCGTGATCTGCCAGGTCAGGTGGCGGGCGACCAATTCGGGAGTTTTCCGTGGTTCAGAACCTACGGGGAAGAAGGTGGATCTCCGTATCGCCTATTTCTTTCAACTGAAAGATGGGAGAATCAATCGAATTACAGAATACTATGATGTGGCAACGATACTGGCTCAGCAAGGCCAATTGGAATTATGATGAGTTGGGTTTTTCCGATCTTTTTACATCCCGATTTGCTGGGCTGAACAGAAACGACACATCGACCTGTCTTATAGGGAAGGAGTCAACCCGTGTTTTCCTTAGTGCTCAAGAACGTAAAGGTAGTGGATGGTCTCGGTAACCCGTGGTATCACGCTGATGTCGGTGTTGACGGGGAAAGGATCGCCCACATTGGACGAATAGAAACCAAGGGTTCAGAGAAGACGATCGATGGAAAAAACATGATGCTTGCCCCTGGGTTCATTGATATGCATTCCCACTCTGAAATGATCTTTCTGAGTGAAAAACAGTCCAAACTTCTCGAAGGGAGAATCCGTCAAGGGATAACCACAGAAATCATGGGGAACTGTGGAATCAGCGTCTCCCCTGTGACAAATGAGATGAAACCAATCATGGAGGCTAGCGTCGGGTGGATGACCCCGGATAAGGTTCCCTGGGAGTGGAACACGATGGGGGAATTCCTGGGGCTTGTCGAAAAAGGGGGGGTCCTTGTAAACCTTGGCACTCTGACCGGTCATGGGGCCATCAGAGCTCGGGTCAAGGGGTTCTCAGGTGGGGTGTCGTCGTCTGAAGAGATCAGAAAAATGCAGGGCTTTCTCAAAGAGACCTTTGAGGAGGGATCCTTTGGTTTTTCGTGTGGGTTGATCTATGCGCCGGGGATGTTCGCAGACACGAACGAACTAACCGAGCTTGGAAGGATCGTTGCCGATTACGACAGGCTTTTCACGAGTCATATAAGGGGATCGAGCGAGACCGATATTGAGGCTGAAAAGGAGGTTATCTCGATTGGTGAGAAGGCAGGCTGCAGGGTTCATCGCTCCCACTATGAGGCATTTGGAAAGGAAAACTGGCACAAAATAGAAGTCACCCTGAAGATAGACGAAGAGGCACGGCAGCGCGGAATCGATATGACTTTCGATATGTTCCCTTATACCGCTGCAATGACGATGATGATCGCTATCTATCCTCCGTGGGCCCTGGATGGCGGGTGGCCTGAATTCTTGAAAAGGGTGGAGGACCCAAAGATTAGGAAAAAAATCGAGAATGACGTTGAGAACGTGGTTCCAACATGGCCCACATGGCGTCCTGGTTCCTGGCCACACAATCTCGTCAAGGCAGGGGGATGGGAGAACATCTATATTGGATACATCCCAAGTGAGAAGAATAAAGCATACGAGGGGTTGAACCTCGTTGAACTCGGGAAAAAGGTAAGAAAGTCTCCATTCGATGCGATTACCGACGTCATGGTTGAAGAGGGTGGAGCAATTAGTCAGTTGATTTTCGGTGTCTCTGGGGATCGTAACACTGACGAACCCTTGAGAGCGATTATCAAACATCCCTTGGGAGGGTATGCCACCGATGCGGTTGATATCGGCCGAGGGAAACCTCATCCTGCCGCGTACGGCACTTATCCTAGGATACTCGGGCACTACGTGAGAGAGTTGAAACTGCTCACCCTTGAGGATGCCATCCGGAGAATGACGTCCTTCCCTGCGAATCGTCTGGGCCTGAAGGGGAGAGGAATCATCGCCGAGGGGTTCTTTGCTGATCTGGTGGTTTTTGACCCCGATCGGATCATTGACCGAGCAACCTATGAGAATCCCAGGCAGTTTTCTGAGGGCATCCATTACGTGATCGTCAACGGCCAGGTTCTTCTTGACGATGGAAAACTGACAGGGAATCGACCTGGAAAGGTTCTGAGAAAGTGAATGAGTGTGTCGAGAAATCTCGCTAAGACAAAGGAGGAAAACATGGAAGGACAATCAAAGGGAGCCCAGAGCCTATTAACGAGTTTGTCTCAAACAGGGCATAAGGCGGAGGATGATGTTTTCACGTGGTCCCAGGGGCTCGCATTCCATTATGCCAATTTCACTGACGCCTTGTCGCAGGTAGAAGAAGAAAAGAGAGCAAGGATTCTGAAAGACGTGTGGTCCGCTGTTGGTGAAAAAGCCCCTGAGGCTATACGAGAGAGAGTCAGTCTCAAAGAGCCTGTCGACGTAGAGAAGATCGGAGAGACCCTGTCTCAGATTCTGACGGATAAGGATCACCCCGCCATCAAAGGGTCTGGAAAAGATGTGGGCGAATCCATCCTCAATTGGGTTCGGCTCTTTGCTCTTCTCGATTTCAATATCTTCATGAAACTAGAGGAGCATCTCGGGACGAAGGACGGGTACCCATGTTACATGGGATTGTGGGAGAAGTTCGCTCTGGCTGAACTAGACCAGGTCAAGGCAGCAATAGGGATTTCCGGCCCGAGTGATGTGAACATGGATAAACTTGGAGAGCTTTCGAAAATCTATTGGGAGGCCATCGCCTGTCCCTACAAGGTCACCAAGCACGACGACAATGTCCATGAAGCAGAAATACTGGCCTGTCCTTACTGGGATAACATGTCAGAAATCCTGGGTGAGGATGTTGCCCGTTCAATGACCCTCAAATGCGAGGCGGCAGTTTCCGTAAACTACTATCAAGCTATTCTGAAGGCCCTCGGCGTATTTGACCGGTATGCTTTTACCATGGATAAGTTTATATGCTGTGGGGATGATACCTGTCGAGTGAGGTTTGAGAAAAGAACGTAAACATGCCGGAGACACGCCGTATCCCACACCCCGTTAGCCCGTTGAGGTGAAGGAGATGCCCATATGGTAAGCGAAGAAGAGAGGAAAATAATCGAAGGAGTAGACCCGTGGGTGATGTATGATTGGGACCAGTACCTGTCTGAGACGATCGGTAGTCGTCTCTCTGGAACCGAGGGGGATTGTCAGTCTATCGATTGGATGTCAAACCACTTCGCCGCTCAGGGGCTGAGGGTGGAACTCGATCGGTTTAACACGCTCTCGTGGGAGTACCGGAGTACGGCTTTCAAGGTTGGTCCACCACTGAACCTCACCCTTGATTCCCGTGCTGCCTATTACTCCTACCCCACGCCCAAAGGCGGCGTGGAGGGTGAGCTTGTCTTTGTTGGCAAGGGGACTGAGGAGGAGTTTGCGGCGATTGACGTGAATGGCAAGATAGCTATGGCCCAGGCAAGCTCTGCGGATCCACTGTTCTGGCTGGGAAGTTTCAGCACGAGAGCCCGGCGACACGGCGCGGTCGCTTTTGTTGTCTGCAATGGTAGCCCTGTTGCCTTTACCCCGTCACACTCCTATGGACGGTGGGATCATAGTGGTGGATGGGAACACGAATACCCGGCCAAAGACGAGAGTGTGCCCTGTGTGACCATTGGCAGCACAGATGCCATGGCGTTACTCCATGCCGTCGGACAGAGCGGCCTGAGTGCCCGCATAGTCGTGGATTGTGTAACGGAGCCCCGAGATGGCGCCAATGTTCGGGCTTTCATAGCCGGAACGGAAAAGCCAGAGGAGAGGGTGCTCATCCACGCCCACCGCGATGATGGTGGTTGCAGTGGCGCCAATGACAACGGTTCGGGGACAGTCTGCATCATGATGCTCGCCCAAATCATGGCGAAACTCCCTCGGCCAAAGCGGACCATCGAGTTTATTTCCACTGGTTCGGAGGAGGGCATCTCCGATGGCATGGTCCAGTATATTGTTAACCGTGAGAAGGAGGGAACCCTCCTCGATGCAGTCGCCGGATTTAACATCGATATGGTGGGCGTAGGCGGACCAGCCCGCATCGTGGACGGCGGCGTCTATCCCGACCAACCCGATCACCAGGTGAAACATAACAAGGAGCTCAACGATTTCGTTGAAAATGTGGGGAAAGAGATTGGTGTGCATCTCGGTCACCTGTGGGGTGCCTGGGGGACTCCGGAGGAGGGTCATCTCAATGAGCACGGCGTTCCTGCCATGTGTATCTGGAAGGCAGACGATCCAAACTATCACAGCGATAACGAGCACGTGGACAATATCGACTGGAACGCCGTCAAGGCCGTGGCTCAGGTGATTGGAGTGGCTGCGTGGCGCGTAGCCAACGACACGAGCACCGTCTTCCCTCGATAAGTGATTCGACACGCGGAAATTGTGGAGCTGTACTTTGCCTATGTCGCCCCATGACTCGGCGAGTCGACGGAGAGATTGTGAAAGGGGCTGCCCCCGGATAGATGAAAAAGCGTCTCCATCATAGGCAGGAGGAGGTGATGAAATCGGATCGGATCGGGAAGGCGGGACGGGGGTGTGGATTTGCCAACGAAACTAAATACGAGAAACTAAAAGGAGGCAGAGTATGAGTGCGAATGCGAAGGAAATGCGACACGAGAATTTTATTGAAAACATGCGCCAACTCATGAAGGTCCATCCTGAGTACACCTGGGAGAAGGCCTACGAGGGTGCCATGACCCTGTGGACCCTTCATGACTATTCGGCTTTCAAGACGATGGAGGAGGAAGTGGGGACGGACAGGGCGGCCCAGCTATATGCTAAAATGTGGGAGCTACGCTCCAAGCTGGAGTGGCCCGACCTCTGCGAGCTGATTGGCAAGAAGCCCGAGGACAAGTTTACCATCCATGACATCGCTCAGATCATGATCAAGAGCTTTGCCTTGTTTGGCAATCCGATGGAGATCGTAGAGGAAACCGAGGACAGGGTCACTCTGCGCTGTTACGATTGTCCCTACACCACTCAGGTGATCTGGAAACTGCTCCCTCCGAAAGAGGCGGAAGTGTACAACCAGAAGATCCAGGTGGACTGCAACTATGCGATCTTTGAGACGTACTTGAAGCTGGCCGGCCTGTTCGAAGAATGGGTGTTCAACTTTCCGTCACAGCTCTGTCTGACCAATCAGTATTGTGAGTTCAACTTTGTCAGAAGCAAACTTGATAGGACATCCAAGAAGTAGAGGGGTTGCAGGGTGCCCTTCGGACAACTCATGAGTCGAGAAGGGGCGGTGAGCGAACTGAGCGCCTTCCCCCATTGCTCCGTCTCACGGCCTAATCATGCCGTTGCTTTATTCTGTCTTGTTTGGTTTTTCTCGAAGATTGCCTTGACCTTTTCGATATCGTCAATATCCTCAACGGGCTTATCGTCTCGGATTCTTTTGATCCGTGGGAACCGGAGGGCGAAACCGCTTTTGTGGCGTTGGCTCTTGTTGATGGTATCAAAAGCGACTTCCAGGACGACCTCTGGCCTGACGACATGGACGGGGCCGTAGCGCTGGATTGTTAGCGCTTTGAATCGGGACGTGAGTGCCTGTAGCTCCCTGTCGGTGATACCGGAGTATGCCTTTCCAATGGTCACAAGATCTTTTCCTTTTCGAACCGAAAAGGTGTAATCGGAAAGAAGGCCTTTCCGTTTTCCGTGGCCATACTCAGCTGCAGTGACCACCACATCAAGTGTGGCAAGAGGTTTCTTCATCTTAAGCCAGGACCGTCCTCGCTTTCCGGGGACATAGGTGGAATTGGAGGCCTTGGCAACAAGCCCTTCATTGTTTCGGCACCGTGCCTCCTCAAAGGCCTGCTCGATGTCACGAGGATGCTCTGCTTCGGTCATTTCGCCCAGGGAAAAGGCCCCAGAGCGCTGGAGCATTTCGAGGACTCCTCTTCTCTGATTGAGAGGCTTCTCAAGGAGTACCTCTCCATTCCTGTAGAGAACATCAAAGCCGAAAAAACGGGCCGGGGCCTCCTCGAGAATCGGTTGGGAGGGTTTCTTCCTACCGAGCCGCTTCTGTAGGAGGGAGAAAGGTTGTATGCTGTCATGTTTGAAAACGACGATTTCGCCGTCGAGAATGAAGTCAGATTTCAGAGGGAGAAGGCTTTGGGTGACCTCAGGAAAAGAGAAGGTCACGTCGTCCATTGTTCGGGAATAGATACGGACCTTGTCTCTCTTCTTGTGAATCTGTGACCGGATGCCGTCATACTTGTCTTCTACGAGACAAGTCGTGCCCACGGTCTCCAGGATCTTTTGGGGTGATTCCTCTGGGGAAGCCAACATGAACTTGATTGGGTGAAACAGAACCATTTTGGCCTGGTCGAGTGCATTATATCGAGCGAGAAGGGCAGTCTCCCCGATATCCCCTGTGAGCATGTTGGCCCACTGAACGTCCTTAAGATTCTTTCCAAAGGCTTTTGCAATGCTACTCTCCACCAGACTCTCCTTAAGGCCGATTCGCATATCCCCAGTGATAATCTTGAGGACATACTTGGCCTCAAATGGCGACGACCTGCGGAGAATCTTATAGAGTGCATCCTGCCTATCCTGAACCTTTCTGGTGTCGGCGAGAAGGGCAAAGAAATCAAGCACATCCTTAAGGCTGACCCCTTTGGGCGTGCCGACTCTTCCAAGGAGGATTTGGGCCATGGTCCCCGTGTCTCCTGTCTGAAGATAGGCGGTCGCCACCTGATCGGTGGAGAAATGGAATTGATCCGTGAACACCCGCCGGACCGAAGCCCAGCCCAGATTGAGCGTTTTCTTATGGGTTAGAGGAAAGGGCTGGCCGCATAGAAAAACAGTCGCTACCCTCAAGTCGTCATCGCCAAGTGAGGTGAGGTAGTCGGCCAATAGGGCTTCCTTCTTGAGTTTCTTCGTCGTTGCGGAAATCGCCTCGCAAACCAGGGCAAATCTCTTCATGGTTGCCATTATAGCACGGTGGTCAGTAATAGTCCCACAGGGAGTCTAAGGCAAGCAAAAGGGCAGAGGGAAATTGACGTGGAGGTCTTTGGTAATTGAGATATTACCCTATTCGCGATCTAACAAGTAGGTTACATAGTGACAATGAAGAGAGTCGTCTTTAATTAGTACTATCATCCAGGGAGGAGGGGCAGGTCGGATTAACTCGCTCTGCTTCCTTGTATGATGTCGAGCCTATGTCGTCGGAGCTGTATTTTTGCAAAACCCTTTCAAATCGTCCCACCGATTCGATTGATGGCGAACTCGCAATGGCCTAATCGCTCCGCCTTCGTCTCTTTCCCGTTGGCAACCGCTAGAAGGAGGCCAAGAATCTTTTGTCCGACTCTTTCGATGGTGTCTCTGCTTTTTAAGATGAGGCCAGCGTTAATATCTATATGGGGCCTCATCGTTCGAGCCGTTTCATCGTTTCCCGTAATTTTGATGACCGGAGCAATGGGACAGCCTACAGGAGTTCCCAACCCTGTCGAGAAAGCGACAATCTGGGCTCCACCGGCAACCATGCCCGTGACTGACTCCACGTCTTGCCCGGGCGTATCCATAATCCATAACCCCTTTTCCGGGATTGGTTCGGCATATTCAACCACACCCTGAACCGGTTTCGTTCCTGCTTTATAGATGCAACCCAGGGATTTCTCTTCGATGGTGCTGATTCCTCCTCTGATGTTTCCGGGGCTCGGTTGCGCCCCTCTGATATCTACCCCCGCAAAGCGAGCATTCTCTTCCACCCGTTCAATAATCTCGTATATTCTCTTTTCGACTCCTTTGTTGATGGCCCGTGACGCCAGGATGTGCTCACCCCCAATGATCTCAGGAGTTTCTGAAAGGATGACTGTCCCGCCCGAGTCAATCAGCCGATCCGAAACAAAGCCAATGGCAGGGTTTGCAGCCAGGCCCGAACTAAAGTCTGACCCTCCGCATTCGGTTGCCATAACCAGGTCCGAAAAGGAGACCGCGACTCGCCTCTCCTGGTCAAGCGACCTTGCCATTTCTCTTACCAAATCGATGCCTCTCTTGACCGTCTTTTCTGATCCCCCACAGTCCTGGATCACGAGAGATTTCACTTTTTGGCTCCTCCTGCTGATCTCTTCTCCTAACTGTCTGGCGTCGACTTCCTCGCAACCCAAGCCAACGACAATGACTGCGCCGACATTTGCATGGGTGGCAAAACCAAGGAGCGTCCGTCTTACCTGCTTAAGATCCTCACCAAGCATCCCGCATCCGAATGGGTGAGTGGCGACAGCAGCCAGTGGGATTCTGCGCTTTATTCGGAGGGCAACCTCATTGGCGCAGACGACAGAGGAAAGTATCAATAGATGATTCCTCACTCCCACTCTGCCATCCCCTCTCCGGTACCCCAGAAATTCCATCAGAAACTCCTCTACTCCTCTAAATCCCCTCTTCCCCTTCTGCTTTCGAGGTTGTGAATATGGACATGGTACCCTATATCGATGTGAGTTGTTGCGATTCCAATAGTTTCTCCATACTTGATAATTCTCCCTCCTTTCTCGACCCTCGATAGACTGAACTTATGTCCCATCGGGATTTCTTCGCAAACTACAATCCTCCAGGCCTTTCCGCCCTTTTTCAGGAAAATGCAAGTGCCCTGCGGGATAACCTGTAAGGCGGTTGCTACATTGTCAGAGGGATGAATGATAACTGCGGGTTTCCTTCTAGAGCCCATGCTTCTCAGTGTATTATTTGATCACCGGTGATCCGAGTCGTTTCGCCAACCAAGTAGTTTGCCTCTTGAGAGAAGCGAAAAAGGATTACGTCTGCTACCTCATCGGATGTTCCAGTTCGTCCGGGGGGTGTACTTCGGATAATAGACTATGAGAATTTCATCACTTTTCTACCGAGTGACTCTAACTCCTCTTCACAGGAGGAGGTTTTTCGACGATCCCGGGCGACGATGATTGCCACTTTGTCGTCCAACCGAAACCTGTCAAGTCTCATTGACGCCTCCGTGATGGGGAATCCCAAAATCTGTTTGCCGGGTAGGGCCTGTCATATCCCATGAGACCATCTATCAACACAAAAAAACGGTTAAATTGAGTCGTCCTCTTCACCACAGATCGAACGGTCTCATGAATCAACCCAGGCGCTTTGTTGAAAGGGCAGACCCGGATGCAGGTCGCACAATCCTGCCGGTTTTTCGCCCAGAAAGAAAAGCATTTCTCTGCGTTGACGTACCACTTCAACACACCAGAGTGATTAGAGATGTTATGACCATCTCGAGTCATTTCGCCATATGGGATTGCCTGAGAGGGGCAATGAATGGCGCATTTCTCACAGGTCTTGCAGAACTGTACCGCTCCAAAGGCGCGATACGAGTCGTAGGTGAGGGGAAGATTGGTGAATACCTTGCAAAGTCGAACCCGTGGACCGAATTCTGGGGTAAGCAAGAGTCCCATACGGCTCCACTCTCCGAGTCCTGCAGCCATGGCCAAGGGGATGCTGAGGGCCGTATCGTTTCCAGCCGGAATGGCTCGATATCCCAGACCTCGAATTAGGGCGGCAGTCAAATTTGCCACAAAGGCCATCTTGGAATATCCTAGGCCGGTGGCGGCTCCTGCTACCCCTGTGGGGGAGGAGCGGATGGCATCATAATCCATTTCAATCGCCATGACGATAACGTTATGGCAGTCCTCGGGAAGCTCAATCGGATAATGCTCCATGGTGAGTAAGTTGAATTCGTGAGAGTAAACCCAGTTGGGATGAACCCCGCAGATGCCTACCAGATCCGCTCCGAAGAATTTAGTGACCTTTCTGATGAGGCGGCTCATCTCCTCAGGGGATTCTTTGACCATACCCCCGGCTTCTACAAAGTGTTGGATCTTGGCCGGGACGCCATCCCAAGAATAGAGGCCATAGTTGCTTCGAGAATTCCCAAATCCGAAGCCCCATTCCAGGTTCCACCCGGCGTTGCGAAAGGCATAGTCAAGCTTTCGATACCCGATTTCTTTCCTATACTTGACCTCCTTATAGAAGCGTTTCCCATAGGGCTGCATCGTCTCATCCCAATTGCTTCTCTTGAACATCTCATTCTTTTGGTCGAAACGATGCGTCGGAATGGAGAAGGGCACGTCTGGTCTGTTTTGTTTACTTTTCTGTAGCTGAGGAGTGTCCATTCTATCTCTCACCTTGTACTTTTTGATTCTGCTGACAACCGACAACTGACCTCTGAGTGTTCATGCCTTCAAATAGGCCAGTACCTCGTCCTCTGACAGGTCATCCCAGTTTTGATAGGCTTCGGCGACGGCAAAATATGGGCCCTCCCGAATGTTCAGACAAACCATTTGATTCACCAAAGGGGCGATCTTCTGAACCGAATGATTTGGGGCGGTGGGAACAGCGACAACGATCTCTTTCGCCTTTCCTCTCTTGATCGAGTTGATCGATGCCAGCATCGTATATCCAGATGCGAGTCCGTCGTCGATGAGAATGGCAGCCCTTCCTCGGACCGAAGGGGGTGGTCTGCCTTGCCGGAATATACGGTTTCGAGTCCCGATCTGTTTTTTCACAACCCCGACAGACGCCTCGATCTGAGGTGGCGTCAGTCCAAGTGTCTGGACCATGGATTCATTCAGAAAGACATTGCCGTCGAGCGTGACGGCCCCAAATCCTGCTTCCGGATTTCCGGGTATTGGGAGCTTACGGGCAATGACCAGGTCAAATGGGAGTGACATGGCGGTAGCAACTTCAAGCCCAACAGGAACACCCCCAGATGGGATGGCCAGAACGATGGCTTCCCGAGCCGCCCACTTCGTGAGGAATGGAACCAATCGTCGCCCCGCGTCGGTTCGATCCCTGAAGACCCATCGTTTTGCCTTAAGATCTAAATCTTCCAGAACGTTTGTCATCGACCGTAGGCATGAGATAGAGCAAGATCCTCCACGACGTCTCAGGACGATCTGCCTTTGTGGACTTCCCTCGCCTTGCCTCGCTTCTTTGCTGCCGCAACAAGAGCGGCAAAAAGCTTCATAGAGGCATCATCGTGAGTCCAGGTTCCCTCAGGATGCCACTGCACTCCAAGAAGGAATGGGCTGTCGGGCTTTTCAATTCCCTCAATGATTCCATCGCTGGCTTTGGCAGTAACGATAAACCCCGGTGGGGGGGTTCTAACGGCCTGATGGTGTTTGCTGTTGACCCAGAGGATTTCCCTTCCGACGACGTGGAAGAGCTTCGAGGAATTGGTGATGTTCACCCGATGGGTATTGATCGTCTTGTCGGCTTTCTGCCTATGATCAAGGCTTGAGCCGACCTGGGTAGGAATGTCTTGAAAGAGGCTTCCTCCAAAAGCGACGGCGATCGTCTGGATTCCCCGGCAGATTCCGAGAATAGGAATGTCTGTCTTCTCGGCGTGCCGCGCTGCTTCCAATTCCATCACGTCGAGAGGATAGTCCATGTCACCGATTCCCACCATAGGCTCCTCGCCATAAAATCGCGGACAGATGTCTGGCCCTCCAGTGAGAATGAGGCCGTCGACCCTTCCAATGGTCGCACTCACTGTTTCGGCCTTTTCCACAACAGGAACCAGAACGGGAAGGCCTCCTGCCGATTCGACACCGCGGGAGTATTCGCGAAATTGGTAGTCCATCATGGTATTCGGCGAATGGATTCCCCAGGCCCCTCCGACCATAGAGGTGCAGGTGATTGCGATCAAAGGTTTTTTGGCGTCAGTTTTCATCGCGGCGCAGGGCATCCAGTTTCTAAGCCCCGTTGAGAACTGTCCTCTCCATCCAGTCTATGTCTCTGTTGGTTTAAAAGTCCTGCCCGTGAAATTCCATCCTGATGACACACGTTCGGCCCGAAGGCGGCTGATTTTCGTCAGGGAGTGGCATTGGACCTAGGTTTTCCATAGATCGTATCAGGGAGGGTATCCCTTTTCAAGGGTATCCAGGGTGAGGACCCCCTCATTACGCAGTCAGCGGTTTCTTGTCACGCCAACGCGTTCACAATACTGCCGGAAAGGGCAGGTGCTGCATTTGGGGCTGAGAGGACGACAGATTTTCTGACCAAAAGAGACCAACATGTCGTTGATTTCTATCCAGTACTGAGGAGGGAGCTTTTTCCTCAGGGCGAATTCAGTCTTCTCGGGCGTCTTCGTCGCCACATAGCCCCACCGGTTTGCAATTCTGTGCACATGGGTATCAACGCAGATACCGGGTTTGCCATACCCCAAGGTAACCACGAGATTGGCGGTTTTTCTCCCAACACCCTTGAGTGTCAGGATTTCGTCGAGTTCGTCGGGAACGCGGCCACCATACTTATCCAATAGGGTCCTCGAGATGTGGAGTATCGTTCTGGCTTTGTTGCGGTAGAACCCCACAGGGTAGATTGCCCTCTCCACCTGTTCGGGTGACAACCTGACCATTTCTCCAGGTCCTTTGGCAAGGTTGAAGAGACGTTGTGACGCCTGGTGGGTCGTTTCGTCCTGGGTTCTCAAGCTGAGGATACACGAGATCAGGACTAGATATGGATCTCTCCGCCGGGCCACTTGGGTCACTGCAGGGTCTTCCCACGCTTTCACCGTCTGGCGAAGAATCCGAACAGCCTCATGGATCTGTTGATCTTTCATCTCGCCCCAGCTATCAATAATATTCTAGAAAACTCAAGCGTCAATTCCTCTGCCGTCAGGCGGTCGAGAGAGAAGAATTCCTTCGGCCCCAAATGTTGTGAGGGATTTCAAAACGCACGGAAAATGAAAAGCGCCGATACTATATCGATACCGGCGCTTTTTTTCAATGAGGTTCGTTATTGCTTTTCTTCTCAGTTCTCCTCTTCTGGTGTTCCCTTGACCCTCTTTTTGATTGAAGCGATCCGTTTGTCCTCAGGAATAGCTACCCGATAGTTCGCTTCCTCGCCTGGATGGAGGATAGAGGGATTTGCGGACGTGGTCTCAAATCGAAGGAACTTTCCTGCTTTATCGTAGTATTTGATCGTGATGGTGATGTCCTTGATCGTATTGGTGGAGATGTTTTTGACAAAACCCATGACCATAAAGGATCCGTTCTCTTCGAAGTAATTCGACTCCGTGAACTGTAGGTCGGCTGCGAATGTTGTTGAGCTGAAGGCGAGAAGGATCAGTGCCACAACTAATCCGACTCTTCTCATGATAGTTCCTCTCCATTGAGTTTCACCCAGGTCTTTGCAAAAAACGTGCCCTTGCCCCACCAAGCAAGGTGGAGACTCAAGGCTTAGGTGGCGACGAGGAGATGTTCCGCAGGAAGTCCCTCTACAAATTGAGGAAATTAGAGGATATTGTAAATAGAGGCGGAAGGAATTGAAGAGAGTCCTCGGACCGTGAGGGTTTTATGATTTTGTCTATCCTGAAATGGTGTGTATTCTCCATGGCGGTGATCGTCTTGGGATGTGCCTCCAATGGCCAGATTAGAGATTTCACCTACGATCCTGTGACGGAAGAAACTTTCCCGGAGGTGCAGAAAGCCGAGCTGTTCAAGAACGGTGTGGACCGTCCTCATCAGATTATCGGACAGGTGTCAATCAGGGGCGAATTGGGTGAAGACACAGACTCTCTTGAAAGCCGCCTTCTCAAAGCCTCTAGCAAGATCGGTGCAGAGGGAGTTATCGTTGTTGAGACAGGTCGTCTTGTCTCAGAAGTGGGCAGAGCTGGCGTGAGGCACGATCAATTTGGTGGAGCCGCGACCGACTATAGATACTTTCCTCCACCTGTGCCTATTCAAGAACACAGTATCTACATTATAGGAGTAGCGATACGATTCTTGGTAAATCAATAGCCATTCTCTCTGGCTCGTGAAAAGCGCCCTTTCCGGCGGACTTCCATTCGGATTTTCCCACCCCGTTCCTCGCGGTTCATTCTGATCACGTTCCTTCCCACCAGGCTTACGCCGTGGCCAATCAATTCCGCGGATGAAAAGTTGCTCTTAAGAGCCCGTCGCCTACGGTGAGCAGTTTCCTGAGTTCCCGAAAAGGAGAATATCTAACCTCGTCATGTGTCAACACAATTTTGAATTCGATGGGGAAATCCTCATATCCATTCGCTCCCTGGCTTTCGCCTTGACACCCGTCCCGCCCTCAACCAGGCAAGTGGGGACGGGCTGTTGCGCAAATCCCTTTTCTCGCCTTTTGTCTGATGAAAACGGCCTTCCGTGAGAGCACTAGTTTCTCTCGCCCGCTCTCCCCACAGGAGTCTGCGGGGTATCGCTCGAGCTCTCAGAGTTCGCAGAGTCAGAAAACCGATGGACCAGGCTTTTGGCCTAATTTTTTGAGGGGAAAAATTAGGCCAAGGAATCTCCTCTGGATTGGCCTCTCACCAATCCAGAGGACGTTCCCTCTGAGGCTCCGTGTGCTCTGTGAGAGATTCTGGAGACCTCCAGTGTGCTAGGATCTACTTAGGGAAGAATCTTGATTCGTGCTCAGAGCTTCCCTTCCCACCTTCTGGTAAAATGCTCTGGAAATGACTTCGATACTGGTGGTCCAAAGGGATTTGCGAAGGACCCGGGCAGTACCGCCGCATTCTTGCGCAAACGTCCCTCAGGGGCATGAATGTCCACAAGACTGAGGAAAATGAATCGTCTATGGTCATTCGTGATCGTGGGGACCCTTGTTTCTAGACATAGGGGTGTATAATATTGTAAGAGGCGTCGAAAAAGGGAGAAGCATTATAATGATCATGAGACGATTGTGGACGTTTGCAGCCCCATTACTCATGGTTTTGATAGGATGTTATTCACATACGGCGGCTAGACGGATCAGCGTGGCGGAAATCCCAGATAAGATTTATGAGATCTACGTCTACAGCCTGACACCTGACATGTATGCTGTCCTCCTCGACATCCCTGATGACGGGAAACGGGTTTTCATGCGCCACACCGACAGAACAGAAAGAATGGGTTTGGGGCGGCCGGGACCGTATGTAGCCCAATTTCAGAAGAGAATTAGGGGCTTTCGTTCTGCCATTAGAATCATTGACGAGGAGGGAATCGAGAGGGGCTATCTTATGTTATCCGTTACCCTCAGTTACATGTTGAGGCCGTATGGGAACGAGATTATGGTTTATATCTGGGATCCTTTCTCAGACGAGGAACTTGGCCCGAGACTTCACCCCGGTATTTTGAGAGAGAATTCCAGGAAAAATGTGCGTTAAAAGGAGCGTATGTAGCTCGGTACCAAAACTGTAGACTTTGGCCCTGATTCGGGCTAAGATAGGGATGAAAGGGCCTTGCCTCGCCCCTGCGAAGGGTTTGTTGGAGAGCTATAGAGGCCCCCCCCATCCAATAAGAGTCTCATCATGTGAGGAAGCCAAGAAATATGCGTTATTCGGTTAGAATCATCGATCCATCAACGGAAAGACATTGCGAGGTCTATGTGGCCACGGACGAGGATTTGGAAGTCCTGTTATTTTTCCTGAAATGCGCTGAAGGCCTCAGACATGAGGTCAGGGATCTAAAGGATGAGTCTTCGACTCCCTGAGCGCTCTCTCGTCCCTGGCCCTAGGCCTCAGGTTCGGCCAGAGTATTTTCTGACCTTCTCGCTGCTGCCGAAGACACAGAGTATCCTTTCTTTGCGTCAATGAGCTCCTTGCCGTAAAGTTCTCCCTAGCTTGCTGCCTGCTTGCTCATTCTCATGGGCCTGTAGCTTCCGTGATTTCAAATCGATAAATCTTGTCCTCAGCCAGGGGATTTCCATTCTCATCAACATAGGAGAGAATTTCATCAGGATTGCGGTTCTTACCCCATCTAAGCGGCGAATAGGCTCCATTTCCCTCCGCGTAAAGAGAGCCGGTAGGGTCGGTAATCCTTCCCCGACACAAATAGATCTCTCCATCCGGGTCAGGGCGGTCCGCCTCGACAAGATAGGTCTTTCGAAGGGTCAAGGGTTTGATGTAGTTTACCCTCAAATCCTTGGTCACCACTAACCTTCCAGAAGCGACCGCCGATGACCACCAGAGTGCTTCATCGACGAGGCATGAGATGATCCCCCCGTGAAGGATCCCAGAGAATCCGCATAGTTCAGCCCTAGGCCTGAATTCGGCCCGTATGTGGCCATTCTCGACGTAGAGGGACAACCTGAGTCCTATCGAATTCTTCTTGCCACAGACAAAACAGGTTTCATAAGATGGGAGATAGCGTTTCACCGTAAACTCCTGGTAATTCTTCCCTCTCAGCCTACATATAGGAGGTTTTTTGCCACCCTCTGAGTGTAAGTCTCTGGGACTCTCTCAAACATCTCTTACACTCGGAGGCAGAAGCATAAGGAATCGGCCTGGGGTTATGGAGCATGGATTTCTAGCTCCTCGGGAAATGGGTGAGGCATTGAACCCCTGAAGGTTCACGTCAGGGGCCGATTTGCTCCTGTTCGAGCATCTGAGATAGGATCCGATATACTGAGTAGTGCGAAACCGGTGCTTTTTCAAGAATAAAGCCTAGGGATCTGCCCTGATGAAGGAGCTGCCAGATCTCCTTTGCTAGCGCCTCTGTCTCTCGGTCGTTCCAAGATAGTTTTTTACCCTTGGGCAGATAGACCTTGTTGGTATTGGGGATGTCCTCTTTCAGTTTGTTCAGTTCGTCCCGTAACCGGTTCGCCTCAAAGAGAAGGGCGATGGTCCGAAAAGGAATCCTGTCTTCCTTCGGCATCGCTTCAAATTCTCCAACCTCAAACGTAAAAGCCTTGCCAGTGACCGACTGGAATACTTGATAGAATGCCTCGACGCCTTTCAATTGGCCAAGCCGTGCATATCGAACCTCCCCCCGTTCAATGTATATTTTCCCCACCGTTTGGTCTTTCTGGCCGATAATGGTCAAGAGTCCAGTCCGATCGCTTTGTGCTAGGGTCTGAATCAGCGTGGAAGCGTCGAAGTACTCTAGATTGCCGGACAGTTCCTGTCCCTGTATTTGGAGTCTCTCTTTTCTAATCCATGCTTCGAGTCTTTTTGCGAGAATCGTGGCGAGCCGGACCGTCAGGCCCGGTGTCTTGCCCAAGAGACCCAGAAAGCCTTTCCTGGAAATGGCCAGAAGTTCAGCCTTCTCAGGCACGCGTGCCATAGAACCTCGAGGGGAACCGGTCAAAATGGCCATTTCCCCAATGGCTTCCCGTTCCCCGAGGTAAGCCACGATCTCCATTTCCTGCGTCGTTGGATTCGTTCTGGAAATCTCCACGACCCCCGACCTGATGATGTAGACCGTATCAGATGGGTCCTCGACATCGAAGACCACTGCGCCGGGTCCGTAGGTTTGGTATGCACACTTCTTAACGACCTGGTCGAGAGTTTCATCTGGAAGAGAGGCAAAGAGTTGACACTGTCTCAGAGACTCCAAGATCTCGTCTCTAGAAAGTGTTTCATCCATGATAGATCCCCTTGAACAGCGCTAGATTCAGAGGCATCGCCGCAAGGCAACAGCCATTATCAAAAATGGGGAAGGACAAGGGGGCGATCCCCTCAAGATATTGTGCTAAAAGTATCCTCTTTCCCCTGGTGGGTCAAGCCCCCCGAGTTTTCCCAGCTGATAAAAGTTGTTTATCACCAAGAGCCGATTTGTCTAGGCGGTAATGAGATATTCACGGAGTCGCCGGGCATCCCCAACAGCATAGCCGTGAGCATCGTTATTGAAGTAGGCATATACCGATAGGCCCTGATTCAACCAGGCTCGGACTTTCTGCCCCCATCGGCTGAGCTCTTGGTCTGTGTATGTCGAGCGGTAGAGGGATCGACTTCCGTGGAATCTTAGATAGACAAAATCGGCGGTGATCGTCTCCATGGATGGGAGATGGGAGGAGTCTGAAATGCACAGGGAGAATCCATGGTGCTCGAGGAGACGGAGGGTCTCCGGAACAAACCAGCTCTTGTCACGAAACTCGAAGGATTGGCGAGTCTTCTTTAAAACAGACGGATTGGATACGAGGGTGCAGAAGGATGACAGTCGTTCCTTCTGGTAAACGAAACGGGGAGGAAGTTGCCACAGAATGACCTCGAGTTTTAGCCCCAGGCCCTGACAGTTTTCAGAGAAACGGTGGATCGCGTCTTCACAGTCTAGGAGCCTTTTGATGTGAGTGATATATCGGCTTCCCTTCACAGCGAAGCGGAAACTATCCGGAGTCCTTTGCTGCCACCCGATAAACACCTCTTTCTTGACAAGCCTATAGAAGGTGACATTGAGTTCTACAGTTTCAAAGTGTCGACTGTAGTATTCGAGCCAGCCACGTTGTGGAAGACCTTTCGGGTAGAAAACCCCTTTGCCCCAGTGTGGGTAACTGTACCCGCTTGTTCCGATGAAAAGCCTACCCATTCGACCCACCCTACCGTCAAATGAACCACCTCACATAGCTTTCTAGAGATTCCCGTGGTGTGGAAAAATGACTTAGCGGTGAAGACTTATCCTCGTAACCGAGGGCAACCCCGATGACCACCTCTTTGGTGTCTGGTATATTGAGTTGTTCCCGAATCTCTTCGTCATAGGTCGAGATCAAGCCCACAGGGCAGGTTGCGAGGCCCAAATCGTGGGCTGCCAAAAGGAGATAACCCAGAAAAACGCCTAGACACAGGTATCGATCCCTGGAGAAGGCACTATCCATACAAATGATGATCGCAGCAGGGGCTCCATAGAAACGGCAACTCCCTTCTCCGACAAAGGAATCGAGAGTCAATCCCTCCTGATCCAGAAGTTTCGCCAGAGGTCTGAAGGATTCCCTCCTTCGGTTCTGAATGTGCTCGGGGAGAGGTCGGCGCGCTCCAGGGGTGCAGGCTACAGATCGCTCACGATACGCATGAAGGAGGCGTCCGGTGAGGCGTTTCAATTCTACCCCCATCACCGCAGTCACCTCCCATGGCTGGACGTTTAGAGCTGACGGAGCCTTCCCGGCTCGGTGAAGTACCTCGTCAACGAGTTCCTTTTCGATAGGTCTCGCGTCGAAAGCCCGGTAACTCCTCCGATTCTCAATAGCATTTTTCACTTCCATAAATTCCTCCGGAACAGAGTCCGTCCATAAGTTAAAGGATTACGAAGGGGATTGCAATGGATGCTCTATTGACGAGAGAACGACGTGACAACGGATTCCAATTTGACCAGATTCTGCTGAATGACAGGACGGTAAGATTTGACATCTGAGTATGTAAGCATGGGGGGATTCCAAAAAGGAAATATCACATAACCAAAGAATTTCCAGAAATCACCCAAAATCTAATTCAAACCAGTTGGATTGCGTTTCTTCTGAGCCTTTCACCTTTTTCCTGTTACCCGTTCTGTTAAAAAGGTGGTGGATCGCGGTAGCCAAATCCTTTCAAAAGGATTTTGGGCAAGAGATCGCCCGAGGGACGTTGTTCTGCCTTGACTGTCTTAGTATTCCTTCTGTATCCTAGGACGTGTCTGGGGAGGATGTCATGATTCGGGCCAAGGTATGGTTTCGGTGTGCGGCGGTGCACGATCCTGTGCAACCCGTTCTGGTACAATCTGCAAGAATTGGCTGGCGGGCCAAATTCCGAGAAGTCGACCTGACCATCGAGCGTCCATTCTCTGGAGAGGAATTGACGGGCCGTATGAAAGGATGGATCACCGTGGACCCAAAGGAGTTTTGCCGCGTAGTCCAATCCTTCGGCTGGCTCAAGGTGTTCGACGATGGGGGACTGGTGGTCGAGATGGAAGACGGCACACAGCTTCGGGCCCTTGAGCGCGCCTTGTCCGAGCACTTCGGAGACCAGGTAAACCTCGAACCCATGCCGAAGAACTCGAGTGGCTAGTCAAAAAAAAGCAGAGCCATTGGGCCCTGCTTCACAAAGGAGGTATATGTTTTTTTAGTTCTTATAGACAATATGAATTAAGAGAACATTAAATGAATATTAAATTCTTTTAATGTTTCATGATTCGTCACAGAGCCGAAAAGGCGTTTCAATGGTGACTGGTCGATCCGGAAATAAAGAGAAAAATTGAATGGCTTGAGGAACCTATCGGGAGATTGTAGAATAGCTCACCCCCATGGACACCCGATGCCAGAAAGCTCTCAGGAGAGGAGCAATACCATGAAACGGTTCGTCCTATTCATCGCTTGTCTGATCGTGCTACCCATCGTGAGCGCTGGCGCTCAACAAGCTGACGGGAATGCCATCCTTGGGAATTGGTTAACCGAAGACGATAAAGCCGTGGTTGAGATCTACAAATGCGGTGACCAATACTGCGGAAAAATAATATGGCTCAAGGAGCCCAAGAATGAGGATGGAACGGAGAAACTCGACGCAGAAAACCCGGATCCCTCGAAAAGGAATCGTAAGATTATCGGTCTGAATATCGTCTGGGGGTTTAGATACGATGGCAAGAATAAATGGGTCGACGGTCATATCTATGACCCAGACAATGGTAAAACCTATTCCTGCAAGATGAACCTCAAAGGTGATGAGCTGAAGGTGAGGGGGTATATTGGTTTTTCTCTGATAGGGAGGACGACGATCTGGAGGCGTAAGCAATAAGCGTTCACCGTTCTGTTGTTGGTGGACATCAAAATGGGGGCCAAGAGCCCCTTTTTTCGTGATTCCAAGGAGGATTCGTTCGTTTCCGGAGGGTTCTTCGAGTCTAGCGAAGCCAGGATTTCCGTAGATTCGGTCGATCCTTTTGGGTGCCAGACGTGGGAGCACCAGGCGTCCTCCATGTTCCGTTCTTTAGAGGGTTTCAAAGGGCATGAAAACCGGACTCCATCGGACTATCTTTTTTGGACTGACAACCCTTCTGCTTTTCGCTGGATGTCGGTCGAAAGGTCCTGAAATTCTGAAACGAACCCAGTTTATCATGGGCACTCTGGTTGAGATCACGCTGATCGCGCCAGATGACGAAGCGAGTGTCGGGGCTGTTAATGAGGCTTTTCAGGAGATGCGGAGAATCGAATGGCTTATGAGTAGAAGAATCGAGGGCAGTGACGTTTGGCGTATCAATCACAGTGCAGGAGGCAAGGGGGTACGGGTCAGTCCTGATTTGATCACTGTCGTCCGGATTGCGTTGGAAACATCCAATCTGTCGGATGGTGCCTTTGATATCACCGTGGGCGGTCTCGTGGATCTTTGGGACCGATGCCGTAAAGAGGATCGACTTCCTTCTCAAAAAGAGGTAAACGCGACACGCCGTCTCATAGGCTATGGGTCACTTGAATTAGACGACAAAGAGAGGATTCTCTCCCTAAAGAGAGAGGGGATGCAAATCGTTCTTGGAGGAATCGCTAAGGGGTATGCGGTGGACCAGGCGGTTCATATTCTCCGCCGTCGAGGATTCAGGAACTTTATCGTGAATGCCGGGGGTGATCTCAGAACAGGGGGAACCAAGCTTGGAGTGCCGTGGGTTGTCGGTATCCAAGATCCCCGGGATAAATCGAAAACCGTGGCGACCATCCCCACGAGAGATTCAGCAATAGCGACCTCCGGAGACTACGAGCGTTACTTTGTGAAGAATGGGACTCGATATCACGAGATCCTCAACCCTTTTACGGGGTTTCCCGCAAGGAAATCGAGGAGCGTCACTGTCATTCACAAGAAGTTAATCTGGGCAGATGCCCTGGCAACAGCCATATTTGTGATGGGACCGGACCGAGGGATTGCCCTTGTTGAGGGGCTGGCTGATGCGGATGTTTTGATCATTGATTCGAATGGAAAGTCCCATCTTTCATCGGGCATGAGAGAGAGAATTAAGTCTCAGTAGGGGTTGAGATTCTCAGTGTTTTTAGGTTGACACTGAAATTGGAGTATGTTAAAAATCAGCAATTTACGAGATTTTATTCGCCTAGACACCGTTACAAGAGGGCCGTTTTGAAGAATAGGAAGTCAGAGGGATTGAGCGTTGTAGTGTGGAATTTTTTCTCATCGCTGCGACTGACAATCTTTCTTCTGATCTTACTGGCAGCCACCTCCGTTTTGGGAACAATTATCCTGCAGAATGGGACGCCCCAGCAATACCTGGACAAATATGGTCCCACCCTGGCCAGAATCCTCGACGTCTTTGGTCTTTTCGACATGTACCATTCGTTGTGGTTCCTGGCTATCCTGGCTTTGCTGGTGCTCAATCTGGTCTTTTGTTCCCTGGAGCGACTTCCAGTAGTCTGGCGACAGATTTTTCATCCGAGAATTGATTTGAGTCCGAAGAGTATCAAAGCCCTACCTTTCACGGGGAACTTCAGGGTTGTTAAAGAACGAAAGGGGTTGGAAGAGAAACTTCAGAAAAACATCCGCCATGCATTTAGCAATCCCATACGGGTCGAAAAACCTGACGGCCTTCTCCTCTATTTTGAGAAGGGCAGGTACGGCCGTTTCGGGGTTTACGTTGCACATCTCAGCATAATCATTATCCTGATAGGGGGAATGGCCGGGTCGGTCTTCGGTTTCAAAGGCGTGGTTAGAATCGCAGAGGGCCAGACGGTGGACCAGATTTCTCTGCGAAAGAATGGCCGCTTCGTTGGCTATCCCCTGGGCTACCAGCTGAGGTGCGATGATTTTGAAATATCCTATTACGATACACCCGGACCAGACAGATTCGTGAGTGAGTATACGAGTCGTCTTACCATCCTCGAGAACGGCCAAGCGGTCCGTCAGGAGAAGGTTCGGGTGAACCACCCGATGACCTACAAGGGACTAAAGTTCTATCAATCATCGTACGGTCAGGAGGCCGAGATTGTCCTAGAGGTCAGAAAAAGAGGAGGCGGTGCATCGAACGAATTCACGGTCGGCCAGGGACAGCGGATGAGAGTTCCTGATGACAACACGGCTTTGCAGTTCTTAGGGTATTTCCCAGAGGTCCATAAATTTGGAGCGGGGGTTCAGGTGGCCCTTTTTTCGAGGGATGAACCTCCCCGTCGGATCTGGTTGTTCAGGGATTTTCCAGATTTTGATGAAAAGAGGGGAGGACGTTTGATTTTCACCCTGAAAGACATCCTCCTGAAGGATTTCACAGTTCTTCAGGTAGCCAAAGACCCGGGTGTTTGGATCGTTTGGATTGGATGTATTCTTCTGGTCATTGGCATTGTGATGGCCTTTTTCGTTCCCCACTGTAGACTGTGGGTCTATGTTTCCGGACGGGACGGAAAGCCCAAAGAGGTGGTTCTCGGGGGAAACACCCATCGCAACAAAGTAAGCTTTGAAAGAGAGTTTGCTGATATTGTTCAACGTCTTGAGCAAATTGGATTGAAAGCGATCTGAAGCGTTCCCTCTGGGAAACCCAGACAGCTCAATGCACCCATGGGCAAAACGGTTCGATGTATCGTCGTTACAGGGTATGGAATCAATTGTGAAAGGGAGATGGCGCACGCCTGTCGACTGGCCGGTGCCGACGTTGTCGATATCGTTCACATCAGTGAGCTGATCCATGGACAGACGCGTCTCGACGATTATGATTTTCTCAATCTCCCAGGGGGGTTTCTCGATGGTGATGACCTGGGGGCAGCGAAAGCATGCGCGAATCGCCTCCGCTATACCCGAATAGAGACGACGGGGGAAAGATTCTACGACCAGGTTTTACGATTTATTGGACAAGGGAAACTCATCCTGGGAGTCTGCAATGGGTTCCAGGTGATGGTTAAATCCGGTATGTTGCCGGGGTTTGATGGGGATTATGAAACACAAAAAGTGACGTTAACATTCAACGATTCAGGACGGTTTGAGGACCGATGGGTTTACCTCAAGATCAATCAAGACAGCCCTTGCGTCTTTACACAGGGTATGGAGGGTGTTTACTTACCGGTCAGGCATGGGGAAGGAAAGTTTTTGCCGGGTGACGATCGAATGCTAGAGCATATGGCGAAGAAAGGATTAATTGTTGCTCAGTATACGGATCGAGACTTTAGGGAGCCTACGATGGAATACCCTTTGAATCCCAATGGTTCGGTCGAGGCCGTTGCTGGAGTCTGCGATGAGACGGGTAGACTGATGGGCCTAATGCCACATCCAGAGGCATACACCCACGCAACCAATCACCCTCGATGGACGAGGGAGAAGCTCGACGAGGAAGGAGCGGGGGTGGCAATTTTTCGAAACGCGATTGAATACATTCGAAAAAATCTTTGAGTAAGAACCATAAGACTTGAGAGAGGAGGTAGGTATGAACAAGGCTGAGCTGACCCTTCAATTGGCCGAAAAGACAAATCTCACGCAAAAAGTAGCCAAGGTTATAGTCGACACCATCTTTGACGGAATGAGGGATTCCTTGATTCGGGGTGAAAGAATCGAAATCAGAGGTTTTGGAAGCTTTGTGATTCGAAACTACGGGGGTTACAAGGGGAGGAACCCGAAAACGGGCGAGGTCGTCTCTGTTCCGCCAAAAAAACTTCCCTTTTTCAAAGTTGGAAAGGAACTGAAAGAGCGGGTCAACTCCGATTCTTGATCGGAGAGAGAGCCCCACGAAGGACGGGGCAAGATCGGCACGATCAGATTTCAGGGCCTGTCCGATCACAGTTGAAATCACGGGGGAGGCGGGGCGGGCCAGAAAGAGGGGCACCCGGTATTTTCAATCGAGAGGTTAGAAACAACTCCAGTACCTCCCCTGGATCTCCTGAATCTTTTCGATTACTCTTTCGATGGTTTTGTAATCACTATTCTCCTGGTCGAGATATTTCTGTAGGTCCACCCAACCATCGTCCGCTTTCATCTCCAATAATACCGACCTGACCGACTCCCTTAATGCGGTCAGGTCGTATCCTCCCTCCAGAGTCAGGACAATTCTACCGGAACAGGTTGACTGGGCAATGTCTTTCAGAATGTTCATCAGGCGAGCAAACCCATTCGCCGTCACCTTCATGCCCCCTAACGGATCCTTGTAATGGATGTCAAATCCAGCAGAAACAAGGATCAACTGTGGTTGATAGGTGAGCGCGATAGGCTTAAGAACGCGACTGAAGATGTTAGCATATTCTGAGTCGCCACATCCCGTGTTAAGGGGGGCATTCACAGTATAGCCCTCTCCGGCACCTTGACCTATTTCGTTCGCTGTCCCTGTCCCAGGATAAAATGGGTATTGATGAGCTGAAAAATAGAGAACCTCTTTCTCGTCATAGAAGGCGTTTTGAGTTCCGTTCCCATGATGTAAATCCCAGTCTACGATGAGAATCCGATCGAAACCGTGCCGCTTTTGGGCATGCCTGGCACCAATGGCAATGTTGTTGAACAGGCAGAAACCCATAGCGCGGGCCTTTTCTGCATGGTGACCTGGTGGTCTCACGAGGGCGAAGCTACCGTCTATATCTGCTCCAACAACCGCATCGATAGCCTCGAGGAGCCCGCCGACTGCCCAAATAGCTGCCTCATAGGATTCGGGACAGGTTGATGTATCTGGATCTAGACGGACGTGGGGCTTCCCGGCTGTCTCGGCCACCCGATGGATGTAGGAGGTGTCATGAACGGTTTCGATCTCCTCCTTCGTGGCCGCCCGGGGAGGGACTTCCACGAAGAGTCCCTTCATCTCATTCTCGCCGAGGCTCTCATAGATCACCCTGAGTCGATCTGGGGATTCTGGATGGTAACCCATGTCATGAAGAAGATACCGTTCGTCCCTGACAATTCCTATCTTCGCCATTCTAGCCCCTCCATTTCAACACAATGTGGGCAGATCTACTTACTGGCCGAACTCAAGCCCGATTGTTGCAGATCTCTCTTTTGGCCCCGAAGCTATCCCCTTTATGGTCTCCTTGTCAAGATTGATTTCTACTGGAGTTTCGCCAGCTTTGTGAAGCGTCATGTCCACCAAGGCCATGTGCGGAAGAATGGCTTCCGTCTTCCCGAGGCCCCTGTCCAATTCCATTGGAACCTTCTGATCAAACTCGTATAAGAGCAATTCGCCAGAAAGGGGGAAGGGAAGCTCTGAGCGCGAATCAAGATTTTTTCGCTAAGAATATCCTAGCACACTGGAGGTCTCCAGAATATCTCACAGAGCACACGGAGCCTCAGGGAGAACTTCCTCTGGATTGGTGAGAGGCCAATCCAGAGGAGATCATTTGGCCTAATTTTTCCCCTCAAAAAATTAGGCCAAAAGCCTGATCCATCGGTTTTCTGACTCTGCGAACTCTGAGAGCTCGAGCGATACCCCGCAGATTTCCGTGGGGAGAGCGGGCGAGAGAAACTGGTGTTTCTATGGAAGCCCGTTTTCGTGACATAAAAAGCGAGAAAAGGAATTTGGGAAGCCCCCCTCCCCGCGTGTCCGGCCGATAGTGGGAAAGGGAACATCGCGATGGGGTGAGAGCCGAGAGATATAAGGGCTTCACCCCATCACCCGCCTTCAATTGTTTTCACTATTTTTCGAAACTTGGTAGAATGCGATAAAACCTGACAGGGGTGAAGCGAGGAGAATGAGAATCGATGAGTTGTTGGAGCGGTACAGGGAGCTCAGGCTGAGCTATTTCTCTCATGGGAAGGCCACGCCATGGGAAAAAAGGGAAAAACAATTAGAAGTCGAGACGTTCCTCAATGACCTAGAGGTCTATCTTCTAGGAAAGAAGTGGGCGATTGAAAAGCGAAACGAGGGCACTCGGATCTACGGATCCAAAAGGGATTCCAGAATCTTCTTGAAAATCAGACACTACATCGATTATTTTGGGTTCCGAACCGTCTATCTCATTGAAATCTATTTGATGAAGAAACGAGGTATTCTTTGGGACAGAGTTTTGGCTGACGGTGAACTGGCCTTTGACTACCTGAAGCGAATGCCGTAACTTTGGGTTGACCTCAGAGGCGCGGTGAATCTCTATAAGAACCTGGGAATATCGAGATGGATGTTGTTTGTTTGGGAACTGATCCTGCATGGGTTTTGCGCGAGTATGGCACTCCGTGCAGAACGGGCCAGCAAATGAGCCGACGAGGATTTTCCCTACCATATCGTGGTGGCCTGTCTTGGTTTCGGGGTTTCTCTGTGGTGAGGAATAGTTTCCTATGTTGAGGGGAGCCGTGGGCAAGCACACCGGGGTGATGAGAATTCCTCATACGATTCTTGAAAAAATGGTTGACCATGCGAAAGGGGAGTGGCCAAACGAGTGTTGCGGACTTCTTGCCGGGAAAGGCCACATCGTCGAAAAGATTTACCAACTCGACAACCGTGAGGAAAGTCGAGTTTCCTATCTGGCAGATCCTGAGCAGCAATTCCTGGCCTTCAAGGAGATGGAAGATCTCGATTTGGATTTTCTGGCCATCTATCATTCCCATCCAGATTCAGACTGCTATCCGTCCCGTGTTGACATTGAAAAAGCATTCTATACCGATGTTTTACACATTATCATTTCCCTCAAAGATCCGGCCAGCAATGTCAAGGCTTTTCGAATTGATCGCAATGGAAAGATAATCGAAGAGAGATTTGAGGCTTTTTGAGGCGCCCACGTGCGCTTCTGGTCTATTGGACATAAAGATCGAGGGGGGCTACATACTCACTCTGGAGGACTGAAAGGATGAAGGATCAGGAGGTTCATCACAAGCTGATTGAGCGGACCAGAGAGGAGCCATTTGCCCGTCTGCTCAAGATAAAGGTCAGGACGGTTGGTAAGGGATATTCGCTGGTGGAGATGCCCTTTACTCCAGATGTGGAAAACATATTCGGCATGGCCCATGGTGGGGCGATCTACTCACTTTTGGACGAAGCATTTCAAACGGCCTGTAACGCCCACGGCACAATGGCCGTTGCCCTAAACGTGAGTGTCACCTATATCAATTCACCAAAGCCTGGGACGCTCCTGCGGGCAGAAGCCAAGGAAGTGAGTGTGACGAGAAAGACGGGCACATACATGATTACGGTCATGGATGAAGACGACAGAGTCATCGCCTCATGTCAGGCTCTGGCTTACCGCAAAGCCGACCCTCTCCCGTTTCTATAATGTTTGAATGGGATCCCGTAAGTGGTTCTGGGTGACCTAGGTTTGATCTGAAACTTCACGGGGAATCAAGGGAAGAGAGAGGTCGGTCACATTCTTGACAGGCCCAGAATCGATTCGATACTATGTGTGAGGTTTCCACAATGAGCGGAGGATGAGAGGTGTCGCTCCCACTTAAACGATCTTAGGAGGTAGCAGGACATGGATGAAGAGAGGCTCAAAGTATCTCCAGATGTGTGTGTCTATGTTGATGACGGCCATACAAAACTGAACCTTGAAATTTCAATACCAGGTGTCAAGAAGAAGGACATAAACCTGAGGATGCACGAGGATAGCTTTAACCTCATTGCTCCGAGAGAGAATATAGAATATGTAACTGCGCTTTCCTTCTGCTGCCCCGTTGTGCCAGAAAAGGCCAAAGCCAAATACGAGTCGGGTCTACTGAAGATAGAAATCCCTTTTAAGGACCCAATGGATGATGCCATAAAAATAACCGTCGGCTAAAAGGCACTTACGTGGGCATAGTTGGTCCTCGAGGCCTGAGTGGTCAGACCGTTTTTGTTTAGTCCGTTAACCCAAAACAGCGATGACCCGTGATTCGGTTCTCAACGTCGAATTAAATTCTCATTTCGATCTATCAGAAACTTCAAAAGGTCGATCAGAGTCAGCTCACCGATCGATCTTTTTTTACCTTCCAGGGCTTCAATTCCCTTGACCTTCTTCCCACGTATTCTAAGCGGCGGTCAAATGGTCCCTTCTGGTGTAACAAAGATAGGGTTTCTCGCCGTAATGCGTCTTACCGTTTCGACGTTGTCCCGATTGGCTTTAGGCAATCGGGGCCAGTTGTGATCGACCGATTTTACTGTAAGTGGCACGCCATGCGACATTTTTGGGGGTCCTTCCCCTGATCTACCCACTCGGGTGCCAATCGTTCCGGGGTCGAATGCCGTGACGCTATAGTCTCAAATCTGATGCAATGCCTGAGACACATCCCTCGAACGGCTCAAACTCAGCGACACGCCAAGATAGGCATGCCTAAAGAATCGGTACAAGTCAAATTCATCTGGGTGGTCGCTAAATCATGGCCTGAAGACCCTATCCGAGGGGCAGAGGTGCGAAATGGGGGGGGCAACTCGGTGTTTTCGTGGGTGGCTCCACGTCGTAGGGTTTAATTCATGAAAAGACAAATTATATAATGGGTGTAAGAAAAGTATGTCAACCACTAGATTGAGAAGTCACGAATGAGATTGTGACAAAGACTCTGGGCCTTTATCTGAGAATGGATTTAGATCAAGGTTTCATTTCTATTCCCCCCGCCCTTAGCGCCGTTTTCACGCTATCCCTAACATCCTAGCCGGCAAGAGGCGGGGAACCGAGAGAAAAGGATATGACGCAGAAAGGACATGTTGCTGGGTCGATAAAACCTGAGAAACCCTACAATCGGCTGATTTTCAGTAAAAGTCCCTATCTCCTCCAGCATGCAATCAACCCGGTCGATTGGTATCCGTGGGGAGAAGAAGCATTTGAGAAAGCCCGAAAGGAAAAGAAGCCGATATTCCTCTCCATAGGTTATTCTACCTGCCACTGGTGCCATGTTATGGCTCACGAATCCTTCGAAGATCCTGAGGTGGCCCGGCTAATGAACGACGCTTTTGTCTCGATAAAGGTGGATCGAGAAGAACGGCCCGATATAGACAGCATTTACATGACTGTCTGCCAGATGATGACAGGGAGTGGGGGTTGGCCCCTGACAATCATAATGATGCCTGATAAGAAGCCTTTTTTTGCAGGAACTTATTTTCCCAAGGAAAGCCGTTATGGGCGGATTGGCATGTTAGACCTCATACCCCGTGTCAAGGAACTCTGGGTGCTCCGTCGAGAGGAAATCCTGGAATCGGCTGACAAGATCACTGCCTCACTCAAACAGGTATCGCACGTGGAGCCAGGCGAAGAACCGGGCGAATCAACCCTGAGAGTTGCTTTTGAGCAGCTTGCCCAGCGGTACGACAGAGAGTACGGCGGCTTTGGCGATGCCCCAAAATTTCCGACCCCCCACAATCTGCTTTTTTTGCTTCGCCACTGGAATCGAACGGGCGATGAGAAGGCCCTACTGATGGTCGAAGAAACCCTTAGGGCTATGCGACGAGGCGGCATATATGACCAGGTCGGATTGGGCTTTCACCGGTATTCGACGGATCAGAAATGGCTTGTGCCTCATTTCGAAAAGATGCTTTACGATCAGGCAATGGTAGCGATAGCCTACATCGAGGCCTATCAGGCAACGGGGAAAGGCGAGTACCGAGAGGCAACAGAAGAAATATTCACCTATGTTCTGCGAGACATGACTGCCTCATCTGGTGGATTCTACTCCGGCGAGGATGCCGACAGCGAGGGCGAAGAGGGGAAGTTCTATGTATGGACAGAGGAGAAGGTCAGACAGACCCTCTCGCCTCAGGAGGCCGATTTGGCCATCAAGGTTTTCAATATTGAGAGGGAAGGGAATTATAACGAAGAGGCGACTGGACGAAGGACAGGAACAAATGTGCTTCACAAGGACAAAGAGCTAAGGGACAAAGCCGCCGATCTGAAGATGTCTGAGGAGGAACTTCGGAAGATTTTGGAAGGGGGCCGGCAGAAACTCTTCGCTGCTCGGGAGAAGCGTGTCCGTCCGCACAAAGACGACAAGGTTCTTGTCGACTGGAACGGCCTCATGATCGCTGCGCTGGCCAAAGGGGCTCGGGTTTTTGATGAACCGCGGTATGTCAAGTCTGCCAGGGAGGCTGTGGATTTCATCCTCAAGACCATGAGAGGGTCAGACGGAAGGCTTTTTCATCGCTATCGTGATGGCGAGGTTGCTGGTCACGGTCTTGTGGATGATTATGCGTTCTTTATCTGGGGTTTGATAGAGCTGTACGAGACCACCTTCGAGACCCGATATCTGGAGATGGCGCTGAATCTCACCGATGATATGATCCGGCACTTCTGGGACAATCAAGAATGGGGATTCTATCTGTCCGCCGACGACGGCGAGAAAATTTTGATTCGGAAGAAAGAGATCTATGATGGCGCTATTCCCTCTGGAAACTCGGTGGCGGCATTGAACCTCCTTCGTCTGGGGCGCATTACAGCCAATCCTGATTTTGAGGATAAGGCCATGAAAATCGGGCGTGCCTTCTCTGCCGTGGTCGGCCAATCCCCGTCTGCGTTTACACAGTTTTTGTTGGCCCTTGATTTCGGTCTTGGCCCATCCCATGAGGTGATCATTGCGGGTAATTCTGCCGGCAGGGACACACAAGCCATGTTAAGGGCGATCCGCGGGCAGTTTGTGCCAAATAAGGTTGTCATTCTGCGCCCAGCCGATGCGGATTCACCCGATATTGTCCGCTTTGCGGACTTTACGCGGCATCAATCTCCTATTGACGGAAAAGCCACTGCCTATGTGTGTCTCAATTACAAGTGCGAATTCCCAACGACGGACGTCGGGGAAATGCTCGAATTACTCGATGTACGGCCCCGATAGGGAAGGGAAGAAAGAAGAACACGTAAGTTCTAGAAGAACGTTCTCTTGCGATCCTTAGTCAAAACAATACTCTGACTAGACTGACGATCCGGTAAACGCTGGTTCGATGAGATTTCATATAGGATAGAGTGAAAGGTGTGGGGGGCTGTTAACGGGTTTCGCTCCCCAAGAGAGTCACGGAACTCACTTACCACATACCTTCCCATTCCTGACAACCGCGGCCATAGTGCTTTGTCCGTAGAAAGAGATTGAGAGTGCCGTAATCTGTACTCACGCTGAACTGCAGAATAATCGCTAAGAAGGGCCATCATAGAACGCCACGTTCGCTCCACTGTGGAGGGAGTCGGGTTATTCTCTGTCGATACGGAGCGATAGAAAGGCCTGAGCATTAAGTCGTTCATAGAGGAACAATGCCATGGAAGAAGTTATCCAACAATCAAAAAAAGGCCGCACGGGGGCTATGATAAAGGCCATCCTTCTCCTTTTCTTTATCATTGGAGCGGTCAATTTGATCCGTTTCACTCCCGTCAGGGGTTTCCTGACCCAAGAGGCCCTGAGCCAGTTCTTGGAGGTTGTAGGCCTCTGGGCTCCCTTTGCGTTTATGCTGACCTACGCGGTAGGGATATGTCTTTTTGTACCGGGTACCCTTCTCACAGCGCTCGGTGCAGCTATTTTCGGCGCCTATTGGGGATTCGTTTATGTGTGGGTTGGAGCGATGGCTGGTGCCAGTGCCGCCTTCTGGATCGGGCGCACTCTGGGGAGGGAATTTGCTGCCTCACTGATCGGCGATAGGCTGAAAAAATACGATGATGCGATCGAGCGTAACGGGTTTGCCGCGGTTCTGTATCTCCGGCTTATCTACTTCCCTTTTACCGCTATGAACTTCGGCATGGGGCTGACAAAGGTGCGGTTCTGGGATTATTTATTTGGTACCGGCCTGGGTATCATCGTGGGAACCTTCATTTTTACCTTTTTTATCGGTACCCTGAAAGACGTTTGGGCCAGCGGGAACTGGGGTGAGCTTGTATCGTTCAAGGTTTTCTTTTCCGTAGGGCTCTTTGTATTCTCCCTCTTCATGCCCAAAATCATAAAGAGGATGAGAGGGGAGGTCTAATGACGGCGCCCTCAGATCGCAATGAATCTCAGCCGCGGTCAAGAGATTTACAGAAAGGCCAAGTCGCAATCGTCACGGGCGCGAGTTCGGGGGTTTGGGGAGGCAATGGCAAAAGTCCTCACAGGAGCAGGTGTGCGGGCGGTCATGGATTTTTCATCAAATGAAGAAGCTGTCAATAGAGTGGTCATGGAATTACAACAAAATGGGGGTGAGGCAACCCCGGTAAGAACCACCCTGAGTCGAGAAGACCAAGTCTCAAAGATGGTCGAAAGGATCCTCAGGGAATACGGCACCATCGGCATTCTAGTCAATAATGCTCGGGTACCCTACAACAGGGTCGGAGAGCCGAAAGATGGTGGGGCGACAGCCATCTCGTTGGCTTCTGATGGGCCGGATTATGTCAACGGGACCACGATAATCGTTGATGGTGGCATGTTATTGTATCCCGGCTTTGCGAGCGGTGGTTAGATTGTGCCAGAGTGTCCTAGAACCCTTCCAAACCGCATTGAGCGAAGTTTGAAGAGAAGGATCTGGGCAAAATCCTTTTTGGTTACGATGCCAAGTGATAAACTGATTGGAATCCATGACTCAGAAAGACAACCGTGGGGGAGATTGTGGCAGACTACGAATTTGATATTGGCATATTGGGTGGGGGGTCAGCCGGTCTGACCGTTGCCTCGGGGGCAGCTCAACTTGGTGCAAAAACCCTTCTCGTGGAGAAAGAAAAGAAACTCGGAGGGGACTGCCTCCATTTTGGTTGTGTGCCGAGTAAAACACTCATCCGGACGGCCCATGTCTATCATCTAATGAAGAATGCCGACAAGTTTGGCCTGCCACCTGTAGAGGTCGGCCCTGTGGATTTCCGTGACGTAGCAAAACGGATTCAATCGGTTATCGGTACCATCCAAAAGCACGATTCTGAGGAGCGGTTCTGTAGTCTCGGGGCCAAGGTGGCGTTCGGAGATTCGAAGTTTGTCGATGAGCACACGATACGGCTGAATGGGCAAGCCGTTTCGGCAAAGACATGGGTGATCGCGACGGGCTCCTCGCCCGCCATCCCGCGCTTTAGAGGTCTCGACAGGACGCCCTTTATCACGAATAAAGATATCTTTTCTCTTGACAAGCTACCGAGATCCATGATCATTCTCGGGGCAGGCCCTATCGCGATAGAGATGGCACAGGCCTTTGTCCGCCTGGGAGCACGTGTCTCTGTGGTTCAGCGAAGCAATCATATCCTCAGCAAAGAAGATGAAGATATGGCTGATCAAGTGATGGAGGTGTTGAAGGGTGAAGGAGTCAGGTTCTATCTCGGTGCCGGCGTCACTGACATAAAAGACCTGGGAAACGAAAGGGAAGTGGTGATCGGGATGGGCGAGGGGAAGACGGTCGATCTCAAGGCTGAAACCATTTTGGTGGCCCTGGGAAGGGAGGCGAATTTAGGAGAACTGGGACTGGAGGATATCGGTGTTGACCGTGATCGGAGAGGCCTCAAGTTGGATCCGAGGCTCAGAACGAGTCAAAAGCATATCTATGGAGCAGGAGACGTCACGGGGGCCCATTTGTTTACCCATGCGGCCGGGTATGAGGGGGGGATCGTTGTAAGTAATGCGATTTTTCGTTTACCAAGAAAGGTTGACTACACTTTTCTTCCATGGTGTACCTACAGTGACCCTGAGTTGGCAAGTCTGGGGATGAATGAAAAGAGGGCGAAGGCAGCAGGAATAGCGTATTCGGTCTGGAAAGAGGAGTTCAAAGATAATGATAGAAGCCTCGCCGAGGGCGACAAGGTAGGAAAAATCAAGATGCTCCTGGATGAAAAGGAAAAACCGATTGGAATTCAAATCTTAGGGCCACGAGCGGGCGACTTGGTAAGTGAGTGGGTTGCCGTCGTAAATGGCAAGGTCAAGCTTTCGACTTTGGCTGCTGCTGTTCATCCCTATCCCACCCTCGGTGAAATCAACAAAAAGGTTGCCGGAACGTTTCTCTCGGAGAAGATATTTTCAGAAACCGTGAGAAAAGGTCTGAAATTCTTTTTCCATCTGCGAGGGAGGGCATGTGGGGAACAGTCATGAGGATAGGATTCTGAGGGGATAGGCAATGAAAAAGAATTCACTTATCGCACTCCAGAAATTGGGCCAAAGCATCTGGTACGATAATATCCGCCGCGGACTGCTGACATCGGGCGAGTTAAGACAGATGGTTGAGGCCGGTGAGATTGTTGGTGTCACGTCCAACCCGGCCATTTTTGAAAAGGCCATCGCCGGCAGTACCGATTACGACGAGGCGATGACCACGATTCTAAAGGAGAATCCCCATGCCGATGCAGCAGATCTTTACGAATCTCTGGTCATTCAAGACATTCAGGCGACGGCTGACCTATTGACCCCCGTATATGAAAAAACCGATAAAATCGACGGGTATGTATCGGTCGAAGTATCGCCTCGTCTCGCCCATGATACGGATGGCACCATAGGGGAGGCGAAGAGGCTTTTTGGTGCGATCGATAGACCCAACGTGATGATCAAAGTGCCAGCGACCGCAGAGGGACTTCCCGCTATCACCGCGTTAATCAGCGAGGGTATCAATGTCAATGTGACCCTCATGTTTTCCCTCGAGGACTTTATCGACGTCTCTAAAGCCTACATTTCTGGATTGGAGGACCTGACACGATCGAGAAAAAACCTTGCTGAGGTTGCATCGGTTGCCTCATTCTTTGTCAGCAGGGTGGACACTGCGGTGGACAAGCTGTTACCAGAGGATTCGAATCTTCGAGGACGGATTGCCATTGCCAATGCGAAGGCGGCTTTCATCCGATTCAGAGAGACTTATGACAGCAAGCGGTTTGAGGTCCTTCAGAAACAGGGTGCCCGTGTGCAGCGTCTTTTGTGGGCGAGCACTGGGGTCAAGAACCCGCATTATCGCGATGTGATGTACGTAGAGGAGTTGATTGGTCCCGATACCGTCTCCACCGTGCCACCTGCAACACTCGATGCCTTTCGCGACCATGGCCGTCCCAAGCTGACCCTGTCCGAAAACCTCGAGGAGGCGACAAAACGACTCGTGGCGCTGAAGGATCTTGGCATCGATCTGGATGCCATAACTCACCGGCTGAAGGACGAGGGGGTAGATGCCTTTGCCAAGCCGTTCAACTCTTTGATGGAGAGTTTGACCCGGAAGAGGGAGTGTATCCTGGCTGGTGAGGTGAGCAAACAAATTTTCAGTTTGGGTCGCTACGCTGACGCCGTCGAGACCCGCCTTAGGTCATGGGCCAGTACCAACCTGGCACGTCGCATCTTGCGCAGAGACGGGACCGTCTGGGTACCGGATCCCGAAGTGGCGGCTCGGACCCCCGACCTGACAGACCGGCTCGGTTGGCTGACAATCCCGGAGGTCATGCATGAAGACCTCGATACCCTGACCAGTTTTGCTGATGAAATCAGAGATCAGGGGTTCACGCAGGTGGTGCTTCTGGGGATGGGGGGCAGTAGTTTAGCCCCTGAGGTCTTCATGGAGACCTTCGGGAACAGTCCAGGGTATCCCCCCTTAACCGTCCTGGACAGTACCCATCCGGAATCGGTGCAACGGGTTGCCGAGGCCGTTGACCTCGCCAATACTCTTTTTCTCGTTTCCAGCAAGTCGGGCGGTACTCTTGAGACCCTCTCCTTTTTCAAGTTCTTCTACAAGGCCGTGAGTGCTACCACGGATAAACCGGGACAGAACTTTGCAGTCATCACCGATCCGGGGTCAGGACTAGAAGCACTGGCCAAAGAGAAGAAGCTTCGCCGTGTCTTCCTATCACCCCGTAATGTGGGGGGACGTTACTCGGTCCTGACCTATTTTGGACTCGTTCCGGCTGCCCTGATCGGGATGAATCTCGATATGTTACTCGATCGGGCCATGACCATGGTCCAAAGCTCCGACTATTGCGTGCCCGTGGCCGACAATCCTGGTCTGGCTGTGGGCGCGGCTATGGGGGAGCTGGCTTTGGCGGGTTGCAACAAGATGACTTTTGTCGTCTCTCCTAGCATTGCCGCTTTTGGCGTGTGGGTCGAGCAGCTGATCGCGGAGAGCACGGGAAAGAATGGTAAGGGCATACTCCCCGTAGCTGGGGAAAAACTGGAGGCACCAGATCACTACGGCGACGATCGATTTTTCGTCTATCTGAGAATGGAGGGAGACAGTAATGCGCTTTTAGATAAGGCCGTGGATGCCCTTGAGGCTGCAGAATACCCTGTCTTAAGGATTCTCCTTGACGAGAGGGAGGACCTTGGTGGGGAGTTTTTCCGATGGGAGATGGCCACTGCCTCGGCCGCAGCAGTTCTTGGCATCAACCCATTTGACCAACCAGACGTTGAGGCGGCCAAAATCAAGGCTCACGAGTTCATGACGGTCTTCCAAGAAACTGGGAATCTTCCTGCCGAATCACCGCTGATCGTTGATGGTGCCATTGAGGTATACGGTGGAAAGGACAGTGATTCCATTGAGAGTAGCTTGGCGAGTTTCCTCAATCAAGCGAGTCCAGGTGACTACCTTGCCGTGATGGCCTATATTCCCCAAACCGATGAGGCGGACGCGGTCCTCAACAGTATTCGTCTCACCCTGAGAGACAGACTAAAGTTCGCAACGACGATCGGCTATGGTCCCAGGTTTCTCCACTCCACTGGGCAATTGCACAAGGGAGATGGAAACAAGGGGCTCTTTATTCAAATCACTCATGAGTCAGAAACCGATGTTGCCATCCCCGGAGAGCGCTATACATTTGGCGTTCTCATCCGTGCGCAGGCCTTGGGTGATTATCAGGTTCTGGCTGAACGGAAAAGGCGCCTGATTCGCTTCCATATAAAAGGTGACGTGGCTGAAGGTTTGAATCAGCTGGAGAAGGCACTGTCATTAAAAAGCTAAAAACTCAACTGCTGATAGCTTAGTGCTTAAATCTAAGGAGAAATGGAAGATGCAAATAGGGATGATCGGCTTAGGACGAATGGGCATGAACATGGCGAGACGGCTTCTCAAGGGTAATCACGAGGTCGTGGCCTATAACCGGACACCGAACAAGACCAAAGAGGTGGAAAAGGAGGGAGCCGTTGGATCATACTCACTCCAAGAATTGATAGAGAAGCTGACTCCACCGCGGCCTGTATGGTTGATGCTTCCCGCCGGCAAGGCCGTCGATGATCATATTATCCAACTCAGTCAGTTACTTGCCCCAGGGGATATTGTTATTGACGGAGGGAACACCTATTACAAAGATGACGTCCGCCGGGCCGGCTTTCTGGCCGACAAAGAGATCCGATTTGTGGATGTGGGCGTGAGTGGCGGGATATGGGGTTTGGAGGTTGGATACTGCATGATGATCGGCGGCGAAAGAGAGACTTACCAGCACCTTGAGCCCATCCTTAAGACCCTGGCACCAAAGGAAGGCTATCTCTACTGTGGGAAAACCGGTGCGGGACACTTCGTCAAGATGGTCCATAATGGAATCGAATATGGTATGCTCCAAGCCTATGGTGAGGGGTTTGAGATACTTGAGGGATCTCCATATAGTAAATCACTCGATTACGGAGAAATCGCTCACCTCTGGAACCAGGGAAGCGTTGTGCGTTCCTGGCTTCTCGAACTCGCTGAAGCCGCTTTCAGGCGGAGCGCGAGACTTACTGATATTCGGGGCTACGTCGAAGACTCGGGCGAGGGAAGGTGGACGGTTCAGCAGGCGATCGAAACGGGGGTCTCCGCCCCAGTGATCGCTCTCTCCCTTTTGCAGAGATTTCGCTCGAGGAAAGAAGAGACCTTTTCAGATAAGGTTATTGCCGCACTTCGCCGTGAATTTGGCGGTCATGCCGTGAAACCGGTTAGCGATGATTAGGGCAACAGGGCAAGAGTCGGCTCTTCTGTTTCTCGCCGAGTGAAAGCGACGGGTTAATCTGATGAGAGAAGGGAGAATCGTGTTTCTCATGGGACAGAAAAAATCAAACACGGGGCAATCGCGCAGACAGTTTATTAGAGTCATGACAGGCGTATTCGGGGGGTTTTATTCTCTTGCTGATCCGTTGTTTACAGGGATTCGATGGGCCTGGGCGGAGAGCAAAAGAATTATCCTGCCCAAAGGGACAGAACGGGAGAGTCTGGTCGGAAAGAATCCGGCAAATCTAGACACGAGGAACCTCGAGATCACTCCGCTAGAGGATTTCGGAACCATGGGTCCGACGAATCTTGCCATCGATCTCAACGTTTGGAGGTTGAAGGTTGCGGGACATGTGAAAACACCCCTGAGCCTTACCTATGCTCAGCTGATCGACCTGCCAGCGATTGAGCGGGAGGTTTTGCTCATCTGTCCGGGCTTCTTTGCAAATCACGGACGCTGGGCGGGCTTCTCGATCATGGAGCTCCTTCAAAGGGCAGGAGCTGAGAGTGATGTGACTCATGTAACAATCAGGGGACCGGAAGGCACCTATCCAAAGGTTGCCAGGTATCCCCTAAAGGATATGCTTTCTAACAAGGTATTTCTCGCCTACAGGGTCAATGGGAAAGACCTGCCTCGCCGACATGGCTTCCCCCTTCGTTTGGTGGCGGAAGGTTCTTATGGATACGATTGGGTGAAATATGTCCATGAGGTGACAGTGGACAAGATTGAGGGCAAAGCAGAAAGTACCCAAGCGACCAAGTCCTCAACTCCTTTTTCATGATTCTTCAACAGGAGTGGCTGATGGAAGACGGTGAAGACCAGAACCAACAAGGAAAAGCGTTTGCCGAAAGCTACGCTCCCGACCTTCATATCGCTGCCCAGGCTTGTGTCGTAGACAGACCAATCGATCCATGCACCCTAATTATCCTCGGGGCCTCTGGAGATCTGACCGCACGAAAACTGGTTCCATCCCTATACAACCTATTTCTCAGCAACGGCCTGCCGACACGATTTGCCATTGTGGGCTGCAGTCGCAAGGAATGGACCCGAAAGGACTTTCAAAACAGGATGAAGCGGGCGATCAAGGAGGCTGGTGTGTCTGACGCCTCAAAATGGTCTGATTTCGCGACAGCCCTCTATTACGAACCTGTGACGTACGATTCCCTGGCATCGTATGAGAGACTGAGATCCACTTTGCGCGATATTGAGGGGAAGCACGAGACAGAGGGCAACCTGGTTTTCTATTTGGCCCTTCCTCCATCCCTTTACAAATCAGTTGCCGGAATGCTCGGTGCAGCAGGTCTGGCCAGTGAGGGGGAAGAAGGGAATGGATGGGCACGGATCGTGATCGAAAAACCATTCGGCAGGGATCTGGAAACGGCCGCCGATCTGGATCGAAGCCTCCATGAAAGCTTTCAGGAAAACCAGATATACCGAATCGATCATTACCTGGCCAAGGAAACGGTACAGAATGTTTTGGTTTTTCGATTTGCCAACTCGATTTTCGAACCACTGTGGAACAGGTCGTATATCGATCATGTGAGGATTACGGCGGCAGAGACCCTAGGCGTCGAACACCGGGCGGGATACTATGAGGATGCCGGAGTCTTGAGGGACATGTTTCAAAACCATATGATGCAACTGCTTGCCCTGACGGCCATGGACCCCCCCTCACTTTTTCAGGCAGAAAGGGTCCGGGATGAGAAACTGGAGGTTTTCCAGGCCCTGAGACCCATGCCTCTGGACAAGATTGATGAGCATCTCCTTTTAGGGCAGTATGGAGCGGGGAAGATCGGGAGCACGGTGGTTCCTGCCTACCGAGACGAAGCCGGAGTCAATGCAGAATCCGTTACCCCCACTTTCGCATTAATGCGAGTCTATTTGGACAATTGGCGTTGGCAAGGGGTTCCCTTTTGTCTCATTTCCGGCAAAAGGCTGGCCCGAAAACTCACTGAGATCGTAATCCAGTTCAAGAGAGTGCCTCATTCCATGTTTCGGCCCGTTCTGGGAGAACACATTACAGTCAACCGGCTGACTCTGGGTATTCAACCGGAGGAAAAGATTACCCTGACATTTCAAACAAAGAATCCTGGCGCTACCTTTTGCCTCCGTTCGGTTACCATGGATTTTGATTATCATCAGAACTATGAGGGGCCCCGTCTCGATGCGTATGAAAAATGCCTTCTGGACTGTATGCAGGGCGATCACATGCTCTTTTGGCGACAGGACGCGGTGGAGCTCTGTTGGGCTTTTCTGACGCCCATACTGGACAATTATGAACAGTCCACCGATTCGGGAAGGCGGCTTCGGTTTTATCAAGCCGGGAGCTGGGGCCCTCTGAGTCCAGGACAAATGGAAAAGTTTCTTCGCGAAGGAATAGAGAGATCTTAAGATTCAGAAGAGAGGAGTGTCATCATGGAGGCTTACTACGATCCGCGCGATCTTCCGAGGTTTGAAGAAATCGGCAAAGACGCGCCCGACCTTGCCAAGAAATTCTTCGACTATTACGACGCTGTGTTTGCCGAAGGAACCCTGACAGAAAGGGAAAAATCGCTTATCGCCCTCGCCGTAGCCCACGCAGTCCAGTGTCCTTACTGCATCGACGCTTATACTCAGGACTGTCTGGAAAAGGGATCTAATATAAATGAGATGACGGAAGCCGTTCACGTGGCCACGGCCATCCGGGGAGGGGCATCTCTGATCCATGGCATTCAGATGCGAAAGATCGCCGAGAAGTTGTCTATGTAGAGCGAATTGCGAATAAAGAAAAGAATTGAAGAATGTGCCCAGTAATTCTATCTCAAACGGCGGCCAAGATTCCACTGGATAAGGCCACACGGATTGAACCTTTCTCTCAGTTTCTCAGTAGAAACGGTCTCAACCTCGTCCGGGAGAGAACATGCACGCTACAGATCAACGTAGGTCTACTGTGCAATCAGGCTTGCCGCCATTGTCACCTGGAAGCTGGACCAGGCCGCAGGGAAGTGATGAATGTCGAGACCGTGTGTCACGTGGTGGACTATGCCCGACGAGGCAGATTCGAGGTCGCGGACATCACCGGCGGTGCTCCGGAACTAAATCCCAATCTCGTCAGGTTGATTCGAAAGCTCTCTCACGCAGTTCCAAGGGTCATGGTTCGCTCCAATCTCACCGCCCTGAGTGACGGAAGGCGCGATTTTTTGATGGAATTCTGCAAGGAACATCGGGTCGCCATTGTTGCCTCCTTCCCCTCCCTCGATCTATCCCAGGCAGAGTCGCAGCGTGGGCAAGGGACGTTCAAGGAATCGATCGCCGTTTTGAACAAGCTCAACTCCCTCGGATACGGCCAAGAGGGCTCGGGGCTGGAGCTCGATCTGGTGTCGAATCCGACGGGTGCTTTTCTCCCGCCAACTCAAGGCCAAGCCGAAATGCGATTTCGCAAGGAGATAGATAGACGGTGGGGGATTGTCTTCAACCATCTCTACACCTTTGCCAATGTTCCCCTTGGACGGTTTCGTTCATGGCTCTTACGGTCAGACAATCTTGGGGAGTACATGGAGAGACTCGCGTCTCAATTCAATCCCAAAGCGCTCGAGGGCGTCATGTGTCGGACCCTCGTCTCCGTGTCGTGGGAGGGGTATCTCTATGATTGTGATTTCAATCTCTCCCAAGATCTCTCCATCGATGGCCGGAAGATTCATGTTTCCCAAATGGCGGGACCACCGGAACCCGGCACTCCCATAGCTGTCTCGGATCACTGTTATGCATGTACAGCCGGGACCGGCTTCACCTGAGGGGGGTCTATTGTGACCTGAGTTCAGGTCATCACTCGCCGCCCAGAGCCCTTTATGACCTATCCGGTAACAACTGACCATTGGCAGCCGACACCAGGCACCCTCCAATAAAGCCCGTGAGCCGGAAAGGAAGAGTCTTCCAGAGAGGTCCCTTAAAACTGCCGAGTGGAACGATAACCGTGAAACCCGAAGTACGGCGGTACTCAGACCTTGAGACTCTCAGCCGCATGGCCGCTGAGTTTATCTGCACAGTAGTCGAAAAACAGGCGAGCAAAGCCGACACCGTGACGATAGCCCTGGCCGGGGGCAAAACCCCTGAGCGTCTGTACCAGAATCTGGCTCGACCCCCCTTCCACGCCAGGATGCCGTGGCCAAAGATTCACTTTTTTTGGGGTGATGAACGGTGTGTCTCTTTTGATCACCCGGACAGTAACTTCGGCATGGCATTTCGCACAATGATTTCCAAATCACCGGTGCCGCCCCAAAATGTCCACCCCATGCCGGGCGATATGCTGTTCCCGAACAAAGCGGCAGCAACATATGAAAAGATCCTCCGCGGGTTCTTCAATCCATCACCCCTCGGTGATGGCCAGGGAGCAACACCGACTCAAGGAAGTCGATACCCCTCGTTTGATCTTATCCTCCTTGGCCTTGGAAAAGATGGCCACACCGCTTCTCTCTTCCCTGGAGATGGGATATTGGAGGAAGAAAACCGATGGGTAGCCGCGGTGAATAACCCCCGTGGATCTCCTCCCGTCCCCAGGATCACATTGACCTTACCGGTAATCAACAGGGCAAAGACTGTCATCTTCCTCGTCTCCGGAGTCGAGAAGCGGGATGTCATCCGCTCTATCTTGGACGATTCCGAATGGGCGGGTCGATTCTATCCAGCGGCGATGGTTCGACCTGAGGGAAAGGTTCTGTGGTTCCTTGATGAGGATGCGGCTGGGAGAGCTCCCGGGCCTCGTCCACATCAATGATCGCCAAAATCTGATGAAGTCTTCCAATCCTTTGGAAAAGACAAAAAGCATTTCGATCATTATTCCAACCCTCAACGAGGCCGAGAATATCGGGGAGACGCTGGCCATTGCCTGTCGCGTTCCAGGCGTGGAAGTGATTGTTGTCGATGGAGGAAGCAGAGACCAGACTGTTGAGATTGCAGGGTCCTTCGGGGTTACGGTCATCGATGGTTCCTCCGGGCGGGCGAGACAGATGAATGCCGGTGCGTCCATGGCCACAGGCGAAACACTCCTCTTTTTACACGGAGACACCCGGCTACCAGAAAGATTCGACGACCATGTTCACCGGATAATGGCTTTGCCAGGCGTTGTGGCTGGTGCCTTTCAGCTCGGCGTCGATAGCGATCTCTTTGGGCTTCGGATTATGGAGAGATTGGTCAATTTACGGTCTCGCCGATTGCAGCTTCCCTATGGCGACCAGGCGATCTTTCTGAAATCAGACCTATTCCGGGAGATCGGTGGATTTCCGGATATGCCGTTCATGGAGGATTTTGAATTGATTCGACGACTTCGTCGGCGAGGGCGCATTCGAACAGCCCCCGTGTCCATCCGGACGTCGGCCCGTCGTTGGGAAAAAATTGGGATCATTCGAGCGACCCTGATCAACTACAGTATACCTTTTGCCTATTACCTGGGAGTTTCTCCCTCCCGCCTTGCCCGGTGGTATCGCCGAGAAAGAATTGGATTCTAGGATATTCTCCGCTATTACAGAGGTGCAGGGATACAGAAATACGCTCTCACGGAACATAATAGTGTATCAGAGAGACACACAGAACGCGGAGTCCCGCTCTTCGGGATTGTTTCTCGTAAGCGCAAGAAATCACAACCATAAATCCGCCAAATCCGGACAAGCCTTGTTTGCCGCAACCTAAGCCGAAGGGTGAGTTTTCTATCCAATCGCCGTCTCCCGATTGGATAAAAAGGAGGTAAACTCTGTGATCTCTGCGCCTCAGTGGTGACATTTGAGCGATGAAAGATCAGGGGCGCTTTAACTCAAGAAGATAGGGCCTTTTCGCTCCCATATCCTCGATGAACTCAAAAAGAGAAATCCTCGCCTCCTGTGATTTCGGGAGGGATTTCAGCTTCACGAAGACCGGATTTCTATCGTTGAAGACGAGGGTGGGGACTCCAAAAACCTCATATTTCTTCCTGGATTCCATGTGGTCTTTTCCAACGGCTCGCCACGTCTTCTTCTTTTCCATGTCTTTTTCAAACCGAGCGACATCCAGGCCAGCGTCCTTGGCGATGTCCCTGAGTACCTTCCGGTCCGCAATGTCTCTGTTCCTGTCATGCTTGGCCTTATAGGTGGCGAGATGAAACCTGAGAAACAGCTCTTCTCCCTGGTTTTTTGCGGCTTTTGCGGCCGCAAGTGCCGGCACCCCCCGACTTGGGTAGTCCCGATGTTCCCACATCTTGAAATCTGGAGCTTCCGTGCTATTCTGTTGATCCAGTGAAAAGGTCTTCCAGTGAATAGAGAGCCCCTCCTTTACCGCTGCCCGAATGCTCTCCAACCAGGTGACCACCCGGTATGCATAGGGTCACAGATAGTCATAAAAAACCACCAATCGACGGCTCATTTCTTACCTCCTTTTTTTATCGACTATCATATAAAACTTACCCCTTTCTTTTAAAGGCTACGACAATTTTTTGACACTTTTTACCAGGTTTATCCCTGGCAAGCCCCTCTCCCTTTGCCCTTCCGAGCCTACGGCCCTCACGCAAGGGCGGTGGTCTTGACCTTCTATCTAAACTCTCTGGCTCGAGTCCCGCCTCAGGCGGGACACTCCTCCAACTTCAAGGGAGCCATCCTCCTCGTCCTCAAGTGCGAGAAGTTTGTGACCTATAATGGATTTGGTACATATCTTGCGTTTTCTGAAGCCAGGCTTTCGGGGCGGGAGGAGTGCTTTGGGACAGCGAGTCTCGTCGATCATCGGATTTGGCCTCTGCTTTTTGATTGTCTTTCCACCTCTGGCTTTTGGATCGGTCTATCCGTGGGCCTTTAGCCTCATGGAACTCGTGGCTTTTTCACTGCTAATGGTCTTGCTAGTCTCAGTAAAACCAAAAAATCGCGGAACAGGATTCGGAGCCAAAACCACAAAGCCTTCTTTCTTCCTTCCCTTTTCGATCTTCATTTCGCTGATCTTACTCCAGATGGTGCCCATGCCACCCACAGTACTCAAGGTCGTTTCCCCGAAGACTTATGAACTCTATCGCGAGACGGTAGATGGATATGGAAGTGGCCGTGACCAGCCCTCCCGTTTCAGTGTTCTCCAAATGGATGAAAAGGGGGGCGTTGCGACAGTTGACTGGAAAGACAGGGTCGGTTTACCAAGAGACGAACTGGTAGAATCCAAAGGTCTATTCCATGATTGGCGGAGCCTCACGATCTATCCTCACGCAACGCGAGTCGAACTCCTGAAGATTCTCGCATACGCAGCCACATTCGGCCTCTTGTTGGGCTGGGCCGATAGCCGTGGGAAACTCCTCCGCTTGCTCTATCTCATGATCGTGATGGGGTCACTCCTTTCTGTCATCGGTATGTTTCAGAGGTTTGTCGGAGCCGAGGAGATATACGGCCTATGGAAACCGGTTTTTAGAACCGATCAATCGTTTTTCGGACCGTATGTCAATCCCAACCATTTTGCTGGCTATGTGGCCCTCATCATTCCGGTCGCCGCGGCTCTTCTTATCCGAGAGGTCGAACGAATGGGCCGGGGAAGGGTGGACGGCCAGGGAAACCATCGCAGGCGTTTCAACGACCAGAATTTCCATGTAGCCCTCTTTCTTCTCTTGGCTCTGGTTCTGATGGTGTCAGGACTCTTCCTTTCCTTATCCCGGGGCGGAATTGTTGCCTTTACCGGGTCGATTCTCTTCTTGGTCGCGGTGATATCGGTGAAGGAGGGGTGGCGCTGGATGATCGGTCTCGCGCTTGCAATCGGACTTTTTGCCGCTCTGTTTCTTTTCTGGTTAGGATTTGTGCCTTTTCAAGTCGAAGTGAAGACCCTGGAGAATCTGCTTCAGGATTCGAACGTTCAGACAAGAATGCAAATCTGGAAAGATGGGTTGAAAATGCTAATCGATTTTCCGTTGTTTGGCACAGGTCTGGGAACATTTGCTCACCTCTACCCAAAGTATAAAACCCTCTTCGGCCAGGCCACGGTGATGTATCCGGAAAATGATTTCTTTCAGGTACTGATAGAGACCGGACTGCTCGGGTTCGGACTACTTGGTTGGTTCTTTGTCGCTTTTTTCAAAGACCTGTGGGGTCGATGGAGACGGCATGACATGTATAAGGCCCGTATCAACCCGAAGGTGATGGTTGGCCTCATGGCGGCGATGGTGGCCATGGTGATCCACGGAGTAGGAGACTTCAATCTTCACATCCCAGCCAATGCGCTTCAATTTGCCATCGTAATGGGTCTTGCAATGAGGCTCAAAACGGAGAACATATATGGGGAAGCTCAATGAATCGCTGAAAATACGTGGCTCTCGTGGATTAATCCTATCCGTAGGGGCACTCGGGGTCATGATCGCGCTAGCCGTCTCACAGCTCATGGGCACCCTCTGGTTTCAGCAAGCCATAGCCGCGGGAGATGGTCAAAGGATCAGACCGGACTTCATGGGACGTGCGCTGAGGATCCAGCCTTTCCACAGTTTCTACTGGTTTTCTATTGGGCGGGAGTATCAGAATCAGAGCACAAAAAGCGGTCTGACCCTGATGGAACGGCGCCGCCTGCTAAACAAAGCCCGGATATACCTCGAAAAGGCTATTTCTCTGGAACCTTCCGCAAGTCTCTATCACTACCATTTGGGATGGGTGTATGGTGCCCTCGGTCCTCATCGGCCTCAATTGAAAACGAAAACGCAACGTGCCTTCTCCCGTGCAATCTCCCTTAACCCCACCAATGCTGATATCCGCTGGGGTGTGGCCAATTACTATTTAGGTCAGTATGCCCTTTTTTTGAAAACGGACGGGGCGACCCCGTCAGAAGCTGAGGCTGATTGGGTTCGGCGCAACGTCCAACGCCACTTCCGAGCGTTCCTCGAAATAGAGCCTCCTCAAGAACTGAACCGAGTGTTGGACACGTCCTTTGCCGTCACGCAGAGATACGATGATTTGAAAGGAGTGATTCCAGATCAAGCCGAGTACCATCTTCGTCTGGCCCAGTTTCTCAACCAGAAAGGGATGTGGGAGTCCGCAAAAAAAGAATTCCAGATCGCGATTTCTCAGGATCCAATAAATGCGGATGTATATCACGTCTACGGCTCGGCCTTATTTGCCCATAAGGATCATGAGGCGGCTCTCGCCGTGTGGAAGAAAGCGCAAGAAATAAGTCTACACAATCCCCGGTCCTACCTGGCCCTCTCAAACGCCTTGTGGATCCTGAATCGGAAAGAAGAGTCCGTAGCCGAATTGGAACGACTGGTGGATATCCAGTCTGATGAGACATCGTATCGGCTCGCCCTTGCGGCACGGCTCGAGGGCACTGGAAATGGAGAGAAAGCCCTGGAGGTCTATGCCAATGCCCTTTCGAAGGATCCAGATAATCCCGAAATCTACGCCCACCTAGCAAGGTATTGGGAAAGGCAGAAGAATTTCTCAGAGGCTGAGGCTGCCCTTGTGAAAGCCATCTCACTGAAACCATCAGCAATTATCTACAGAGACCGGCTGGCCTGGCTATTTTTCAAGCAAAAAAGATACTCTCGGGCCATCCAGGAATGGCACGATTTGTTGAACCAGGATCCTAAGTCTTTGCGGGCCCTCAAAGGAATAGCCAGCAGCTACGAAGAGCTTGGAGCCTTAGACCGAGCCCTGGGCTACTACAGAGAGGCGCTTTCCATAAGACCTGGAGATCATTCAATAGGCCACGCAATCGACCGGATCGAAAAGAAGAGAAACGCTAGGCCTTCTTAAAGCCTCTATCCTCCAACGGCGAACAAAATCGTCTCGATAATCGGAGTCAACCGGGTCCTGGGCAGATAACGGACCTTGCCGTCAGGCATTGTTAATGAATTAACCCATCGCCAGCAGCCGATACTTTCAGGTGCTCTTCAGAGAGAAAAAGGCGCAACGCTTGGATCTCTTTCCGTCCTGCCTTTGGCTGCTGCCAAATGCCGAAGATCAGTGCCACAAAGTCTCTAGTTGCAGACCAGATTCCCAGCGTCATCTTATCCGGCAGTCACGTAGACCATTCGTTTTTTACTCTGTGGTCAAATGACATCCTGCACGAGGGGATTACAAGAATTGTCCGGTGCCATAGGAAAAAATCTCAACCCGACAGGTTTATGACAGCCCCTTTGGTGTCAAAGACAAGGACAGTTTTGCACTTTCGTTTAGAAAACTCTTCTTTTTCTAACATGTTAGAACAGATCTCGACAGCCTATCACCTCAATATCAACCTCATCCCCTGGCATGTTTCTTGCCTTTTTGCCCTCTGAATTACTCTAAATCCGTGAAGTCTCACTAGATATTATGGAACGTCAGGTTGATTTCTCAGTGCCTTTCCCTTGGTACGTCGTCCAGACGAAACCAAGGAATGAGAGAAGAGCACTTTTCCACCTTAGACGAGCGGGTATCGAGACCCTGAGCCCCCTGATGGAGACCTATGCGTCTCGGATTGGAGGATCGAGAAAGGTCCTGGAACCCCTCTTTCCTGGATACATATTTGCTCGATTTGATGTTGCGAGTCACTACTCAACCGTCCGCTGGGCCAGGGGAATAAGACGAGTGCTAGGAAACCGCGGAGGTCCAGTTCCCGTCGAGGAAGAGGTCATAGACGAGATCCGAAGGAGAATTGACGGCCACGGGGTGGCCAGAAGACCCTATGAACTGGAACCAAACGATACTGTGAAGATAAAGACCGGCCCCCTGAAGGATCTTATCGGTGTCTTTGAACGCTGGCTTCCCAAAGAGGGAAGGATCCGCATTCTCTTGCGTCTTTTGGGGTACGAAGCAGGCGTTGAGCTCGACTATCTGCAGGTGGAAAAGGTCTGGAGTTGAAAGGCGTTAAAAGTGCTACTTGGATGGATAGAAGCTATCAATAATCTCAGACGGTTAGAGTAGAGGTTCGCTGTCTGAGTCATGGCTTGAGGTTTGAGAGAAACGCTTTAGCCTTTTGCCTTGCAGTAAGCACAGAAACCCCATCAGCTTCTCCTGCCGGATTGAAACTCCAATTCGTAACGGCGGTAGCCCGTCCATTTTACGCCGCAGGCGCTATACACGGGGTTTTCTGCTTACTCCCTACCGCCTACTTTGCAATGATGGTGAAGCACCCACCGTGATGAATCTTCATGGCTAGTCAGTCCACAGAACAAACCGCCGCTTCAGAGCTTTCCGTCATCCGAATCGAACCCTCCCGTGGATGGGTTTCGCTCAAACTAAGGGAGCTTTGGGAGTACCGCGAACTCCTCTATTTTCTCACCTGGCGTGACATCAAAGTCCGTTATAAGCAAACGGTTTTGGGGGCAGCCTGGGCCGTCATTCAGCCTTTCTTCACTATGGTGGTGTTCACCATTTTCTTTGGTAAGATGGCCAAAGTGGGTTCTGATGGGTTGCCGTATCCCATTTTTTCCTATGCTGGTCTTCTTCCATGGACTTTCTTTGCGCATGGTTTGAGTCAGTCGTCTAACAGCCTTGTGGGTTCCTCAAATTTGATTAAGAAGGTTTTCTTTCCGCGCCTTGTCATACCCATCTCGTCTGTTCTCTCCGGTGTGGTGGATTTCGTTATTGCGTTCACCGTTCTTCTGGGGATGATGGCCTGGTACGGAATCTGGCCCAACGGAACTATAGTATTTTTTCCCTTCCTTCTCCTTCTGGCCTTCGCCACGGCATTGGGTGTCGGAATGTGGCTCTCTGCTCTCAACGTCCAATTCCGTGACATCAGATACGTTGTCCCCTTCTTTGTGCAGTTGTGGCTTTTCGTTACCCCGGTTATCTACCCTTCGAGCAGGGTGATTCCCTATTTGGAGAAGCTGGGTTTGCCGGGATGGCTCATGGGGTTGAACCCCATGGCCGGTGTCGTGGAGGGCTTCCGATGGGCTCTCCTAGGCACCGAAACCACACCCGGCCCGATCATCATCGTCTCCTCCGTTGTCGCCCTAGCACTTCTAGTAATCGGCACCTTCTACTTTCGCCGAATGGAAAAGACATTTGCGGATGTGATTTGAACATGAATGACCTCGCAATCAAAGTCGATAACCTCTCCAAACAATACCGTATCGGCGGTCCTCAGGAACGCTACCGTACCTTCCGTGACACCATTGTGAACACAGTCTCCTCGCCCTTTCGTAAAGTACGAGACCTGATTGGCGGAACAAACACAGGCGCGGCTGGGCTAACTGAAACCATATGGGCGCTCAGGGATGTCTCTTTCGAAGTAAAAAGAGGCGAGGTGGTGGGTGTGATCGGTCGCAACGGAGCAGGGAAAACGACTCTGCTCAAGATCCTATCCCGCATTACGGAACCCACGGAAGGATCAGCAGAAATCTACGGCCGAGTGGGCTCACTCTTAGAGGTAGGCACGGGCTTTCATCCGGAGCTAACCGGGCGGGAGAACATCTACCTTAATGGTGCCATTCTCGGAATGAAACGTGCAGAAATCGACCATAAGTTTGATGAAATTGTGGCGTTCGCCGAAATCGAGAAGTTCATAGATACCCCAGTAAAGCATTACTCCAGTGGTATGTGCGTCCGCCTGGCCTTCGCTGTCGCCGCCCATCTCGAGCCAGAAATTCTCTTGGTGGACGAGGTGCTGGCCGTTGGTGACGCTGCCTTTCAGAAAAAATGCGTGGGAAAAATGGCAGAAGTCGCCAAGATAGGCCGCACGGTTTTGTTTGTGAGTCACAATACGGGTGCGGTAAGAGAATTCTGCGAAAAAGTCTTGGTCCTAGATAACGGAGAGTTTTCGTTTATTGGAAGTGCTGCTTTGGGAGTCAAAGAGTATCTCCGAAGAATTCTGTATGAGAATGACCGGAAAGCGTTGAGTGAAGGAATAGGCTTCGGTCGGCTCCTCATCGACGGGAAAGAGGCAGGTAGTATTCGTTCAGGCTCACCGTTTTCAATCATCGTGGAAATTCAATCAACCATACATGTACAGAGTTTTGAGTTATCGGTCATTATGGAGAACTTAAGAGGGGAGCTCATCATAGATACCTCTAAGGCCAATAATGAACTCAACTTAGGTCCACTTGAACCTGGTAGCTACAGGTTATCTTTGAAGTTTCCCGCCCTTTGGATTGCTCCTGGAGCATACTCACTTTATTTCAAGATAAATGTTGGAGCGCTAGCAGGTGACAAGCTGATTTACCGAAGCGACAAATTCCCTGTCGATGCGGTTGGTGTCAGTGGGAAAAATAGCAAGGCTATTTGTGCACCAGGAATTGTCTGGGGTTGGAGTAACAAGAGTGGGCAACTAATCCAGAGAAATAACAACGCCCAGCCAGAATAATGACTAAGATTCGGACAGCCTGTTTTTTCGAATCTAAGCTGGAATGGTTTACATGGGAGCATGAATGATGCGCCTGGGCCAGAATCCGATGAAATGGCAGCAAGATGTTTACCAGCCGAAAAAAGTTACGGTAACGAGCATCGTACATATCCCATTTCTAGACGGGTACTGGTCAGAAAGCTTTGAGGTTTTGAAACTTTGCCTCAAAAGTATGCGGGAAAATACCAACGTTCCATTCGATCTGATGGTTTTCGACAATGCAAGTTGTGTCGAAGTCCAAAACTATTTGGTCGAAATGCGCCGGCTAAGTAAGATTCAATGCCTGCTTTTATCTGAACATAACCTAGGGAAGGTCGGAGCATGGAATATTCTTCTTCGTGCGGCTCCTGGGGAGATCATATCCTACACCGATAGTGATGTTTGTTTCTTGCGAGGATGGTTGGAGGCGTCGTTAGATGTCCTTGCCGGCTTTCCTGAAGCAGGTATAATAACCGCTCAGCCGATCTCAGGTCCACTTTCAGAAAATCAGCGAAGTACGCTCGAAGGGGCACAGAACGATTCTACTGTCCTGGTCCAAGAAGGCAATAGACTCATCCCTGAGAAATATGTGAGTGCGCAGGCCAGAGGGTTGGGCTCTTCGCCGCAAGAACACTCAAAACCAAATAGAAGAGATATCTTCCTTTCAAGAGGTTCAATTGGTGCATACATCGGAGGTTCTCATTTTCAGTTCACAACAAAAAAAAAGGTTCTCCAGAAAGTGCTTCCTCTGGATGCTAAGGTTCCATTAGGAGATGATACACAATTGGATTATCGGTTGAGTGCAGAAGGGTTTTGGCGTTTATCAACAACTGGTTATTTTGTCCATCACATGGGAAATCGAGTTTCACAACTCGAGTTAGAGCTTGAATGGTTAAAAGGTGAAGGTTTGGATTTTTTTGGGGCTGTAGGTTCTGCAAATTCTCGGAGGCCGAGAAATAAATTCCTAACTAATCGACGGATTAGGAGGTTATTGAAAGCCATTAACTCATTTAGCTATAAATGGCTTTTTGGAAACTAACTGGTCCGAAATAACGCGTTTTTGTAAGAGTAGCAAAATGGTGAAATTTGGCGTCGGTTTTCTGCGGAAGATCGAGAGATTTCGCATATTGTTGAAATCTAGAAAAGAGTACTGGAATTTCGTTTCGTCTATCCGGCCATCTGACGTATTTATCGTCTCATTTCCAAAATCAGGTACTACATGGCTCACTTTCCTCATTTCTAACATACTAAAGAAGGGCTCGAGAGACCTTATTACTTTGCGGAATACAGTCAATGTTATTCCGGATGTGAACAAACTTTACTTGAAGAAAAAAGGTCATTTAGAAGGTGCGTCAGGAGACTTCTCAGCATTGCCTAATCCAAGATTGTTTAGAGTACATTCGCCATACGATCCTAAATTGCCTAACGTTCTGTACTTATTGCGTGATCCGAGGGCCACTATGCTTTCTTATTGGCATTATGAAAGGCTAGCGAAAGGGTCTTTCGATTTGTCGCTGAAGGATTTCCTAAACCTAGATAACCATTGGCCATGTAGCTGGGACCAACATGTATTGGGATGGCTTAGTGCGAACCAAAATCAGCGTATCTTGATTATTAAATATGAGGCGTTACACACGGATACTGCTGGTGTGCTAAGGCACGTTTTGAATTTCTGCAACATTCATTATGATGAAAGAAGTTTGGGAAGAGCGATCGAAGCATCTACATTTGAAAGGATGAGGTATCTCGAAGAAACATATGGGAACGCTGAACGCAGAAATCATGGGGGAGAACATTTCATACGCCAGGGTCAGCCTGATGGATGGAAGGATGAACTTGATAGGGAGTCTTTGAAGATTGTCGAGGAAAGGTATGGATCCGTCATGCGAAGCTGCGGGTATGACTTGGCAACACGCTGTTAAGCCCATATGATAGTTGAATAGCAATTTAGATTAGAACGAACCTAGGACATCTACAGAGACTTTGAAAGATGACATTGTTACAATTGTTCCTATCTACAAGGCTTATCTATCGCCCTCTCAAAAAATCTCCTTACGACATCTGTGCAAATTCCTCAGAGATTATAAGACATATGCTTTGGTTCCGAAGAGCCTCCAAATGGAATTGAAAGGCTTTGAGTTAAAAAGTTTTGATGATCACTTCTTTGATTCGATTCACAGCTATAGTAAGTTACTATTATCACCAAAATTCTATGAAGCATTCAGGGATTACAAGTACATTCTTATCTACCAATTAGACTGCCTGGTTTTTTCAGATGAACTCATCAAATGGTGTGAAGCCGGTTTTGATTATATTGGTGCTCCCTGGTTCAAATCCAGAATTGATCCTTCAAAAGGTTTTTCACGAGTCGGAAACGGCGGCCTTTCTCTAAGAAAAGTTGAGCCGTTTCTTAAAGTACTTGATTCGAAAAGATTCACTGATGAGAGTATGCCATATATAAAGGACGTCTTATTTACATACCTTGAGGATGTTCACGTTCTACCGCCCGTGAGGCGTTTTATCAAAAGACTGAGCGTTTTGCGAGACATTCGTAGAGGTGTTAGGTGGTATATTGACCACTACACGCTGAATGAAGATCATTTTTGGGCGGACCGTGCGAGTTTGTTTTACCCGGGCTTCAAGATTGCGCCGGTAGACGTCGCCCTTCGTTTTTCGTTCGAGCGTTTCCCGAGATATTGTTTTGAACAGAACAACTACCAATTGCCGTTTGGCTGTCATGCCTGGGCAAAATGGGATCGGAAATTCTGGACACCGCACTTATTACCGTAAACCTCCGGAATACATAGACTGGGTTTGCGTTACCCCACTTTAGCTGAACTACCCTTGCCTTGCGAAGGCGATGTTGGCTGGCCTTGGACTGAAGAGACGCCACCCCTCCCGGATTTAATGCCCAATGGTTCTGCATTGCCCCGTATCAGTGTTGTCACACCATCGTATAATCAGGGCCAGTTCATCGAAGAAACAATTCGTTCTGTTTTGCTACAGGGATATCCCAATCTAGAATACATAATTATCGACGGCGGCTCGACTGACAATTCTATTGAGGTGATTAAGAGGTATGAACCCTGGCTTTCATATTGGGTGAGCGAAAGAGACCGGGGGCAAAGTCATGCCATAAACAAGGGATTTGAGCGGTGTACGGGAGATATCATTACATTCCTTGGCAGTGACGACCTCTATCTGCCTGGTGCATTGGCGGACATTGCCAATCGATGGCCTGAATGGAAGGAGTACGGTGTCCTTGTGGGGGGGTTCCATTATCTTGACGAACAATCGACACTCGATTCTGAGCCGAGGCTACCCCGGCTGCCTCATGAAGGGCCAATAGACCTGACTCTGGGTCCACCCGGGATTTATCGACTGCACCAGGTTTCCACATTCTATGCCCGAACGGCTTTGGACTCTGTAGAGCGATATGTGAGAGAGGATCTGAAGTATACAATGGACAGGGAATTGCTCTACCGAGTTTGTCAGAAATATAGAGCTTTTCTTGTAAATAGGCCCTACGGCGCCTTCCGCAAGCACGATGAAAGCAAAAGTGTTTCAGCCATTTTCTCTTTTTACCGCGAATTCGCAAAGCTGTATCTTCTCCATCTCTCAGGAGACAGAGGAGAGGATCGCATGCGAATAAGAATGTCAAGGTACCGTCGGGCTCGTGGTTGTATGAAATATGCAAAGATCGTTAAGAGACCGCTAGCTGCCGCTTTGGCTCTATGTATGGTTCTTTTCTTTAAACCAGATTATGTATTCCGAACTAGCTACATTGCAGCCTGGAGGGATCTTCTGCTCCGGCGAACACTTCTAAAGTCGTCAACTACAAAATAGAAAACTCACAACGGAAAAAATGCAGAGAGATATCCTAGCCGTCATCCCTGCGCGGGGTGGTTCGAAAGGGATCCCGGGGAAAAACCTACGAATCCTTTTTGGAAAGCCATTGGTAGCCTATTCAATCGAAAGTGCGCAAAAATCCCCTTCGATTGGTCGGATAGTTGTCTCAACGGACGATCCTGAGATTGCCGCGGTGGCTAAACAGTATGGTGCTGATGTAATCTGGCGCCCAGCTGACATTAGCGGAGACATGGCCTCATCTGAATCTGCACTCATGCACGTGCTAGAGCACCTGAGCCAAACCGAAAACTATGAGCCTGATTTGCTTGTTTTCCTCCAGTGTACCTCACCTCTGACGGCACCGGAAGACATCGAAGGTACAATCCGGGCGCTCATACATGAGAATGCCGACTCCGCCCTTGCGGTTGCTCCCTTTTGCCATTTCCTTTGGAAAAGAGACAAGACCGGAAGTGCAGTGGGAATCAATCATGATAAGGGTTATCGACAGCTTCGCCAGGTACGGAATTCGCAGTACTTAGAGACCGGAGCCGTATATGTCATGCGTGTGAAAGGTTTTAGGCAAGCCGAACATCGCTTCTTCGGAAGGACTACGATGTATGTAATGCCCCGAGAACGGTGTCTTGACATCGATGAGCCAGGAGACCTCTTGATTGGGGAAGCGTTGTTTCGTGCTCAACAGGATAAGACGAAACTCGAGGCTTTGCCAAAATCTCTGGCCGCATTAGTGCTCGATTTTGATGGAGTATTCACGGATAATCGGGTTCTTGCCTTTGACGATGGTCGGGAAGCAGTGGTATGTGATCGAGGCGATGGATGGGGCCTAGCACAACTGAAGAGAAGAAGCCTGTCCATTCTCGTGATTTCCTCAGAAAAGAATCGGGTCGTTCAGGCGCGATGTGACAAGCTAGGCCTCACCTGCAGACAAGGTACACAGGATAAGTTAACGGCGCTATTGGAGTGGTTGAAAGAAAGCGAAATCGACCCATCACAGGTGGTCTACCTTGGCAACGACTTAAACGATTTGCCTTGTCTGAAGGCAGTCGGCTGTGGTGTTGTAACCAAAGATGCCCATCCAGACGTAACTGCTGCGGCGCACATCATCCTGTCGAGGCCCGGTGGACGAGGTGCGATTCGGGAAATCTCAGACCTGATTGTGCAAAAAATGGAGGGACGAACAAATGCCCAAAGTTGTTGAAATTGACGGCCGTCCGGTCGGAGAGGGATGCCCCGTGTTCATCACGGCCGAGATCGGTATCAACCATAATGGCGATCTTGGGATAGCGAAAAAATTGATAGACGCTGCCGTTCTCGCGGGGTGCGACGCTGTCAAATTTCAGAAGCGGACCCCGGAGTTGTGTGTGCCGTCGGACCAACGCAACTTGATGCGCGAGACTCCTTGGGGCCTGATGACATACATGGAGTATCGTCTTCGAGTGGAATTTGGTCATGAAGAGTACGCCGAAATCGATAGGTATTGTCGCGAGAAGGAGATTATTTGGTTCGCTTCGTGTTGGGATGAGGCGTCTGTGGACTTCATCGAACAATATGATCCTACCTGTTATAAGATCGCTTCGGCTTGCTTAACAGATGACAACTTATTGCGCCATCACCGTCGTTACGGACGACCGATCGTCCTCTCGACTGGCATGAGCACGATTGAACAGATCGACCATGCAATGGAAATCCTAGGTACCGAGAACTTAGTCCTTATGCATTGCAACAGTACCTATCCTGCAAAACCCGAGGAACTAAATCTGAGAGCTATTCAGACTCTTGGAGAACGCTATAAAGTGCCAGTGGGTTACTCAGGTCACGAAGTCGGATTGGCGACATCTGTGGTTGCGGCTGCTCTCGGGGCGTGTATGATTGAGCGTCATATTACACTGGACCGGGCGATGTGGGGCAGTGATCAAGCAGCGTCCATCGAACCACATGGCTTTGCTCGGCTCGTGAGGGATATCCGAGTGATCGAATGTGCCATGGGCGATGCTATGAAGTGGGTCTACAAAAGCGAGGTGCCGGTGATGAAGAAGCTACGGCGGGTTGGCCTATAGACAGCTGGAATTTATGGTCCATTAGGTGAATTTCGCTGGATAAAGTGAAGCATCACAAAAGCGGGATGCTATCGATCAACAAAAAGGAGAGCCGTTTTCCCGGAGACTGTGTCACGTAAGTTCTTGCAATTGCCGAGGACGTAATCAACTTCCTCGGGAAAGGCAAATTCCACGGAATGAGTAGGTCCAATATAGTAATGGTTGTCGCTCGCGGGGAAGCAGTTCGAAATTTCCTATATTCAAAGACACTACGGGTCTTAACTGAGAATGCCAGGGTCACCTTGCTCTCGGCCATTGTAGATGACATGTTCTTGCAGCGATTTGGCCCTTATGTCGATCGGATCATTCCCCTCCAGTACTATCCTGAAAGTCGAGCGTTGGGTTACCTAAGAGACATAACCCTACATGCCCATTTCCGTTGGTTGTGGACAGAGAAAGCAAAAAACAAATGGGAGATTCTGAAGCATCGTGCGGCCTCGCCTTCATCGAGAATCAGATTTGAGTTCTGGAAAGGGCTCGTGTACGCGCTATCCAATCGCCGGATATTAGAGGCCCTAAGCTGGGCGCACCGACATTTCAGTACTGCCCTTGAGTCTACTAGGGCTTTTACGCGGCTCTTCGAGGAAATCAAGCCTGACCTAGTTTTCAACTGCTCACACATTCACGCTCCTCGGGGAGATTTGCCCATGAGAGTGGCGCACGAAATGGGTATTCCAACGACTACCTTCATTTTCTCCTGGGACAATCTAACTACGCGAAGCCGTATATTGGTGCCTTATGACTACTACTTGGTTTGGCATAGGGCCATGCAGGAAGAGCTGCGTTCTATTTATCCGTCCCTCAGGCCTGAAAGTATATTCATAACGGGAACTCCCCAATTCGATTTTCATTATCAACCCAAATTCTGCCTATCGAAGGAGGACCTGTGCGAACGACTTGGAGCAGACCCAAACCGCCCCATCGTGCTGTACACCACCGGGATGGCAAGTGACTTCCCCCAAGAGCACCTACATGTCGAGACGGTCATCGAAGCTCTAAGGGAATTCGACATATCCCCAAAACCCCAACTCATAGTTCGTACGTATGTTAAGGGTACCAGTCCCGAAATGAAGGCTCTTGCACACAAAAGCATTCCCGGTGTTATCTTTCCGCCTGTACTTTGGGAAGAAAGATGGTTTACTCCCAAACATGAAGACCTGATCATCTATACCAGCCTCTTACGCCATGCGAGCTTGGGGATTAATGCTGCCTCAACCGTCTCTCTCGAGTTAATGATACATGACAAGCCCGTTATCAATATTGGCTATGATCCGCCAGGGAGTTCACTGCCCCATTGTTACCGTTGGGTGAGGCACATCGAGTATGACCACTATCGTCCTGTAGCGGAAAGTGGAGCCACAATGGTGGCTAGGAGCATTGCGGACCTGAAGTGTATGATTCGTAAAGGCCTTACGGAGCCACAGAAAGGCGGTACCGAGCGGCGTGTCTTCATCCGAAAGATGTTTGGAAACACTCTCGATGGGAACTCCGGAAGACGAGTGGCGGAGAAGCTCTTGGAGCTCGCCAATGGTGAACTCAATTTGCGTTAATGGTGATGATGAATACCAGGGCAATAAAGATCTTCACTTTTAGGCTGGCCCAAAGATTGAGAATTGTTCCGAATGTCTGGATGCTTGGGAACCCCTTCAAAATTCACGAATTTCTCGAGGTTACAAAGGATGTTCGGCTAAGAAATAGCCACAATATTCTTGACCTCGGGTGCGGGAAGGGATTCCAGACACAGATCTTGGCCCGGAGCTGTAACAGAGCTGTTGGTCTTGATATCAGAAGCACGGCTATTTCACAGGCTGAAGGTTTTTTACGTCATAGTTGTGTCAAGAACAACCTCAAGTTTATCTGTAAGCCTATTGACAATGCTGGTTTACCAGCAGGATCATTCGACAGAGTGTTTAGCTTCTGCACGCTCGAACACATTCCTGAGCCTCAGAAAGTTCTATCCGAAATCGCCCGATTGCTCAAACCAGGGGGAGAGCTCCATATTACGGTGGATTCTTTGGCAAATGTGAAGTCGCTGGTATTATTAGAGAAACATAAACGGGATCACTCGGTGTTTCAGTACTTCACTCCAGCGTCAATAAGGAGAGAGCTGGAGATATCGGGTTTAGAACCATTTGAGATCTTTCCGATCTTCACAAGCGAATTCGCTCGCCAGGAATTCGAAAGGAGGATAGAACAGACAGTCTACGGATATGGCCCAGTAAAGAGAGTATTGGTTTACAGGATGGTGCGCGATCAGGAACGACAGAGCCACAATTCCGATGGAATTATGTTAGTGTCACGCGCTCGCCGCCCAGAATGGAGTTAGCAACAGCCGAATGGATCAGCCCAAGTTACTTGTACTTTCTCACATCCTTCCTTTCCCGCGAAGTTCTGGACAACAACAAAGAGTTTTCCATTCAATAGAAGCTCTTAGGAAATTCTTCCACCTTACATTCCTAACGGTAGTTCCAGGTGGTAAAATCGAGCAAACCGTTACGCAATTGCTCGACACATCTGACGATTTGGTAGTATTGCCCTCCCAGTACTTCCGATCACGGGGTACAAGATTTTGGCATAAAACCCTTGGGACTGCCTACAGTTTTGCGACCGGGCTAAAATTGTCGAACTACGTGATTGGGAGGATCGAATTCTCACCCAAACGACTCTCTTCGTTTTTGAAGTCAAGTCAATTCGATTGTGCGCTGTTTGAATACTGGCACACGGCTGAAAGTACAACCGTTTTCCAGGAGCGTGGAATCCCTTGCGTTCTCGACATGCATGACGTTCTTTGGCAGTCTTATGACAGCCAACTTGCTAATCATCAGTACCCTTGGATGCGGGCCTTAAGGTCGAGGTTTGTACAGGCCTATCGCTGCCGGGAGGAAGCGGCCTGGAATAGGTACGATGCGCTTGTTGCAATCAACTCCGGTGAAGCAGATTACGTCAAAAGAATCGTTCCGAAGAAGAAGGTCATCGTGGCTCCAATGGGCACTGACTTGAACAGATGGCGATATTCCTGGTCTCCCGCGAGGCCACCCAGATTGGCTTTCTACGGGAATCTCGCAAGCCGCGCAAATCAACAGAGTGCTCTTCGTTGTCTTCGGCGAGTCATGCCGTTGGTTTGGCTGCAAAGACCGGATTCGGAGTTTTGGGTGGTGGGAGCCAATCCACCGGAACAGATACGAGCTCTTGGACGTGATCCCAGGGTACGTGTAACAGGCTTTGTATCAGATGTGGCTCAAGTGCTGTCGAAAGTGACGGGACTTTTGTGCCCGTGGAGAGGCACTTATGGGTTTCGAAGTAGGGTAGTAGAAGTTATGGCACTGGGTGTGCCAGTTGTGGCGACCCCAGACGCGGTGTTCGGTATGGAAATCGAGAAGAATAGAGGGATATTCCTGTTTGAGAAGGATGAGGAATTGGCCGGGTGCTGTTTGGAACTCATTCGAGAACCCGAGTGGGCTCGGCAACACAGTAGTTTCGCACGCCGACAGGTAGAGGAGAAGTTCGACCTTAGCAACACCTACGGCCACCTAGCTCAGGAACTATACGATTTTGCGCAGTCTCATCATAACCTACCAGACGGTGAAGAGGCTTGAAACTGGTTGTGATCTCTCATAAGCCGTGTTGGAGAGATCCTAGCTCTCCTACAGGTTATGACACTGATGGTGGCTTCCCTTTCCAGATTCAGGCCTTGTCCGAGCTCTTTGATTGTACCACATTAGTAGTTCCCGCACACAAAGTCCCCGCCCCTGCCGGGACTAACCCACTCCTAGGCCACAAGCTTAGGTTGATTCCACTTGACCAGCCACCAGCGCAGGACTGGCGGCGCAAGCTGTACCTTTTACTATGGATACCTCGTAACTTGCCTCGTATATGGAAAGCCGTTCGGAAAGGGGATGCGGTGCACGCGGTCATTGGGGGTGACGTAGGTACAATCGGCATTTTTGTGGCTTTGGCCCAACGCAGGCCTCTCTTCGTCCGCTACTGTGGAATTTGGGGAGAGTACCGGACACTCGCGCAACGTTTTTGGCATTGGCTACTGATCAAGATCGCTGGGGGCCGTAACGTGGTGCTTGCAACAGGTGGTGACAATACCCGTCCGTCGAGCAAGAATCCGTCGATTCAGTGGATTTTTTCCACATCAATGCGTCATGCAGAAATAACTACTCTGAGTCCGAAACAGCCCTGGCAGTGGGGCCAACGGCTAAAGTTAATAACGGTCGGCCGCCTGGAAGCGGGTAAACACACGGAGAACGTCATTCGAGCACTCCTAACCGTCCGTCGCCGTTATCCGAAAACAACCTTGGATATTGTTGGCGATGGAAGCCGTTTGACCGCTCTGCGCAGACTAGCCGCAGACTTGGAGTTGGCGAATGCAATTAACTTTCATGGCCGATTGGACCACTATGGAGTTCTCGGTGCCTTGAGCCAGGCTGACCTTTTTTGTTTCCCTACCGACTCAGAAGGCTTTCCTAAGGCCGTCCATGAAGCACTGGCGTGTGGCTTACCAGTGATTACAACGCGGGTGTCGGTTCTTCCCCATCTCATTAGTGATCGCAATGGTGTTTTGTTAGATGACATTCGGCCGTATACAATTGCTCAAGCCATTTTGAGGGTGATTGCTGATGAGCGGCGTTTTGCGGAGATGTCCGCAACTGCCAGGCAAACTAGCCTTGAGTATACCTTGGAAAGATGGCGAGATGTGATTGCTGAAAGGCTCAGGGCTAGTTGGGGTTCACTTCAGTCTGATGCCGATTCTCGATAACCTAAAGATTTGCTTCATCGCCGGTACCCTCGGTCAGGGTGGGTCAGAGCGGCAGCTATTTTATATCCTC
>CAYGBK010000075.1:0-25063 GCA_964348095.1 uncultured Thermodesulfobacteriota bacterium | reverse complement strand
TGGTCGGGGCGAGCCGATTTGAACGGCCGACCTCCTGCTCCCAAGGCAGGCGCGCTAACCCGACTGCGCTACGCCCCGAAAACGCCTATTATTAACATATTCCACCCCCTAACGCAAGGCGCCGGGGGGTGAAGTGTCGGGAGGCTTCGATCGACCCTAGACGCTAGCCGTCGAGATCCCCGTGCCACGGGAGTTGGATGATTCGTTTCTAAGGGCACCCACGTATGATGAAGGCTCACTGAGATCCGGCTTCTGGTGCCTTACCCGTCAGTATCTCTCTCAGTTTTCTCAGGGCCTTTCCCCTGTGGCTGACCCGATTCTTTTCCTCTCGCGTCAGCTCCGCAAAAGTCTTGTTCAATGGAGGAAAGAAAAAGAGAGGATCATAGCCAAACCCGCCCGCTCCCCTCTCTTGATGGACAATGAGACCGCGGCACTCTTCCTCAATGACTATCTCCTGGCCAGAAGGCTCTACGAGAGCTAGAACACAACGAAAGGACGCCCCCCTGGCCTCTTGGTGGAGTCCCTTCAACTCCTCGATTAACTTTCTGTTGTTTTCCCGATCAGTGGCCATGTCGCCAGCAAATCGGGCAGAAAACACCCCTGGTTTTCCGCCGAGTGCGTCTACCTCCAGACCAGAATCATCGGCCACGGCGAGTTTACCCGTGAACTGGGCGGCGTATCGCGCTTTTTTCAAGGCATTTTCCCGGAAATTTCTTCCGTCCTCTTCCACCGTTGTGGCGTCCGGAAAGTCGTTCAAAGAATAGACTAGGACGCCAACGTCTGTGAGGACTTCCTTTATTTCCTCGATTTTTCCTCGATTCCGAGTTGCAAGGACGACTTCTCGCATATTTCTCCAGCCGACTGTTATTTGCCCTTCATCTGAGAGCCAAAGCAGACCCGGACACCTGACTGCGGCCGGCCCGCCTTTCCCCTAATCTAAACAACCGAGCCCCTCCCATGCAAAGATCTTTCTATCTGATAGCCGTGGCTCTAATCTTCAGAATCTTTTCGCCGGTTTTTCCTTTTTTGTTTTCTATGATTTGCTCGGCTTCTGAGGCCGATGTCGCCCAGACAAAGTCGATATACCGTGTCTTCGGGTCGTCTTCTTTGATCATGAAGACCCTGTACCGTTTCTTACCTGGACTCCTCACTTCGGTTTCCATACCTTCCACCTCACAATTCTTGGACCACCCATGTGACCGCCACTCAGCCAACGTGTAGACGTCTCATAAAGAGATCTTTGTACCATAAAGGTCTACAAAGGGCCAAGAACAAATCGGCGTCCCTTCCCTGGTGAAGGGTGTGCATTGGATACCGATGTCTCATGATGGGTCAAGGTATTGAAAGTTCATAAATTTCTCTAAAAAGGTGCTATAATATAGGAGGACAATGGGGGCGAAAAGGGTTCGACGGGGGTGATAGACGCTAGGATGGCATGCCGAGGTCCTGTTGGCTCGTTAAACAAACAGGATTAAAATACTCGCAGACAACTACGAGTACGCCCTGGCTGCTTAAGGGCAGCCAGCGTTCTTTCAGCTTTTTCCTGCGGGGCTGAAAAGAGCGTCATTTTAGCAGGATAACTCTCTTCCCGATGCTCATAGGGAAGAGGGCGAAAACGGCATGAGCTAGCGTTTCGGACATCCTGCCCGCTGGAGAGCTGAGCCGCGAAATCTAAAAAACGGGCTAAGCATGTAGAAGTCCTAGGGGAACGCTTCCGGACGGGGGTTCGATTCCCCCCGCCTCCACCATCTTCCGCGATATACTCGCATTTGGCCTGACGTGCCTTCCCATGAAAAAGCGGCCGCTGAGGGGCGAGAAACTAGGCATCCCCCCCTCATTATCCCGCCAAACAAGGAAACAAGCGGTCTGCCTGTCGTCGTGTCTTATCGTCGGGTCATACATTCACTGTAATTGAGGAGTTTCCTCAGTTTTGTGGACGCTCTTGTCCCTGAGGGAACTTTGATGAGCAGTGGGGCATTGCCCGGGCCGGTCGTAAATCCCTTTTCTCGGCCTTTGTCTGATGAAAGCGGGTTTCCACAAAAGCACCGGTTTCTCTCGCCCGCTCTCCCCAGCAGAAATCTCCGGGGTATGGCTCGAGCTGTCAGAGGTCGCAGAGTCATAAAACTGATGGACCAGGTTTTTGGCCTAATTTTTTGAGTGGAAAAATTAGGCCAAGCGATTTCCTCTGGATTGATCTCTCACTAATCCAGAGGAAGTTCCCTCTGAGGCTTCGCTTACTGTGTGAGAGATTGTGAAGACGTCCACCGTGCTAGGATACTCTTAGCTAAAGAATCTTGATTCGGGCTCAGAGCTTCCTTTTCCACTTTCTGGTGAAATACTCAGGAAACTCCTCCTTATAACCTCCTTGACTTTTGCCACTTTTTCCATGACAATCCCGAAACAGTCTCTGAGCCTTAGCGTTTTTCCACGTGAGAATACGCATTTCATGTCTTGAGAGGAGACCGTGATCGTGCGTTCGAATTTCAGTGAAGACAAGCGCATCCGAAAGACATCTGTGGCCGTCGTCCTGTCGATGGCCATCTCACTTCTCCCAACATGGACTCCGATGTCCCGAGTGGCAGCAGCCTTTTCCACTCAGCCCCGCCTGCCGCTCTCTTCTCATCGCTCTGACGCCTTTTTATCTTCTGGTATGTTTCAGTCCCAAACCGGCCTGTCCAAAGGGAGGTTTCTCGTTGCCAGTCGACAACTCAAAGATCCAAACTTCACTGAGACCGTCGTACTCCTGGTCGATTATGATTCCCATGGCGCGATGGGCTTGGTGATCAACCGGCCCACTGACGTGAGAGTTTCCACGGTTCTACCAGACCTGGAGGGACTTCAACAGCGAACCGATATAGTTTTCGTTGGCGGACCAGTTGCGAGAACCCACATGCTGCTGCTCATTCGGACGAGCAATCCGCCGGAGGGGGCTCACCCCGTTCTTGACGATACTTACGTCAGTTCCAACCAGACGGTAATCCAGCGGATGATCGATCACAAGGCCCTCGGAGAGAGCTTTCGTGTCTATGCCGGTTATGCCGGATGGGCGCCGGGACAACTGGACCAGGAGGTTTCTAGAAAGGACTGGCACGTTCTTCAGGCTGATTCGGAGACCATCTTTGACAAGGACCCGTCACAGATCTGGCCAATGCTTATTCGTCAGAGCCCGGTCTTGGTCGTGAAAAGGCATGAACCGAACCGTGGCAGTGGTCCTTTGAATCTACAGCCCCGCTGATATCACCCGTCCTGCCGCGAATATCAACCTCCCATTGTGGTCAAGCCCACAAAACGGTGACACCACCACCAACTCACCCGATTCTCACCCCAGGTTTCATTCGTCCGAGAACAATGGCCAGGACCTCTGGGGCTCATGGATAGGGTGATCGTCACCACCCCACGCTCACGTTAGAAACACCAGCTCCTCTCGCCCGCTCTCCCCAGCAGAAATCTCCGGGGTATGGCTCGAGCTCTCAGAGGTCGCAGAGTCATAAAACTGATGGACCAGGTTTTTGGCCTAATTTTTTGAGTGGAAAAATTAGGCCAAGCGATTTCCTCTGGATTGGCCTCTCACCAATCCAAAGGAAGTTCTCTCTGAGGCTTCGCGCGCTCTGTGAGAGATTGTGGAGACGTCCACTGTGCTGAGATATTTCTGCCGAAAGAACCCTGATTGGCTCGCAGAGCTACCTCTATTACTTTCTGGTGAAATACTCACAAGAATCTCCGCCGATTGGATGTTGACAATCCTGGCATGCTGTGATATAAAGTATGAAGTACGTACTACAAACTAAATTATAAGTGTATCGTAGTGTTTGGTACGTAATATACATTCTGCGTTGAGAGACAACTTCATGCCCCGACAGATCAATTTTACCCTTCGCCCCAAGGATATTGCGAAGTCTGCTACGGCTCGATTGAACGAAATTACAAGCGGTAACATCACGGCCGCTTTGGTCAATACCTACTATACGGCTGGTATCATTCCCGCCCGCCTCAGGAGAGAGGTGGGGGGAACACCTTTGTATGTGGAAGAAGCTGCTATTTGGGCAGCCGTGGCCAAGGCTTTGTTCATCTCCCGGTTTCAAGTCAAGCTAGAGTGGATCGCGCGAGTCCTTCGGCTCGTTGTCCCGTCTGGTTATGCCAGGTCTTCCTTCAAGAAGGCCCCTTTTTCTGACATTGGGGCCCTATGGGAGTGGTTGCGAGAGAACAGGACGTGGGGAAAGCTGCTCAGACATGCAATTGATTCAGGAATAGAGATTGGGGATGAGGATCCAGAGAATCATTTGGCCCCTCATATTGCAGACCAGGCCGACAAGGCCGGCACCTGAGCGGAGGGGGAGGAGGCAATTCTCCGTGTCGTCGTTTTCAAAGATGAGAAGCAACAATTGACGATGTTGAAGTGGGCTGAGGGAACGAAGAAACCAGAGGGGAAGGGGGAGTCAGTAGTGGGAAAAAAAGGACAAATCCTATCGATTAGTTCGAGCAAAGGTGGTGTTGGGAAAACCCATCTCGCTGTCAGCCTGGCGGCTGCTCTGGCCAGGAGAGACCTTCAGGTTCTTTTGATCGATGCGGATCTGGGCAACGGAATGGTTTCGGACCGGCTCGGCCTCTATCCCAAATGCAATCTGCTTCATTTCTTCCTGCGAGAGCGGAACGATCTGGTCCACCTGATCGAAAAGACCCCGTTCGGGTTTTTTCTTATCGGTGGCGAACGGGGAAATTTCGCGCTGGCGAATCTCAACTATCTCCAGAAGAGAAGATTTCTAAAGAATTTTATGGATGTAAGTCGGCATTTTGATTATGTCCTACTCGATCTAGCCTCAGGGATCAACCGTCAGTCGATTGACTTTGCCCTCTTGGCTGAAAAAACGATCGTTGTGACTTCCCCAAATGATATGATCAGTGGTTACGGGTGGGTAAAAGCCTGTTTCTCGAGATTCATACAATTAGAGAAGGGCCTCTCCAAACGAATCGAGGGGTATAAGCCTCGGCGGTTTTTCAAACCCCATATCCTCGTAAATAACGTCACAGACGTTTTCCAAGGACAAGCGGTCTTTGAGGCATTGGAGGGAGCCATAGAGAACAGAATGAAACGCGCAGCTCGCCCCTTTGAAATCAAAATGCATTACTTGGGAGCGTTGTTTCACAATCCCCGCCTGTTCCGAAAATCCGAGAAAAGACGGCTTCCGGTTTCCCTGGCCTCTGTCTATTCAAACGTGGCCTATTGCGTCGACTCCATAGCCGAATCAATTTGCAGCCCGTCCCCTTTTAGGGATTTGGATAATGAGAAGCGTCTCCAGTACACCCTTCAGATTCTCATGGAACACAGGGAGCGTATACAAGAAAAGGTGAGGCAAAAGGTCATGGACGTATCCCCGGTCAGAATTCGTCTACTCCAAAAACGGAAATTTCCACGTTTCGAGGTCAACTGCCCTGTCTCCTTTCTTTCCTTTGACAGATTAAGCATCGGAGAGACCGTAGACATCGGCCTGGGGGGCATGAAGATCAAATCCCGCAACCTTTTGTTCAAGGGAGAGACCTACGACTTCACGCTCACAATGAATGGCCAGACGATCAGCCCTACGGGAAAGGTTGTCAATATTGAGAATCAGCCTGAATTGGCCTATGGAGCCAATGTCTCTTTCTTGCGCCTGCCTAAGGATCAAGAGAGCCAGCTCCATGGTTTTCTCTCTGCCCGCAAATCCTGACGTCTCGAGGAATGAACTCGGCTGGTGGCGTAGCACCCAATGGCATGAGGGAGTTTCCGTGTCAGCTTACATTTGGTCTGCGGTCGTCTTTGTTCCAGATAAAGGCACCTCCCGCAGTTGCGGTCCAATTTCACCCTTCTACAGGATGCCATCTGAGTAGAAAAACCGGATAATCTCTGGGGGGAATTCTTTTCTCTGCCTGAGTTTCCCTATGGCTTACCATGGGGGAGAGCACCCTTAATTCCTCTGAAGATTTCTTCCCCATTCTGGCGAAAGCCGGTATGAGAGTTAATGATAATCAGCCCCCGATCCTCGTCCCGTCCGATCAGAATAGTCAACGGGACCCGCACCCTGTCCGGACCCCCTAAGACATTATAGAATTTGAAATCCTCGTCGGCCAGAATGGGAAAAGAAATACCCTTCTCTTCTCTAAAATACTTGACTTCAATTTCGTTGTTCCCAACCCCCACCCCTATCCATTTGATTCGACCTCTGGTCAGTGGATCTCCTTCAAGGCGCCAAATCACTTCATTGTATACGGGGGCCTGCATCTGGCATGCAGTGCAATGAATATTAAGCACCATGACCACGATCAGATCTGCTTCAATCTCCTGAATCGTAAACCCTTTTCCTTCGGGAACCCCAAGATAGGCACAATCATCTCGTCGAGCAGGGGAGGAGTATTCATAGTGAAGAAAACTCTCTCCGATTTCTGGTTGTCCCGAGACAGGGCGCTGTACAATTGGAAGGAGGACAAGCCACGCAGAAAAGAGTAAACCGAGAAGAAGAGAGAGTCTACTGTTTCTGCTTTTACCCACTCCCCTCATCTCCTGAACACCCGTAATCTCTCAAATAACTCACCCCCGATGACGCTTTCAACTTTATCTTTCTTCCTCGAGCAGCTTCATCACTTCATCAAGCTTCTTGTCAGCCACAGAGAGCAGAGCCTCCGAGTACTCCATATTATGGACAGCTCTTCCCTCTCTGACTAAATCGAAATTGTGTTTCGCCTCATCGAAGATGTTTTTGTACGACACATAGATCTTCTTTCCTTTCCTATTCTTGCTCTCCATGACACGTCTTACCTTCTCAATCTTAGAACCCGTTTGGGCCACCAGTTCCTTTCCCACGGTAATCCACCTGTCCAGCTTCTTGCCATAATCTGGTTGGTGACATCCGATGCAGCTCGCACGGAAACTCTCTATTCTTGACCGCTTTCCCTCGACCGTAGCCGAATGACAATCGGCACATTCTATTACGTCTGACTTCATCCCGGGCGTCCCCTCCACACCCGCGCCATTTCTTCCGTAAAATAGGTCTGCTGTCGTTACGTGGCAATCTTCACAGGTGACCCGACCCAGGGACGCACCGTGGTGGCAAACCGAACAGTCTCTGAGATATGTCTTTCCGTGGCTCTCCCGTGAGGAATGGCAGTCGCCACAATCTATTTCCTGCTCGACTGCATGCTTATCGTGGGGGAAAGTGATTCCTCCAAAGGGCACCGGCGTTTTGTCAATCTCTACATGGCAGAGGACGGTACAGGATAGTTGGAGATCGTACGCCTCGGGCACGTGGTCCCTAGATATCATGGCCATCGCCTCTTCCGCTTTACCGCTCGAGACGTTCAGAAGCTTGAGGGCGTATTCGATATTATGGGCGGCTTTCCCAAGAAGGACAAAGCTGTAGTTCCGTCTCGCCTCGTTAAGCAGGTGCTGGGCTTTCTTCAGCGTAGCTACTCCGATTTTCTCCCCATCTAGTCCATAGAGTTTGCTCTGAACATTGTAGATCTTCTTGTTCGTTTCAAGCTCCGCCCTAGTGATGAGTTTCTGCCAGTTTCGGAGCATCATCTCATACCCTTCGCCATGACATCGAATGCACCTCTCCTCTAACGCACTCTGATCATAGTCCGCGCTATACAGAGCTTTCTCACCTCGCGCCTCTGTACTATGACAAGCGGTACAATCCAATTTGGCAAGGAACATTTTACTGGGAGAGGGAGGCACGCCGATGCCTCCGACCCCTTTGTACATCTCCCTGGGGCCGAGATGGATCTCCTCAGCGTGACATTTGTCGCAGTTGGAATTGAAGTGGCTCAGCGTGGGAATTTCCCCTTTGAAATGTATGATTTCCCCATGGCAGCGGTAGCATTCGAGTTTATAGTCTGTCACATGGTTCTGGTGGATGAACTCGGACGGGTATTTTATCCGGAGAATCTCCGGATCGTCATGGCACTCCACACATTTGTGTGGCGGAACTTCTCCGTCCCCTTGGATGACGTTGAGATGGCATTCTCCGCAGGATACCCCTTTTTCGATGTACCTTTTGTGATTGAAGGCATATCCCTTGATGTTTATGTCACCCTTGGGCTCCGAGTGGCAGGACGTGCAGCTCCCAACGGCGCATGAGAGACAGTTCTCTAACGTCTCTTCTTCACGCTTCCCGTAGAAATGGCAGATGAAACAATCCGTCTCGGTCACGGTCAAGTGCGTTCCTTGGACGATCTGAGCATGACAGGTCGTGCATCGCAGCCGCTTACCCCGTCTCAACTCCTCCAGGTGCTGGGCATGATTGAAAACGACATTCTTGAAAAGTAAGCTGTTTTTGAGGTTTTCCTTGCTGTGGCATCCTGCCTGGAGGCAGCTTTTGTCGCTTATTACCGCGTGGGGTTTACTTGGATGTTTACCCGTTATGAAATAAGCCAATGAGAGCTGCCCGTCCCTCCATTTCCCCCTGAGGTGATTGGCAAAACCAGGCTCGTAGTGGCATCGAATGCAGGCCACTTGGCTATGGGAGGATGATTTCCACGATTCAATATAGGGTTTCATGTCATGACAGATTCCACAGAAGGTCGGCGTTTCAGTGAATTCATAGGCTAACACAATGAACAAAGAAAAAACCCCAAGACCGATGGCCAGGAGTCCATATACACCTCGCTTGTGATGCTTGATCCCGTACCGGATTGACCGAATGAGTTCTTTCAGATAATTATTCGCTGCCCGTAACGTTTCTGCTATGTCACCCATGCGTTCACCTACCAATCTAGGTATTTTGGTGTTTTAAGGATTTTCTTGGAACATTCCCAAACCAATTTGAGTGCTCCGCCCCCAACCTAGCATTTAAAAAAAGATTCTCCAGATTTAGGAGCGCGTGTTCCTGTCGTTTTGGGAGAGTCGTTTCAGGGATTCTCTCTTGCAGCCCCTTTCAACTGAGGCTCTCGGTCCCAAGAAGGTATTCGCTACCGCGCCTCTTCCTCAGCGGAAGTGCGGATTCACTGTCGACCCTTTGCATACGGACGATCTCACCAACGTCAGCCCAAATTGCTTCTTCAGAGAGTGTGGCCAGAAACAGCCATCAAGAGTGCCAGGTTCTGTGTGGGTCACCGCAGCATTCGGCACAGTCTTTCTCGCTCCCACATGTGCAAAGCCTTTTTGAACCCTTTGTCCTGGCACTGAGAAGATTTGTGGCTACCGCTTTCACCGCCGCTGCCGGGACGAATTCTCTCACCGTTCCGTTGTTCAAATTCCGTACCATGGAGATGGCGGGTTCATGGGAAATCAATCTCCGGAAATCCCACGAAACATGTTGAAATTATGAGAAAATTTGGTCCGGGGGATCAATGATGATATCTGGAACCGACTCACGAGAAGCTAAGAATAAGATGAGAGTGTTTCAATTCGCACAGCAGGGTGTGGGATATGGCACAGCATAAACCACACTTCCCCTGCCTCATACTAACAGACCGGGGGATGACTGTCAAAGTGCAACCGGAGGCATGGAAAGGCCTTCCCTATGCACGGTTTGTCAATCCATTAGCGAAAGAGGAGTACCCTTTTGGCATTCCGATTCACGCCTCTCTCTCCTCACTAACCTCTAAGTCGTGGTCGATATCAATACACCCAATGACGCTTTGAGCAGCCGGGCAGTGAGGGAGATATCGTTCGAATGCCCACCGCACATCATCCATCTTCCCAGGCGGAACTTTGAGATCGTAACGGACGCGGATCCTCGTAATCTTGAGAACGCCATTGACGTCCTCGATATCGCCGTCGACCAAAGCCCGGTATCGACCTTCATCGGTAGGAATACCCTTCTTGGCCAAGAAACTGGCCAAGGTTCCCATCATTCACCCGCCTACGCCACCGATGATGTGATCGAGTGTTGCCGCATGTTCCTCTTGTGGCTCAATTTTGTAAAACCGTTTGATTCCACCGTGAACACCATAATATACGGGGTCCTTGAATCCCTCGACGACAGCCTTTCGAACTGGCCCGTCGACCCGCGTAACGGTGATTCTCGATGTGTGAATAAGCTTCCCCATCCCATCCCTCCTCTGTTTTAGGCAGACTGTGGAGTCTCAAGCGTGTATCGAGCTCAAATCGGACCAGAAATCCTACCCGACCTTTCGAGGTTTATGAGACGACGTCTCAGACGAACCATTTCGCTAATTTCGTCCTCGAGGTCTTGTATCTTATTCTCGGTAAACGGATTCGGCGCTCCTCTCTCTTGGATTTCCCTTTCTCTCTCTTCTTGTATCGCCCGGAGCACTGCTTTTTTCTGAGCAATACGGTCTTCGAGCTCATTCACATCCAAAGGGTAGCGTCCCGGCATTGACACGATCTTACACCCAGTCAAAAAGCCCGGTATGACGAGACCGAGGAGCAGAAGGATCCCGAATCTTGACATGGCTTGGCGGTTGCCTACCCCCTGCACCTTCCTGCCCTGATGACCTTCCTCACGGGTCCGGCTCCCATGAGAGGCGTCTGTTTCAATCCTCAATTATATCATCATCCATGACGCCCCGGATTTCGCACAAACCTTACCCAGCAAGATGCTCCTATCACCATCATCGTGCAACATGGACAAATACAGGTCTCAAAACCCTCTCCAGGTCTCGAGGAGAGATTTCCATCATAAAGCCCCTTTTCCCGGCGTTGATGTATATCCTCGGAAGACTCAGAATCGACGCCTCAATGTAAACGGGAAGGGCTTTTGGGGTGCCAAAGGGCGAAATCCCGCCGACCATATAGCCGGTATGCTTTTGGGCATTTTCAGGAAGACAGGGCCTGGCTGATTTGGCGCCAATGGATCTTGCCATAGCTTTGGCTGAGACATGCCTGTCGCCATGCATCAAGACGATAAACGGGAGCGCCCGGTCATCCTCCATTACAATAGTCTTTATCACCAAATGCTCGTCAAGACCGAGTTCTCTGGCCGCCCCAGCAGATACGCCTTTTTCTTGATATTTGTAGAAATGCCCCACGAAACTCACCCCATGCTCACGCACGGTGCGAATGGCTGCAGTAACCGGGAACCTCTTTCTTGCCACCGACACTTGACCTCACAATCACGGATCCGTGCTTTCGCCTGTTATTATCCGAATCGTGACCTTCACCGGTAACCATTTTCTTTTTCAAAAAGGAGCATAGAGCAACGTATTGCCCTTGTCAAGCCACAGCCCCTTTCAGTATCTTGGGCCAACAACCATTCAAGGACTGAACCCCTGTCTCATTATGGTGCTATCAACGGCATGACTATGCTGAGGATTGAATGTCTAACGAATCCTCTCTCTCCCAAAATGACTTGAAATCCGCCTCAGGATCATTATCCATATTAGAGGGTCAGGGATTGGTTTTCCGGTAACGCACCGAGAGACATCCAGGGCCTCCATCGAGATCTGTCAATTCACGCGATAGCTTACCAATTTTACAATCACCGATGGGGCACCATCGTGAGGGCCCAGCACCAATCCTATGATATCTGACAATTAACAGGGGAATGTGATATGATTTTGTGGTAGTTGTTTGATGATTTCCGCAGGAGAATCGATATGAAACTCAATGACACGGAGTTTCCGTTCAAATCCGTCCTCAGCTTTTCACCCCTTGTTGCTCTTTGGGATCAGGCCATCTCCAAGGAACAACGGGTCAAAGCCGCCGTTGTCATGAAGATCCAAGAGGAATTGAAAAAGGCTCCTGAGCTACTCGGTCCTATCGAGGACCTCTCTGTTATTGAACGGCACAGAGAGCTTGTGGAAATGCTCATGACGATCGTTTTCCCACCCGCCTCCTGGGATCGGGACTATGCGGCTGCCTTCATTCCTTTCCATTTCAAGCCCGTTCATGCGACCCCCCTCTTCGAGCACGTTTTGATGCCTCACAAGGGTACCTTAGGGGACCGGGCGAACGTCGATCCAGAGAAATGGGCGTGGGGAAGGCTCATAAAGGCCTATCTTCATATCATGAGGACGTTCTACGGTGTTGAACTCACCTTTGACTACCCGCTCATCATCACCGCTAAAGATCGAGAAACCGGGCTGGATCGCCACTTCAAGATTAGCATGGATCCCCAATTCATAGAGGTCAAAAAGGTCCGAAAGCTGAAGCCCTTATCGGAAAGGTCCAAGAAACGACTTATGGCCAATATGACCGATCTGGAGCTGTGGATGGAGCTCATACCACCCGAGAATTTTGAGTTCCATGGGTTCACCGTGCTGAGGGCTGTCGACGTAACGGACCAGGAAGTCCTGTCCTCACTCAGGCGAGACCTTATCGAAAAGGAATCGATCTTCTCTAAGGACGGATATGATCGCCTTCAGAGGAGACTGAGGACGTTTCTCAGGAATCCGGAACTGATTCTGGGCCTCGCTGCCATACAGGGAGAGCAGGTCTTCATTCTCAGTCCCGAATACAAGCTCGACCATGACTGCATTTTTGCCGATTCCTTCCACTGCAAGACATGTGATTTTGAAGGGTCCATATTTGATCAGGCGATCAAAAAGGGAGAACCACTGGTCATCGAGGATTTAAAGGCATACCCGAACCGCGGCTTTCTGGAGAAAGAATTCATCAAGAAAGGTGTAAGAAGCATATTCGTTACACCCTTGCATTATCAGGATAAACTTCTTGGCACCTTGGATCTCAAGTCGCCGAATCCTGGAGATTTGAGAACGATTAGCGTCATGAAGTTGTGGGAGATTCTCCCTTTGTTCTCCGTGGCCCTCAATCGAAGTCTCGAAGAGCTAAACCACCGTGTCCAGGCAGTCATCAAAGAAAAATGTACCGCCATCCACCCATCGGTGGAGTGGCGCTTCCGAAGGGCGGCCCTAAATTTCATCGAGAAACAACGGAATGGCGGATCTGTGGAGCTCGAGCCTATCGTATTTCGTGACGTCTATCCCCTCTATGGCCTGTCAGACATTCGAGGCTCATCGGATCATCGTAATTTGGCCATTCAGGCCGACATGGTTGACCATCTCACTATGGCAAGAGAGATCATTCTTCTTGCCCGTCGCCACAGGTCCCTGCCGATTCTCGATGCCCTCTCCTATCGTATAGGAAAAGAAGTCGCAGATCTTGAATCCGGCCTAAGGTCCGGTGACGAGGTGGCCAAGCTGGATTTTATCCGCCGAGTCGTTGAGCCTAATTTCGGCCATATTCAGGAGTTTAGTCCTGACGTGCGCCAGAAGATCGACGCCTATCGCACTGCCATGGATCCGCACTTTGGCACCCTTTACCGTAAACGCAAGGATTTTGAAGAGACCGTTGACCTTATCAACGAGACAGTTTCTTCGTACCTGGTCAAGGAGGAAGAGAAGGCCCAGGAATTCTTTCCCCACTATTTCGAGAAACAGAAAACTGACGGTGTGGATCACAGTATCTACATCGGTGCATCCATGGTTGAGGACGGCCGGTTCGATCTGCTTTATCTCAAGAATCTTCGATTGTGGCAGCTCATGGTCATGTGCAGGGTCGCGTGGCAAACGGAGCGATTGAAAAAGAACCTCAAAGTACCCCTGGAGGCCACTCATCTCATCCTCGTGCAAAATACCCCCCTGTCGATACGCTTCCGTCCTGATGAGAAGCGGTTCGACGTAGATGGAACCTACGACATTCGGCATGAGATCGTCAAAAAGCGGATCGATAAGGCGGTGATCAAGGGTGGAACTGAGCGGCTGACTCAGCCCCGAAAGATTGCGATTGTCTATTCACACCAGCGGGAAGCCTTAGAATACCGGGAGTATATAGACTATCTTCAGGCCTCTGGCTATCTGACCGATGAGCTGGAGGAATTCGATCTGGAAGACCTCCAGGGGGTTCATGGCCTGAAGGCGTTGCGGGTTGAAGTGGACGTTGAGGCAGCTGCTTTGAAGCAAGAAATCCTGCCAGAACATGTAAGGGAGGCCATAGAAGCCATGCCTCCAGTCTCCACGAGACCAACCTAGCAGACCGGGAAACCAGGGCACCCTTTCATGCCGTTCACAAAATCCCGGAGGCCTAGAGTTCTTGAGCCGACCGTTACGGTTCGTCCAGGCCTTTCCCCTGCTGAGGGCAGAGCGGAATGAGCATCGATTTCAACGCTAATGAGATCTTCGACATGGCAATGCAAATCGAACGGAATGGTGCCATTTTTTACCGCCTCGCCGCAAAGCACTCGGGAGACCCAAATACTCGTCACATGCTGCTTGAACTGGCCACTCGGGAGGATGCCCACGAAAAGGTTTTTGCCTCGATGCGGGAAAACCTCTCGGCCTCAGAGAAGCTTCCGACCATATTCGATCCACACGGTGAGGCGGCTTCTTATTTGCGAGCACTGGCGGATGGCCACGTCTTCGATCTAACCAAAGATCCGACAGATTTCTTGACCCCAGACCAGAGCGTGGAAGTTGTCCTGAGGAAAGCAATAGAGATTGAAAAAGATTCAATTATCTTCTATCTGGGGATGAAGGACGTGGTTCCTCACCGCCTGGGCAAGAACAGAATCGATCATATAATCAGGGAAGAAAAGAGGCACATTGTCTCCTTAAGCGACAAACTGGCTGGGCTGCATGGATGAGCCGGTTTCATCCTGAATGGGACGGCAAAGCCTTCACCAAAGGGTGGAAAAATGAATGACGAAAGGGATATTGATTACACGTGCGAGACCTGCGGTTCAGAGGCCGATCTCATAATCGAAGGCTTTGACACCGTGAAAGACGTGATGAAACTGGCGACCGTGGTGTGTGAACACTGCGGCTCAGAGGAGGACGTCGTCATACCAGAAGAGGCTGACGAGTCCCTACGCGCAGTGAGTATCGGCTTGAAAAGGGAAAAAGAAGCCCATCTCTTTTACACACAAGCCGCGAAAAGAACCTCCAGCGAGAAAGGTAGGGACATGTTCACCCAGTTGGCTGCCTTTGAGATGAACCACTATCGAAAGATGGTCGATCTCTGTCATTCTCTTCAGAAGAACGGCAGATGGGTGCCCTATGCCGGCCAGGAGGATCTGAAGCCGGGCAGCCGAATAGAGGAAGATCAGGAGAAGGAAGAAACAATGGAAAACGATATCGATGCCTTAACGGTAGCGATCAAGAAAGAGGAGGAGGCTGAGGCTCTTTATCGAGAGATGGCAGAAAAGACGGAAGATCCCCTGGGAAGAGAGATGTTCAAGAAATTGGCTGCCGAGGAGGAGATGCATCGGAGGATTTTGAGCGACCAAATGTACTCCCTTTCCAATCAAGGCATCTGGCCCTGGGGAGATTAACGTAGGTCGGGCGCAAAGGGGAGTTCGCAGGACAAGTTACTAACCTGAGAATAATATTCACTGGCGAATTGAACTGATTTCACCACAGAGCCACTGAGGACGCAGAGACCCATTCCATTCCGTTTGCCGAGAGACGTCGCCAAACGGAAAATCTCAGCCCTTTCGGGAAAAGTACACACCTTGCAAGATGGAGGCACGTTTTTTTGCCCATCCCAGCCTTGGGATGGGCGAAGAAGACAGAATCCTCAGTGCCCTCTGAGATTCCGTGGTGGACAAAGCACTGCGAACGCAGGGACGGAAAAAATGCCCAAAGCGCTTGTCGTTTATGCCACGAGGAGTGGCCAAACCAAAAAAATCGCACATCTTGTCGCCGAGGGAATAGAGCTGTCGGGCGTGGATAAGACGATTGCCCCTGCAACCGAAATCGAGGACGACTTAGATCTGGGCAGTTTTGACGCCCTCGTTATCGGCTCTGCAACGTATCACGCTGACATGATGCAGTCTGTACAGAACCTGTTGGCCATGGCCGAAAAGTCAGACCTTCAAGGAAAAGTCGGTGCAGCCTTCGGCGCTTAAGGTTGGAGCGGGGAGGCGCCAGATCAGGTCTTCCATACAATGAAAACGGTTTTGAATATGGATATGGCGAGTCGGTCCCTAAAACTGAAGCCTGCCCAACTGGTCGATGGCGAAGAGATCGCCAGAGACTATGGTCACGAGATTGCAAAGAAAATCGGCCACTAACAGCTCACACGTTCTAATTCTTTAGGACCCCTGTTGTCTCGGTTCAACAAACACCTGTGAAAGGATATTTTTCGATCTGAAGGGCCCGCTTCTTATCTCTCACGGCGCACCCAGAAAGTCAGGGGAGCTCTCCCTGGGTTGGGGACGGTTCACTCGAGAGGAGACCTCGGGGCTTCCTTCTTAACGTGGATTGCATCGCTAAACGGATTGAATGGGCCAATCAAGATCCTTGAGACGATGATGACATCATGCCTATTCCCGGGAATTTGACCACCACCGCCATGGCAGTAATGCCTCACAGAGACGTGGACCGGGCAATGAGAATGGCCCTTTCCCTCGATGTTCCTTTTTGGCCCCAGCTTCCGCATTTCAGCTACTATGAAGACATGTATGTGCAGGCCTCTGAGCACTTTCCAGGAATCGTGCTCGACCTCGGGAAGCGAACCCTTCGGTTTTCCAGGGACAAGTTCATAGGCGAATTTGAGGAGACCATGGCTCATTTCGATGAACCGGAATGCCTGGACATCAGTACGACCTATTCGGCTGTATACCACCGTTTCTTAGATCTCGATCTGTCAGATAGGCCCGCGATACGGGGACAACTCGAGGGACCGATCAGTTTTGGATTCAATGTTCTCGATGAGGATGACCGGCCGATTCTTTTTGATGATACCATCCGCCCTTTCATGCTCGAGTTTTTGGCACGACGGGTGAATGTTCAGCTGGGTCGGCTCAAAAAAATGAATAGAAATGCTTTCATGTTTGTCGACGAACCGGGGCTCCAGTTCCTTTTCAGTGCCATGTCAGGTTATGGAGATGTAGCCGCCCGGATGGATATGGAGACCTTTTTTTCTATGATCCACAGGCCCCGGGGTGTGCATCTATGTGGCAATCCAGACTGGGATTTCTTGCTCGGACTCGATATCGAAATCCTATCATTGGATGCCTACTCCAATCGAGAGGTGTTGATCGCCTACGCACCATCTATTCGCAATTTCCTCGATCGTGGGGGTGTCATTGTTTGGGGTATCATTCCAACTAATGACGAGCCTTTTGAGAATGAAAATCTGGCTTCCCTGGAAAGTCTTCTTACCGACATATGGACGTCCCTCGGCAGAAAAGGAATCGATCGTGAATTCCTCCTCTCCAGAAGTATGCTTTCTCCAGCCACATGCTGCCTTGTGAACCCCGACGCTGAAAAAACTGTCGAGAAGGCCTTCACCATGACTCAAAAACTATCTTCTATCCTTCTGACAAAGAACAAGCTAATCCCTGCCGGGTAAGGGCACGACATCATCGCGATTTCTTCCCCCTGTAGGCGAACTCTCACAACGCATTGACTAACCACAAGACAAATTGGGAAAATAAAAGAGTGTAGTGAGCACGGATTATAGCTCGCTCTCTCACCTTTTTTGTTGCCATAGCACACCTTTTCAATAGTTGTAGAGAGAGAGGAAAAAACGCTGATGGCGCCAGAGAAACATCGATTTCGAGTGAGGAGGGGGTCTCACATGGATGGGCACGAACGGGGATCGGCTTTTTCGAGAGCACGAAATGATCGGCGCTCCCAAGGAATCGATGAGCTTGCAATCCTGAGAGGGGCAGTTGAAAACACAAATGAGGCCTTTGTCACAATCGACCAGACTCACAAGGTCATATTTTTCAACAGGGCTGCTGAAGAGATTTTTGGCTATAGCCGCGAGGAGTTGATTGGAAAGGACCTAGACATCATCTTAGGGCCTCGGTGCCGCGAAAACCATCGGCATGCTGTCAGCCGCTATCTTAAGACGAGAAACCCCACCTTGATCGGCCACGAGACGGAGTTCATCACGACCCGTAGGAGTGGTGAAACTTTTCCTGCATCCATATCTTTCTCGGTCGCCGAGATTGAGGGCCGACTTTTTTTTACCGGGATTGTTAGAGACATGACTGAGACCAAGGCACTTCAGGAGCGAATCTCTAGATCAGAGCGTTTGGCAGCTCTCGGCCAGGTGGTGGCCGAAATCAGCCACGAGATAAAGAACCCCCTGATCATGATCGGAGGGTTTGCCCGGCAACTTTTGAGGACCGTTCGGGAGGATAGAACACGCTCAAAGCTGCGTATCATCGCCGATGAGGTAAACAGATTGGAGTATCTTCTCGCGGATCTCAGGGACCTTTACGCTCCCACAAAGCTGACCACCGAAGAGATCGACATCAATGATCTCATGAAGGAGATTTACTCCCTTACAAAGGATGACTGTCAGGCGAGGAATATCGAAATTAAGCTAGAGACGCAGACGGAGGCAGCAATGGTGGCAGGAGATCGAGAGAAACTGAAGCAGGTTTTCCTCAATCTCGTGAAGAATAGCCTGGAGGCAATGGAGAACGGGGGAAAACTCTCCATCCAATCAAAAAGATCTGGGAACAAGATCGAAATAAGAATCTCGGATAATGGACCTGGAATCTCCAAAGAAGTCAGGAAAAAGATATTCACCCCCTTTTTTACGACAAAAAAGCAGGGTACCGGCCTCGGTTTGTCTATCTCGAGAAGGATCGTCGAGGATCACCCGGGCAGCTCCTTTGCGATAACAAGCAGCGAGGGAAAGGGAACCATCGTAAAGATAGCCCTGGAAATTAACAGACAGGTGGAAGATAAGACATCACTGTAATGGAATCACGGTCTTTTTTGACTCCCAGGGTCCTTTAACTAAGGCAAAAAAGCCATTTCTCGGTCGGAACACCCTACATAAACTCCGATTGGATCAATTCCGGGAGCTCTTTCACGCTGGGTATGACATGGGTGTGCCAGTACCGTCCCCACGCTGTCACTGGGCGAGGTCCACTCAACACACCAACCACACCCCGACAGCCAGCATTCCGGCCTTCTAGCATGTCTGCCGGGGTATCCCCAACCTTGATCACCTCATGGACACTCTGAACATCGAGGTGGGTCATGGCATAGAAAATCATAAATGGGGCCGGCCGCCCAATCTCACCAGGAATGTGCTCTACATCGACAGACACATCGACCAGGCCATCCTTCACCCATCCCAGGCCCTCCATTATTGCTTCAGTGACCGCCCGATGGAATCCCGTGTCTGTGGCGACCTTGATGCCATGATCGTGGCACCAGCGGAAAGTGTCTGATGCTCCAGGGACCTCCTTCACCTCCTTTCTGTAGTGCTCGATCATGATTTCCTGATACCGATCAAAGACCTTCTTGGCTGATTCATAGGTCTCTGGGTCTTTGATTTTCTCAAAATCCTTGATGTCAATTTCTTTGCCTCTCTCACGGGCGATGAGAAACTGATAGAGATGAATCTTGTTTGTCCCCATGTTCACAAGAATCTCCTCAGGGGTCGTCTTGAGTTTGAATTCTTGTGCCGCCCTGTAAAGGCAATCCCTCACGCCTGTGTCGTCATGCACTGTTGTACCCGATAAATCAAACATGACCATGCTGATTTTTCCCAATTTTCCATACCTCCTCAAACTTAATGAACTCGGATCCTCCCCACTGTAGGCAATAAGCTCGTGCAAGCCATCGATCCAGTATTTTGCATGATTTGGCAGGAGTACTCCCCTGTTTCTGAACGATCTTTACGGAAACGGCGAGATACACCCATAGAGGGAAAACGAGAAGATAAAGGCTCCCTGTGGAATCGACCAACGAGCTGAACTCGTGGCTTCACAACTTCTCTGAAACCTGGGCGACATCTCGCATCGACGACAGCTAGGGAACATATTGCAGATGAATCATGAAATCGATAGCAAGAGCGAGAAAGCAGGCGACGACTGGAGTCAGAAACCACCCAAGAAGGATGTTTCGCAGCGTCTGTCGACTAATTGTGTTAATGCCTTTGATAATGCCCACCCCCAGCACGGCACCGACAACCGCCTGAGAGGTCGAGACAGGAACGCCCACAAATGTATAAATGTGCACCGTAACTGCTTCGGCCAGAACGACAACGAGAGCGGAGAAAGGATCGAGCTTAACCAGCTTCTTGCCTATTGTCTCCATAACCCGTCGGCTGAAAGTCATGATGCCAAGGCCTATACTCAGCCCCCCGATGAGAACCGCAGAAAACACCGTCAACGCTCCGGCACCCACAAAAACAGCTGTGACATTCGCCACGTTATTTGCCCCAAGCGCGTAAGCCCCGTACGAACCGGCGCCGATAAAGCATAGCCGCAGGCCAATGTCTGACTGAAAGAGATTCATATTGAGCCTATTGTAAAGGACGGCCAAGGCCCTGTAAACGACAACCGCAATCACTACCCCCCCCACGGGTGTCCCAAACCAGCACAAAACCACCTTTCCCAGCCCCAATAGGTTAAGTTGACGATTAAGTAGCCCAATCCCTAAAATGGCTCCCACCACAGCTTGGGAGGTCGATACTGGGAGACTTAGAATTGTCATAAGGGATACAGTGGCTGCTGCAGCAACTGATGATATCACGGCCTGACGGAGTGTTATTTGAGTCAATCCCCTGTATGTCTCTATACCTGCGTCGCCCTCGAGGAGTGCCCCGATGAGAACAAACAGGGAAGCCAAAACTGCAGCAGTCGAGAATCTCAACATTCTCGAGGATACGGCTGAGCCAAACACATTAGCCGCGTCGTTGGCCCCGAGTGACCATCCCAAGAATACTCCGCCTAGGAGATAGAGCATTACACCCGCCGCTTAACACTAATAATGTAGACTCGTCGGGAAACCCGGTCTGCCTGATCCGAGATCTCTCCCAGTTGAATGACCATTTCCTTGAGTTGAAGTTTTTGAAATGAATCCAGATCAGACTCGAAGATTTTGGTGATGATCCGTCGTTCGATGTGATCACAGTGACTCTCTTTGTTGTCGATGTTGTGGACTAGGGATCTAATATCCTCAGACTTCCTGAAAAGCGCTTCCACCTGCTTGACCAAGAGTTCGCAGCATTCCAAAGACACCCGGATCAGCTCTTTGACATCCAAAACAAGGGAGTCTGGCGTACTCAACCTTTGAGTCTGAATCATGTAAAGGATAAGCTCGAATATACTAGGGATTTGGTCAACCGACTCAAGCAACCCCAAGATGTCCCCCCGAGACTCCGGAATCAGCGCCTTAGCATACATCATGGTTTCGATCTCGTTACGAATGTCATCGGCCCTCGACTCGACCTTATGGGTCTGTTCGATCAGAAACTCGAAGTCCTCAGAAAACCCCTTTTCAAAATAAGTGTTCATGGCTTCCTGAAAATTCTCTTGCGCTGTTCTCAGGTTATCCAGATAATCGTAGATCAACGATTCAATGTGTTGTTCTTTCTTAAAAAGAAATTTGAACATGATATTAGCCTTTCGAGAGAACTGAGCCACAATCCTCCATAGCCAATTGACACACCTCTTCTGTGAGAGAACCACAAGATATCATTTTTCAGAACCGGTTGGGCAAAAACTGTTGAGTGTGAATAAGATAAACAGTATAAATTAAAACACATAACGCTATCAGTCAATTTAATATTCATGGGACAAATCGCACATCAGATCAGTCATGAACTTTCATCAACTCCAAATATTTTATACCGTCGCAAAACACAAAAGCTTCACCCGGGCGGCACATGAACTCCTTTTGACCCAACCCGCGGTGAGCATACAAGTCCGACAGTTGGAAGAGGAATGCAGGACGAAACTCTTCGATCGGGTTGGGAAGAAGGTCATCTTAACCGAGGCGGGAAAAATCCTGCACGGCTACGCGGCAAGTATTCTCAATCTCTCTAAGCAGGCTGACTCAGCTCTCCAGGATCTCCAAGGGCTTAAGGCAGGTAGTCTGGAAATAGGGGCGGGGCTCACCTTGGGCGCCTATTACCTACCAGAGATCATCAGCCGGTTTTCAGCAGATTACCCTCACATCTCTATTCGCATGCACCTCGGCAATTCAACTCAGGTTATCGAGGAGATTCTCTCCTTCAAGGAGGACCTCGGCTTTGTCGCCCAGGTTCATCGTCAGGACCAGTTGGACGTAATTCCTTTCCTCAGGGAGACACTCGTAGCGATCACCGCCCCTGATCACGCCTTGGCCAACCGAAGAACTGTTTCAATCTCTGCACTCAAAGGCCAGCGATTCATCCTTCGCGAAAGGGGATCCGCTACTCGAGAGGTGGTTGAAAAGACACTGGAAGAATGCCAGGTTCCTGTGAATGTCGTCATGGAGTTAGCCAGTAATGAGGCAATCAAAGCCGCTGTGGCAAGTGGTTTAGGGGCCTCCATCGTCTCTGAACGGATAGTTCGAAAAGAGCTGTCGACCAAGGCGTTGAGGATACACTCCTTTTCAGATGCCAAATTAGAAAGAGATCTGTACATTGTCCATCACAAAGACAAGTACCTCTCCTCACCTGTCCGGGAGTTTATTCGGCACGCCATGATGGCCTTCGGATAACTTCCTCACACTAAGATTCCCAATGCCATGAGAAAAGGTCTCCCTTGAAGATGGTATGCCACCAGATCGCGCCTATCCCGGGCACGTGTCTCTCGATCTATGATGGATCAGGGTTCTAATAAGAACAGGAATGCACGCGAAATGGGTAGAGAGACGGTTTAAGAGACAGTCATCGAGTCTGAGAGGCTGTGGCCGACATCGTGCTCAACCAAATGGTCAAACTCCTGCGGCAAGGGGAGGGACGCAAGGCCTAGATGATTCAATTACACTCTCGATTTCATGGTGGCCAATTCAAGCTGATCGGCGGCGTCTTCCGCTCGGTCTGATATTTCAACGATCGTATCGAGGCAGAGCCTTAAATGGATCTTGTGACCGTAGTCCAAGGATGAGGTAAAGATCTGGCGGGTCAAGTCCCACTCGATCTTGTCAACGTCGGACTCCCTGATCCCCACCTCTTTCGCTTTTTCCCGGATAAAATCCACATCCCCTTCTCGTTCAATGTAACCCAGCATACCCTTCTTGAGGATCTTCATAATACCAAAGGACTCGCGCGCCACACGAAGAAACTCGCCTTTCAGTTCTTGTGGAATCTCAGGGCGTTGATCCAAAAAGAAATCGCAACACGCCTCCGCCGCATCATCTACCTTGTCAATACTTTCTACCAGGTTATGGATATCTTCTCTAAGCCTGGGTAGATAGGCCCCTGAGTACAGCCGATCTCTGATGTTGTAGCGAATAAAATCGGCGTTGGTTTCCATATTGTCTACCTTCAGGGCGAGGGCCTTTGCTTCAGAGATGTCCCCGCTGATGTAGGTTTCAATGGCCTTTAAGGCTGTCGCCAATGACTCCTCCACCGTATTGAGATGCTTCACGATTAATTCGATCACTTCTTTCTCTTTCTTGAAAACCACGTCGGGGCCTCCTTATGGCTAAGATTCTCTGGATTACAACAGAGTAGTATACGCTCCGTTGGATATCAGGTCCAATAAGATCTGATGACTAACTGTCACGCCCACGATCTTTTCATCTTTCTCATTCCAGATAAAATACAGCCCGATACAAAACAAAAGCGGACAGCCCGGCAAGCGATGGCGTCAATACCCATCCGATTAGGATCGTCAAGATTGTCTTTCTACTGATCGTTCGTGCGCCTTTTGCGAGGCCCGTCCCAGCCACAGCACCAACAATCGCCGATGAGGTGGATACCGGAATCCCCAGCAATGAGAAGAGGTGAATACCAAAGGCGGAGGAAACCTGGGCGGCAAGGGCACCGGAAAGATCGAGTGGGGTTATGCCCTTACCGACTGTGTCGGCTACTTTCCTGCCGAACGTGATGGCGCCAAGGGCCAAAGCCCCCCCTCCGATTGCGACAAGTATTCTTGGATGAATGATACCCAAATTGGCGATGGGCCCCACGGCATTTCCGGCGTTGTTCGCACCCATCGAAAAAGCCACGTAACAGCCCGAGAGAATTGCCAACCACCCCATAACGTTTTGCACAAAGATAATGGACCCTTTCAGACGACGAAGAATGGACCCAAGAAAATGTGTTATCCCAAATGAAAGGATCATCGTTAGAAGGGGGCAGATTACCCAACTCTCCGCAATGGTGACAAACTTTGAAAAATCAACATCCGCCCCGACACCCAATCCGATACCAACCACACCACCAACCATGGCCTGTGACGTGGATACTGGAATTCTAAGACAGGTGGCAATGGTAACAAAAAACCCCGCACAAAACAGAGCAATAAATACTGCCAAATAAGGGAGTTCCTCTGCCACAATCCCTTTGCCGATCGTTTTCAACACATAGTGCCCCTGAAGCAGGGCTCCCAGGATTGCAAAAACCGCAACCAGCGTAACAGCTCTCCAGTAGCGGATCAGCCCAGCACCCACGGTCGTTCCGATACAGTTCGCCGCGTCGTTGGCTCCGATATTCCAACCGACGTAGATTCCACCAAGCAGGATTAAATAAATCAGCGCGAATTCTATTGCTAGTCCCTCCCCACGGACGAGTTTCCCGATTAAAAGAAACAAAGAAGAAGCGGTTTTTCGGTTGGAACCTCTTTTTAAATCACAGAATGTAGAATGATAAGAATTAGCAATGTTTATCCAACCTATCAAGATGTCATATACGAAATCTTATCCGCCTACTTGTTCTCACGTCTCACCAGCATAATATCTTCTGCACTTCTTTGGAGCATTTTCCAGCTTAATTGGCCATGCCTATGCAAAAAACCCCAAAGAAAATTACACACGAGGCGATGAATCTGACCGGGCCATACGGTTCTTTGAGAAGGATATTGCCAAGGATCACCCCAAGAACTATGCTAAGTCGCCGCATTGAGATAATATAGCTGATCTTCTCGAATCTCATAACAAAAACGATCAGAGAATAGGAGGACATGATCAAGATGCCTGTTGCGGCGGCAGCCCGCCGGCTCTGGTTCCATTGCTCTCTGATCGACTGTCTTCTTCCGGAGAAAGCGATCCACATGGTGAGAAAGACAAAACCGACGAAGCTAAGCATCCATACATATACCAAGGGGTTGAAGAATCGGGTTCCTACTTTGTCTATCGTATGGTGAATGCTTAGCGACAGGGCCGTCAATCCGGCAAACATTAGCCCCTTACCCCTTAGGTGTGAAAAAGGTTTGATGAAATTCCGCATATGCAGCGATCTCATTGGTATGAGGTACGCACC
>CAYGBK010000074.1:0-12634 GCA_964348095.1 uncultured Thermodesulfobacteriota bacterium | reverse complement strand
CCCCGCACAAACCACTACCTCTCGAGGCTTCTGAGCAAACCCAACCGAAAATCCCATTTTCCATTCCTTCTTACCCAATTCAAAAGCCAAATACAAATCCACCTGATTCCTGGTATACTGCTGCTTGTGGGCTGCTCATTGGTTCATAGCTCCCTCCTTAATGGGTTTTGTCAAAAGAAGCTTACCATTAGCGGCCCACTCTGTTTAACCTCTCAAGGCCTACATAGCATCTAACTGTCAGTTTGGCATGAGTGCGTCATCAATCGGTAGAGTGATTCCCTTTACCAAATCTTCGGACAAGTCTTCCAAAGCGGTCCAATCAAAGGCTTGCTTGAGTCTTATCGGAAAAACTTCAAAGAGTTAGAGACCAATTCCTGCCAAGGCAGTCCATTCCATACTTTTTCCCGACCAACAGGAACAATCGAGTTTTGAGTAACTCAACTCATAAGGACTTCTTCAAGAAGTAGGGGAGGCTGGGCAGGCGATCATTCTAAATCCTCGAAAACTGGAAGAAGTGCTCTGCATTCAGTTGATTCTAGGGGCCTCCATCGGTCGCTTGAAAAAAAGATCCAAACCAAGTTAGCATCGAAATAGATTTACCAAGCGGGAGACGAGATGAGACCAAAACGATGGGTCGCCATTTCTGCGTTACTATTCTTGATAACCGTTCCCGAACATGGGATGGTCTCTAGTCAAGGACTGGGAAGCTGGGAAACGAAAGCTCCCATGCCTAGCAAACGGACCGAGGTGGCTGTCGCGGCGATTGGAGATAAGATCTACGTTGCTGGCGGATTTAGCCGCCTCGGTGTGACACGGCGGGTCGAGGAGTATGATACCAGAAGCGATACATGGCGGGAAGTAGCGCCGCTTCCCAAGGGCCTCCATCATGCTGGTATTGCCGCTGTAAATGGGAGACTCTTTGTGGTTGGTGGATTTTGGGGGAATCTCTCGTGGACCCCTTCCGATAAGGTATTTGAATATCTGCCAAAAGCTGACCGATGGGCAGGTAGGCAATCCATGCCGACTGCCCGGGGCGCACTTGCGGTCGGGGTCCATCAAGGCAAGATCTATGCTGTCGGTGGATTTGCAGATGGGCAGAACGTCTCGGCAAATGAGAGATATGATCCACAGAGTGATCGTTGGGAAACGATGACACCCCTTCCTACCCCGAGGGATCACCTCGCCGCAGTCGTTTTGGACGATACGCTCTATGTCGTAGGAGGGAGGCTCAAATCTTCCTATGCCCAGAACCTAGCCACCAATGAGGCCTATGACTTTAGGCGAAACTGGTGGACCAAGAAGGCCTCTATGCCCACACCTCGAAGCGGTATCGCTGGGGTGGAACTGGGTGGGCAGGTCTTCGTCTTTGGCGGTGAGGCCACAGAGGGTACTTTTGATCTAACTGAGGTCTATCAACCGGTGAGCAATACCTGGCAGGTGATGGCCCCTATGCCCACGGCCCGGCATGGATTAGGAGCGGCGGTCGTTGAGAAGATGATCTACGTTATTAGTGGGGGGCCGAGACCAGGTGGATCTTTCAGTGATGTCAATGAAGTATTCAGTATTCAACCCCAGTAGGGTATCTATGGGAAAACTGGCGTGATTCTCACGGTTCGCACAGATATTGACAGATGTGGATTCTATGTTTCTTTTACATGGCGGGAGAGCATTTCCAGAAATAGTTTGGCGGGTAGGTAATCCGGATTGATTTCAAGAGCCTTTCTAAACATCTCACTGGCCTCACGGAACATTCCCTTCATGACATACACCCTGCCCAAATTGAAATGGGGGAACTCGTAATTTAGATAGTTCTTTGCCTTGATGGCCCTTTTGAGAAATGGGATGGCTTTGTCATACATTTCTTTTTCGATGTAGTATGCACCGATGTCGTTATAAGGGTTGCCGTAGTCGGGATCAAGCTCGATCGCCTCGAGACATTCTGCGATGGCCTCGTCGTATTTTCCCTGGTGGCTGAGTGCCCAACCCAGAAAAGTGTGAGCTTTTGCCGTCGGTTTCTTTTCAATGGAGAGCCGGTAGAATTCAATGGCCTTTTCCAATTCTCCACTCATGTGGAATCGATAGGCGGTCTCGAAAAGTTCAATCGCCTCTTGTCCCTCTGCCGGGTTTTCAGCGCCGATAGGGCGCGGAGTGAGGCCTAGCCATAGAAAGACTGGCAGAAGGAGCCCCAATAGGATCACCCTCGCTAGATGCTTGATCATCATCCGCATTACTCCTCATTATTCGGCGTAGGGCGATATTCATCTATGGACTGAGTGCCTGGGATCACGCCCTCGCCGTCGGTGGGGTTGATACCCATCGAACGGTATATGAACTTTCTAAACCACTCTTGGCCACTAATTCAAGGGCCAAAATCGGCAGGCCTGGTGCAAAGGGTATTAGACTGAATCTGAGTTCAACCTGCAATTAGATTCGTCGGGCGTTGTCTTCAGGAAATGGATACTCCATGTATCGTGCCGTGGTGCGAGCAACAGGCTCACCAAAGTAGCGGACAACCACTCTCAGGGCCATGTCGATCCCTGCCGAAATCCCCGCCGAGGTGAGTACATGATCCTCTTCGACCACGTGTAGTTTCTCTTCCACAGTCACGTTGGGGAAAGACTCTCGCATCCAGTCAAGCACGCGCCAGTGGGTCGTAGCATGGCGCCCGTCGAGAAGGCCGGCCCGGCCGAGGAGCATCGAACCGGTACAGACCGAGGTCAAGGTCTCAACCTCTTTGCCCCGGGCAGCAATCCAATTGATGAGGTGGCTGTTATTGATCTCTTTCCGTGTTCCCCACCCGCCTGGTACGACGAGGATGTCGAGGGGTGGGCAATCTTCCATAGTGCAGTCGGGGAGGACACGGAGGCCACCTGAGGCAACGACAGGTCCTTCCTCCTGGGCGACGAGCAAGAGCTCGAAGGGCGAGGGTTCCTCTCGGCGTTTCTCCTCATTCAAACAGGTGACAGAGAAGACCTCAAAAGGTCCGGTGAAATCGAGAACCTCCACATCAGGAAAAATCAGAATACCGACGCGCTTTCGATTCATGAGTTTCTCCAAGATTCAATTTGCAATCTGTGTGATTGACAGTCTCGAATAGCTATTATGCTAATCTTCGAAGGTTATTATCTGTTCCAATGTTTCCTTGGAATACCATCGGCCCGCGGCCATAACGCCACGAAGGTCTCGGATATTGGCGACATTTTCCAGAGGATTTGAATTCACAAGAATGAGGTCAGCCCGTTTGTCTACCTCTATCGAACCAAAATCATCCTCTTCAGTCATAGATTCGACCACTTTTGAGGCATGGACGGTTCCAGCGGCAAGGGCTTCATAGGGTGTGAATCCGTTTTCGGTCAGGATGCGAAGCTCGTCGTGGATCGAAAAACCCGGCACGATGCCCATCCCGCCGGTTCCGGCATCTGTTGCCAAAACCAGGCGGATACCCGCCTTGTGTAATTCACTCAGTAGAATTCTTTCCATAGTGTACTTAAATGGCGCAAAAGTCTCGTTTCCTCTGAACTGTACTTGATGTTTCTCCCTCCCCTGGCGAAAGGCATCCCAGTACCATTTCGGCAGATACCCGTTCACGGGGCAGGCCAGAAATGCCTCCGGCTCAAGAAGTTTCTGCACGATGGTCTCGCCGACGACCAGGGTCGTACAAATCGGGATATTTGCGATTTGTAACTTACTCACAACGGCCGAAATCGCCTCTCCGCCCCGCTTCTTAAGGCCCTCAACATCAAGGTCAAAAGATGCCTTATACTGTTTGACTGCGGTGTCGATAATATAGAGAAACCATTGTCTCGGATCCATCCTCCTGTTTCTGTCAAAATCGAGGAATTCAAAATCGAGTTCTTCGATATGGGCGATCTCGTCGATACCCTCTGAGATGACCCCATCCAGCCCAACCGAAAATGGAATGTGGCCGGTTGTATACATATGTAACTGCTTGGCGGCCGTCATGGCTTTGTGAAATTCACCCGGCGATAGAAATGAGTACACCTTCAAGAAGTCAAAGCCTTGCGCATAGTTCCACTGCACGATTCTTTGAGGATCCCAATCAGGGCCGGCACCCGGGTGTCCTGGCCTGATGCCAGAAGCATAGACGGTGGGTCCGTCAAGAGTCCTTTTCTTGATCTTATCTCGCCATCGAAGGGCATAGGTCAGGGGTCTTCCTTTCGGACCGAAATCTCTGATCGTTGTGACGCCATTGGCCAGGTACAGTTTCAACGGGGAGACCGGCCAGACATCACTCAGCCAATCCGCTCTTGTGTGCATATGCATATCAGCAAGACCTGGCATGAGGTAAGCCCCCGCTCCGTCGATAACGAATGCATTCTCAGGGAGTTTAAGGCCATGCGATGGACCGATCTCAATGATTCTTGTCCCTTTGACCAAAACAGTCTGATTCTCGACGACGCTGTCGTCCGTCATGGGTATGAGATTGACCTGCGTAAAAGCTGTAACCTGATCGCTTGTCCCACCAGAACTCGATTCCGTAACGTCTTTCCTCATTCCGCAACCTGCCAGAATGATCAGGAGTGAAACCACGGCGGTAAAAGATCTGGACGTTTTTGTCATGGCAGAGGGGTCCCTTCGTTTAGAGAATCAGAGCCATCGTAAGGCAGCATTCGATTCCCATGGGGTCAGATTTGGCGGCCTCGGGCCAACCTCTCGGTCTGGATCTCCCGTCGTCGCCACTGAACAAGAGTTACCCCGAAAATGACGATAAAGACTCCGATTATCTGAGTCAGCTGTAAACGCTCTCCCAACAGGAGGCCCGCCAAGAGAACTGTCCCTAAGGGCGACAGATTGAGGATAATGTGCAGTTCAAAGGCCGTTAGTATCCTGAGGGAACGGTAATAGAAGAGGTAGCCAAAGACGGTGTTGATCACCGCTAGCAAGAGAACTATGGCCACGCCACTGAGAGAGAGGCTAAACAGTCCCTCTGAAAAGAGACCGACCACAAGGAGGAGGCTCCCACCGAAGCCCAGGGGGATAGCTGTCATTTGGAGCATACCCACCTGTCCGTCTCTCGCTGATTTTCTGCTAAGAACACCGTAAAAGGCGAAGGCAAGGACACCAAGAGATACAATGCCCACGGCAAGCGGTTCTAGGGCGGTCAAACCGGGCGAGAAGAAAAGGGCGCTTCCGCCGAGTGCGACTAGAACGCCCATGATCTGCAGTTTTTTTGGCATCTCACCAAGCCAGAGGATTCCCAGGAGAACCACCGGCAGGGGGAGGAGGCTGAACAGGAAAGAACCGGTGATGGCAGGCAGATATTTGAGGCCCCAGAAAAGCGCGCCGTTAGCGAGCGTGTATGCGCAAAGCCCCATGATGAGGAGATGAATCCACTGATTTCGCGTCAAATTGCATTTCAATTCTCCACGGTAGCTCATGATGGGGATGAGCAGTATGAAGGCCGTGAAGTATCGCATTCCGGCTAGGGTGATCGGTTTGAAGTAAGCGAGCCCCATCTTAATGAACACAAATGAAGAAGACCAGATGATAGCGGTCAAGAGCCCTTCGGTGATAGCCAGGAGACGACTCGATTTCAATCAGTTTTCCTCCGGATTCGAGCACGGGCGCCAAGTGAAAAAATAGAGGTCCAGGTGGACCTTCTTCCCTTGAAAACGCGAAGAACTCTATATTACCGCAAAACGATTAACATTTAAATTTTTCCATAGCTTGGTAAAAAGATCATATCAAAACCTGAAATCATCGACCAACGGAATCAAAACCTTTTCAAATTCAGCATGTTACAAAAGCCGAAGGTTGGTATGTGAATTGCGTATCGATCTTCTTAAAGCGTGACCGTAGGTCGACCAGGTTAGAGGCAAACTACTCCGAAAGGGTAGGATGCAAGTGTTACCCGGCAGACACTTCCTGAGGAAGGCCAGGGTAGCAGGACGTCTGACACAATTGGAAAACCCACGTGAACCCATCCTTTCGGATGGGTTTTTATTTTGTAAAGCAGAAAGGAGTGAGCAATGGACCTGGAATGTTCTGTTTGTAAGTGCAAAATAGATGTTGAAAAGGAGGTCCCCCTCGTCTTTCAGTGCCACGTCTACTGCGACAGATGTATGCAACAAATGGAGGGAAAAGACCGAACGCCTCCCCATGATACGGTTCAGGAAGAATCAGATCTTGGGAATGTGCAATAACGGCAGGGCCAGTTCAGTGCCGCTGGTGAGACAAATCGAGCAAACTTAGACCTATCTCCACGGGCTTATGATGCCTTATCCGTCGCGTGACCAAAATCGCCTGTCAGCTTGTGAACCCACCTCATGAATCCCTTTCACCCCGCCTTTATCGATCAAGCAAACTAACCATAGGGTCCTTGACACGCTCTCCGGGGTTGCCTATAAATTAATCTAGAAAACCTTACTTTTGTTTTTTTGATGGGGAAAGGACGGTGTCCATGCCTAGCCAGGAAAGCCGGCCAAGCTCTCGGGGGCCTTCTTTGCCGAAATCGCTCAGGGATAAGTACAACAGGCTGCGTCGGAATATCAGAGACTCGGGGAGCGCTGTTGTTGCCTTTTCAGGCGGTGTGGACAGTACCTTTCTTCTCAAAGTATGCGTAGATTTGCTCGGTAAGAAGGTGGTCGCTGTTACTGCCCGATCCGAGACGTATCCGACTCGCGAATTGGAAGAAGCCAAAAACTTGGCTCGGATGATTGGGGTAGAACATGCGGTCATCGTTTCTGAGGAGCTAGACGTTCCAGGTTTTTCAGATAATCCACCGAACCGTTGTTTCTTGTGCAAGCACGAGCTATTTTCGAAGGTAAAGGACATTGCCAAGGATCGTGGCATCCAGTGGGTTTTTGATGCGAGTAATGCGGACGATGTCGGAGACTTCAGGCCGGGGCGGATCGCGGCTCGAAAACTGAAGGTTCGAAGTCCACTGGAAGAAGCTGGACTCACCAAGGCAGACATTCGCACCCTCTCCAAAATGCTCGGTCTTCCCACCTGGGACAAGCCAGCTTTTGCCTGCCTGTCCAGTCGGTTTCCCTACGACACACCGATTACAAGATCAGCTCTCCAACAGGTTGAAGCGGCCGAAAACGTGTTATGGGATTTGGGAATGAGAGAGTTCAGGGTTCGCCATCACGATGAGATCGCGCGCATTGAACTGGGAGAGAAGGAGATGCGTCGGTTCTGGAAAGACAACCTCCACGAGAAAATCGTGTCTCTACTCAAATCCCTTGGATACACCTACGTGACCTTGGATTTGGAAGGATACCGGACCGGAAGCATGAATGAGACGCTGACAGCTGAGCAGATGGCGGCCATAAAAGGATCTCACCGAAGTTAGGGACGACCGACAGGATCCCGAGACCTCAGTCGAGGATATGGATGGAGCTGAGGTTATTTCTGGAATTAAGCGGGTTCCTAACCTGTTCTGTCGATTACCGTCTTTCTCAGAATCATGTGACCTTTTCGATCCCTATTCCCATGTCCCCCAGTAAGCGACACCCTGATTGACGATATGACCGTAGAGCACGTGCTGAAATCCGTTCACTCGATCGGAAGCCTCAAGAAAACACAAGAAACAATCCTACTGCGAGTAGCACATAAAGGAGAACTTTGTTGAAGACGTTCGAACTCAGCCTCTTGAAGGTGAGGTAGCCGATTGCTCCTCCCGCGATAACGACGGGCAGGTAGAGGAGATTGAGCGTTAAGACCTGGATTGTGAGCACTTTGGTCAAAACCTGTCCCAAAAGGGAGCAGGTTCCCGTGAAAAAAAAGTAGAATTGGAGAGTCGCTCGGGTCAGGTTCTTCTCCCACCGATTGAGGGCCAGATAGATTAGGACTGGCGGTCCTGGCATGGCAAAGGCGCTCGAGATAATGCCGCTGGCAAAACCGGTGGCAAAAGCCCAGGGGCGTGAAATGTCGTAGGTTTTCTGCCCCCTGACAAAGAGACTCCAGAGAACGAAGAGAATAATAATCACGCCAACAGCGTTTCTGACGATCAGGGCCTCAGTGGTCTTCAAAATATAGATTCCTATAGGGATACCCGGAGCCGCACCAAGCATCAACGGCCATACTCTCGGCCATTGTATGTGGCTTCTAAAGCGGGAGAGCAAGAAAAGATTCATTCCATAGGCATAGACCAAAACGAAGGGGACGACGAACCGTGGAGCCAAAGAAAGAGACAAAAAGGGAACAGAGACCAGAGCAAAACCGAACCCAGCCGTCCCAAGGGTGAAGGAGGCAATAAAGAGTGTAGCGCTTACGAAAATGTACTCCCCCATTGGTCGCTCCGTCTTTAAGGAGGATGATAGTGGATTGGCCATGCCGCACTGAGTACTTGTCTCTGGCCAACCACTCATTCCGGTTTCCTAGCACAGAACGGAAAGAGATAGGAATCATATCATATCACCAGAGTTCTTTGTGCCATAGTCCTCCTCGCAGGCCTCACCTCTCCCATTTCTTGACTTTTTAGGGGATGGCTATACAATGTCCGCGATCCCCTTCTGGAGGAGATAACTGTCTCCATCGAGAGGGCCTATGCACGTCGACAAATTGAAAGAACTGCTCGAAGAAGTCCGAACCGGTAAGAAGAGTGTAGAGAGTGCTCTGAGAGACCTGGAGGGACTGCCTTTTGAAAAGATCACGGATGCGACAGTGGATCATCACCGCCACCTCCGGCAAGGCTTTCCTGAGGTGATCCTGGGGGAAGGGAAGACAGAGGATCAGATTCTAGCGATTGTCCAGAGTATGGTGGACAAGGGAGAAGATGTTCTTATCACACGGTTAGAAGATAGCAAAAGTGGCGCTCTTCGAACTGCTTTTCCCGCCATGCAATACGATCCATGCTCTAGAACGGCTAGGCTGATTACCCGGCCCATCAAAAAAACCGGAAAGGGAGCGATCGTTATTGTTACAGCGGGAGCCGCGGATGTTCCTGTGGCAGAGGAGGCGAGAGTAACCGCAGAGGTAATGGGAAACAAAGTGGAGACGATCTTCGATGTTGGGAGTGCTGGAATCCACCGTCTGATGAAGGACACGGAGAAAATAAGGATAGCCAGTGTTCTCATCGTTGTCGCAGGCATGGAGGGCGTTTTGCCGAGTGTCGTAAGTGCCCTGGTGGATCGCCCGGTGATTGCCGTGCCAACGAGCACGGGGTATGGGGTTAGTTTTCACGGTCTCGCCGCCCTTCTCACAATGCTGAATGCCTGCGCCCCAGGGGTTTTGGTTGTCAACATCAACAATGGCTTTGGCGCGGCCTACATGGCCAGTTTGATCAATCAATCCTAGCACAGAGAGCAGGATTGTCTGACCAAATTATCCCATTTTTGGGGTCACGCAGGGATCACCGTATCTCTTTCTCCTATTATTATGAGGCCGCGCTTGCAAGAAGCCATACGCTCACATCCGATTTTCGGGACCAGAATTTCTTGCAACAGCTCACCGGACAGCCTTAGGGCGTAAGAAACATCTCGCACAGAGGGAAGCGACTCAGGCCCGGAAAAGCCCTATGCTCGCTCGTTTCACACGGGAGTAGGGAGTGCCCAATCTGTTCTAAGAGGAAATGGATTGACTCAGATTCTAACCCTTCTGCTCATCGGTGGTGTTGGTGGTTTTCTGTCAGGACTCCTCGGAATTGGAGGGGGCGTTATTCTGATTCCCCTTCTAATCTATTTCGGGCAGACCTCAATCAAAATAGCCGCCTCAGTGACTATTGTAGTCGTCATTTTTGCCTCGGCTTTAGGCACTTTCGCTCATTATGGAAGAGGAAGCCTTCATGTCCAGACGGGCATATGGATGAGCCTTGCTAGTATCAGCGGTGCCCTTGGCGGCGCCTTCTTTTCAGACATGTTCTCGGAAACTTTCTTCTACCTTTTCTATATGGGGCTCATTGCCGTAGCTGTTGTGATGCTTTTTTTTCGCTCCCAGGAAGAATTGACTATTGCCAAGGAATATAATCTCCGAAAACCCCATACGGTTTCCGTTGGCCTGTTCAAAGGTTTTCTAACAGGTGTCTTGGGGATCGGGGGGGGCTTCATTGTTATCCCTCTAATGATTTATTTACTGGGCATGCCGATTCATAGAGCGGTGGGAACCTCGCTGGTTGTGACCCTATTCTCAGCACTGGCAGGATTTATGGGAAAGGTTGCTATTGGGCATTTCGACTTGAATATTATCGTTTGGGTCGTCTTGGGTACCATTCCGACGACTCAGGGTGGGGCGTGGCTCGGCCAGAAGTCAAGCCCTCGAGTGCTCCGTTTGTGCCTGATGGTTGTTTTGATCGTGATACTTGTCTGGATGATTTGGAGAATTACCCTGCTATAAGCAGAGGAATCTTGATTTTCAGACCATTGATAGGTTGCTTTATCCGCATGATAAGAAGATTAATGGGAAACTGAGGAGGTAGGTGTTTATTTGAAACACAATTCGTAAGTTTTGGAGGGGCATGCGGGGTTACGATTTCAGTTAGCAAAGGTCGCACACCCCTGTGTGGTGTACGTTATACGCGTAAGAAACTGCCTCTTCCCTGGTGTAAGGGCGGAGTAGAACGCGACTCCTGGGTTTGCGAACTCATTCAAAACCATGAACTTACGCCTGCAGTTTCTTAGAAGAATTGTTGCAGTGAGCCAGCACGGACAGAAGTTCGTTCGAGGCAAATTGAAGCCTCACGTATCAGGAAGCCGCCAGCTCGATCAACCAAAAAAGGGAGGGATTAGGTAATGTAGCCAATCACAAAAAAGGAGCTTGAGACAAGGCGGCATCGTAGAAGTAGTCCACACTCGTTGGCTCTCCGGAAGTCACTGAGATCGTGTCAGACAAAACGCCGATCCAAGGGGCCTTCACTACAATCAGAATAAGTGCTCCAAAGGCAATAAAGCTGAGCTTAAATACTGTTCTTATCACCTTCGCTGATACTTACCTCTTTTACTTCCCATCGGTCTGAGTACCGATTAACATAGAAAAAAACTCTGCCTTACTTTTCACCCGAGCTTGCCTTTAGTAATTCCGCCGGTTTCTTTTGTCCAGAAAGCATCGGAACGAATGTTGCTGATCAACTCTCCAAGACAGGCTTCCAAAACCTGTGACATGACAGTCTCGGTGGGCCAAACGTATGTTCGCTGAACCTGTCTGGCCGAATATTCCCTTCCGACCTTTTCCTTGCCAGGCAGAGGGGACTCAAGCGTAAGCTTTACTTCGATGGCTCCAATAACATCCCAATAAAGAACGGTGGTTTTGGTTTCCACCCAAAACTTGATGATCTCACCAGATACCGTGATGTCCTGTCCCGAATCGACAAGTGTATGACCAGCCCCTTGCAATTCGTCAGCAATGGCTTCGCGGACCACATCAGCGATATCGCGGGACAAGTATACGTTCCCCATCGAGACGCCAAAGGCTGCCTCTCGCTCTCCGATTCTGCGCCCGGTCTCCTGACGATCAACAAACCTCTCTATTTTGAGGCGTTGTCGCACTTGAGCAGTGGGAATGTCAATCTCCTTTGCCGATCTGGGCGGCAAGTTCACGACAAGGCCCTTGCCATCGATCCGTATTTTCAGTTCCCTCGCTATATCATCAGCTACTGACTGAAAGATCATTCGCCAGGCTCCAATCGTAAATGCCCCCCCCGCATAAACCCCCCGCTTGTGTTCAAAAGACAGAGCCAAAGCACCGCTCTCCACCTCTTTTAGCTCGCCTTTAACAGCAAGAATCGTGCTACCGTATCCTGGAAGCAACCACCTTTTGAACGCATTTCCCATTTCGTAATCGACGATTTGCACATCTAGGAGGAAGAGGTCCGTTGCGGGGTCACCCGACCATTTGATTTTCTCTTCCGTGAGAGCCCGCTCAAACGCATCCCGAAGCATGCCTGGAGCATCCACTTGGAATTTCTCTCCTGCCTTTACGGAAACGCTACCTAGTTCAACCACAGCTCCCTCTCTCGGCAGCAGATCAGATTCCACTGTCGGCTTGGTTGGAGCTGAAGCACAACCGGCTAGGATAGCACTTATGGAGAGCCAGAGACCGAGCGAGGTAAGCACAAAAACTCTCTTCCGAACTGGGAAAGACATTAGAATCACCCCCCCCCTTGCTGGTGTGCTCTTGAGGATTTCTCGATTCTCCGATGCATGAGAGAATCAGAATTCTAAGGAGAGAACAATTGCCGCAGAGAACAATCACTTGATTTGTAACGGATTACCATTCCAGACGCAATATCAGCTCTGCTTCTTACTATTACTACTAGAAGAAAGGATGGGCTAAGTCAAGAAAAATCTGTGCATGTCACAACTTGCGAATACAAGATGACATACGCAGAATAGACCGAATCTCGATCATGCAATATTTGCTTCGGAAAGTGCGCCACGAGGCTGCACAGGAGATGAGGGTAGGTCCCTCGGAGCCGGCTTGCAGGAGCAGGCTTTAAACCACCTTAAGCTGCTGTGGTCAAAAGCCATGGTGGTGAGCGTTAAGGAGAAGTCACGGCTAAGACTGTGGCAGGTGAGGATCAGGGAGATGAGCGTGAGCGAATCACTGATGAGGCGTCGGAAGCAAAAGGGTGGCGTCAAAACTGGAGGCCTTTCCGATCTCCAGGATGAGTCCAGGGGGAACCTGCTTACTGCCTGGGCGACGCCCGGCGTAAAGGTGGCATGACCCTGATCCAGGC
>CAYGBK010000073.1:0-3824 GCA_964348095.1 uncultured Thermodesulfobacteriota bacterium | reverse complement strand
GATGAGGACCCCTTTGTCCTCGCCTTTCTTACCGATCCCCCAGGCCTGATAGAGTTCATTGACGTAAGTTGCATCATCTGCGTCCCCGATAGTCGGCATGGTCGCTACCACGACTGAGGCACCTGTTTTTTGGAGCACCTCCTTTGCCAGAATTCCCATCTTCTGCTTTTCCCCCTGAGGGATCACCCCAGCAAAATCGTTTATAAGGCCTGTTGGTTTGGGGAAATCTTGTCCCCACGCGGCCTGGCCGAAAAAAACAAGGAGGGATAGAAGGATCATCCCTCTGGGAATTACGTGTTTCATGACCGTCCAGTTTACATTTTCTTCATTGGAAAAGTCAAATGGCCGTCCTGCCGTTCAGGACTCGAGGTTGGAGAGTAAATTTTGCGTGATGCGCTGGCAGACATCCCTTCACCGTGCCACTTTCAGATCGGTCTTTTACCTTCTTCTTTTGGGACCTTGACCCCTTATCTTGTCCCTGTTAATCTCAACCAGTGCACGGGAACCGGCCGCTGACAGGTGATACCTGACAAAAAGAGGGCTTCTGGACAGGGAAGGGCGGCCTCGCAGAGACCTCTTATAGCTGGAACGCCATGATGAACCAGGAAGAAATAACTCTCGAAGGGACCGTGGAGCGTGTTGTTTACAGCAGCCTTGAGACCGGTTACGCCGTCGTGAGGTTCAAGGAGAAAGAGGGGCTTCGAATGCTCACGGCCGTGGGGAATTTGGGCGCCGTCGGTCCTGGGGAGACCGTCCGGCTGAAAGGGCGATGGACCTCAGATAAGCGCTACGGGCTTCAATTCAAAGCCGAGAGCTATCTCCCCATCCTGCCAGGGACACTAGAGGGCATTGAACGTTATCTAGGTTCCGGAATGATCAAGGGAATCGGCCCGGTTTTCGCCCGCCGTCTGGTGGAGAAGTTTGGTGCCGAGACCCTGAGAATAATCGAAGAAGATCCAGAGAAGATAAAGGATGTGGAGGGGATAGGCCCCGTCCGTGGTCAGCAGATAATCAACGCTTGGGGGGACCAGAAGCGGATTCGTGACGTCATGATTTTCCTTCAGAGTTATGGAGTGAGCCCGACATACGCCATGAAGATCTACAAGCAGTATCAGGACAAGGCCGTCTCAGTTGTCAAGGAGAATCCCTACCGCCTTGCCACAGATATCCATGGCATTGGATTTCGGAAGGCCGACCAGATCGCACAGAATTTGGGGATCGACCCAAACTCGGAGGTAAGGGCCGAGGCTGGGATTCTCTATGTTCTAAACCAGCTGGTAGAGGAGGGGCATTGTTTCTATCCCAGAGAGCCCCTAATCGAAAAGGCCCAGGAAATCCTGAGTATCGAAATAGATATCCTCGATCAGGCCCTCACGAAGTTGGCGCGATCCAAGCGAATAGTGATTGTGGAAGGCTCCGATCGACCCGTATATCTCAAACCCCTTTACAGCGCCGAAACAGAAGTGGCCCGGAGGCTGATGGATCTCGTGTCCCGGCCCGCTTCTTCTCTCGGTATCTCACAAAATGATGCCCTCCGGCAGACGGAGGAGATGGGAGCCATCCGTTTTGCAACAGGCCAAAGAGAGGCCCTTGCAAAGTCACTCGCTCGCCGAGTCCTCGTTATTACGGGCGGTCCTGGGACGGGCAAAACCACGATTGTGAGAAGCATTGTGGAGATTCATGAGCGGGTAGGGACAAAGGTTTTGCTGGGGGCCCCCACCGGAAGAGCCGCTAAGAGGCTCTCTGAAGCCACGGGGCACGAGGCAAAGACGATTCACCGACTCTTGGAATACAGCCCAAGGCACGGCCGTTTCCAGCGCAATGAGTCTCGGCCCTTGAATGCCGGGCTTGTCATCATTGACGAAGCCTCCATGATCGACATCTCATTAATGCACCATCTCGTCTTGGCGTTGCCTCCGGTGGGATCTTTGATTCTCGTCGGCGATGTAGACCAACTCCCGTCCGTGGGTCCGGGGAGTGTTTTGCGAGATGTCATTGAATCGGGCCGAATAGAGGTGGTGCGATTGACTGAGATCTTTCGCCAGGCCCAGACGAGCCTAATCGTTGTAAATGCGCACAGGGTAAATCAGGGGGAATTTCCCTATTTCAAGAAATCAGGGCAGACCGACTTCTATTTCCTAGATCGGGAGGAACCTGAGAAGGCCCTGGAAACGATAAAATACCTGTGCAGCCAGAGAATACCCAGGGGATTTGGTTTCCACCCGGTCGACGACATTCAGGTGCTGAGTCCCATGCACAGGGGGCTAATTGGCGTGTCAAATCTTAACCGGGAGTTGCAGGCTCTGTTGAATCCCCGTGGCGACGCCCTCCATCGTGGAGAGAGTATCTTCCGCGTTGGGGATAAAGTCATGCAAATTAGAAACAACTATGACCGGGATGTATACAACGGTGACATTGGGAAAATTACGTCGATTAATCGTCCAAACACCGAACTAACAGTCACTTTCGAGGATCGTCCCGTCGTCTACTCGTTCGTTGACATGGATGAAATCGTTTTGGCCTACGCCACGTCTGTTCACAAATCACAGGGAAGCGAGTATCCGGCTGTCGTGCTTCCGGTTTCGACGCAGCATTTTGTCATGCTTCAAAGAAACTTGCTTTATACTGGTATTACCCGGGCGAAGCGGCTTGTCATCCTGGTCGGGACAAAAAAGGCCTTGTCTATTGCGATCAAGAATGACCAGATCCAAAAGCGTTATTGCCTTCTTATGGAAAGGCTGAGAAATGGGGGCTCGGGGGATCGGTTTGAATAGTCACCGGGGTTGTTCTAGTTTTTAGAGCCGGTTTTGAGCCATGAAGATCTCTGCCATCGTTCTTGCTGCCGGGCAGTCCACTCGGATTGGAGTCAACAAGCTTCTCCTTGACATGGGCGGAGAGACGGTACTCGAGCGGGTCGTCAATACCCTTCTAACTTCAAGGGTCGATCAGGTCATCGTCGTTGTGGGATATGAAGGTGAGCGGGTCCGGCGGAGGCTCCGCGGGAAGGACGTCCTGGTGCTCCATAATCAACAATACCAGGAGGGGATGGCAGCCTCGATTCGGGAAGGGCTCAGGGGCATCGACGCAGGGTCACATGGGATTCTTATTGTTTTGGGCGATCAACCTCTCCTACGGTCGAACACGGTTGATAAAATAATCGACGCCTACCGGAACGGCCAAAAGGGCATTGTGTGCCCGACATACGGAGGGAGACGAGGACATCCGGTGATCTTCGATGCGAAGAAGTATCAGCACGCCCTCTCACAACTGCGGGGCGACGTTGGAGGGAAAACGCTTCTCGAGGCACACAGGGATGATGTGCTTGAGGTTGAAGTTGACTCGCCTGGTGTGGTCAGGGATATTGATTTGTGGGAGGACTACGAAGAAACCAAGAGGTCAATGGCTGATGAGCCTGACAGAGAGATGGATAAGACGATGACACCAACCAAGTTGAGCGAACTGGTCGTCCTTGTCAGGGGCGCGGGTGAAATGGCAACAGGAGTTGCACAGAGGTTGCGACAGGCCAATTTCTATGTGTGTATGACCGAGACCCCCAGTCCGTTGGCTATCCGCCGGGCGGTCTCTTTTTGTGAAGCAGTTCATGACGGTGAAAAAACCGTGGAAGGCATTACAGCAAAATATATCATCGATGTGGAAGCGATTAGACCGACATGGTCAAAGGGCAAAATCCCTCTCCTTGTGGATCCTGAGGCACTGGTCAAGGAATTTCTCAGGCCTCATGTCGTCCTGGATGCAATTCTGGCTAAGAAAAACTTGGGCACCGGAATCGGCGATGCCCCGCTGGTAATCGGCCTCGGCCCAGG
>CAYGBK010000072.1:0-2588 GCA_964348095.1 uncultured Thermodesulfobacteriota bacterium | reverse complement strand
ACGAAATCGAAGGGCACTGGATTGGGGCTTGCCATCTCCAAACAACTCATCGAGCGCCATGGCGGTGACATACAAATCGCGAGCAATTTAGGCTATGGAGCGACGTTCAGGATTGTTCTTCCTCTCAAAAAAGCCGAGGAGGCCCAGAGAACATGAGCCACAGAGGACGGGTATTTATCCTGGATGATGATGAACTCATCGTCTCCATGCTTTCCAGAGCGCTGAAGAGCGAGGGTTACGAGGTCAGAACGGAGACCAACGCTCACGATGTGATTGACAAGATCGAATCGTGGCCTCCGGATATCGTGTTGCTCGATATCAAACTCCCTGATAGAGATGGTATGGACATACTCCGGGAGTTCACAACCAAGAAGATAGATAGCCAGGTAGTCATGCTCACAGCGGATGACACCGCGGAGACTGCTGTGAAGGCTATGAAGCTTGGGGCTGTGGATTATTTGACCAAGCCTTTTCACATCGATGAAGTGAAAATCGTCGTGGAGAAACTCATTGAAAAAGAGAAACTCAAGGAGGAAGTAACTTACCTGAGGAAAGTTACGGCTGAGTTGATCGATAAGGATATCATCGGGCAGTCACGAGCCATAGAGGAATTGAAATCGAAGATTGAGAAGATCGCTCAGGCTCGTGTCTCAACCATACTTATCACCGGAGAGAGCGGAACGGGGAAAGAGCTCGTGGCCCGGCATATTCATCAGCTGATAAACGCCGATCTCAAATCGGGCTACGCCCCCTTTATTGGAATTAACTGCGCTGCTTTGCCCGAGTCACTCCTTGAAAGCGAGCTTTTCGGGTATGAAAAGGGTGCCTTTACCGATGCAAAATCTGAAAAGAAGGGCCTCTTTGAACTGGCAGCCGGAGGGTCGATACTCCTCGATGAGATCGGGGACATGAAAGAAAACCTCCAGAGCAAGTTGTTACGCGTATTGGAAGAAAGGACGGTGAGGCGCATTGGCGGGAAAGAGGAAATCCCGATAAACGTCACCGTGATAGCGACGACCCACAGAAACCTCTCAGACGCGGTCGAGCATGGTGAATTCCGGATGGATCTTTTCTATAGGTTGAATGCTTTCTCCTTGCATATCTCGCCACTCAGAGAAAGAACCGAAGACATACCAATTCTCGCGGAATACTTCCTGTCATCCTTTGCCACGAGATACAACAAGAAGAGGCTCAAAGGATTCTCTTCTGAAGCCGAAAGACTCCTCGCCTCCTACGACTGGCCAGGTAATGTGAGAGAGTTGAAGAATGTCATCGAGAGGATCGTTGTCCTCGAAGGCGCTGACATGATAATGCCCGACCATCTGCCTAAAGAGATTATGGATCAGTCGATAGCCTCTGGCCCTCCGCCAGCGGGCACATTCGTTCTCCCTCCCGCAGGACTCTCCCTTGATGACCTCGAAAAAGACCTTATCGTACAGGCCCTTGAAAGAGCAAAACACAATAAAACACGGGCTGCTAAGCTTCTCAACATAAGCTACGACTCCCTGAGGTACCAGATCAAGAAATTTGCACTAGAATAAACCCTCGCTCGCCCCTACCTCCAATGCCCGCTCGGCAATCACTTTGATTTCAGAGAGTCTGAATGGTTTGGCAACGAAATAGTCTGCTTCCGACTCAATGCTCCGTCTCATCTCTTCTTCCACATGGCTTGCCGTCATAATGGCCACCTTCGTGTGGGGTGAGCTCCGCCTCATCTGTCTCAGCACGTCTAGGCCGTTTTGGTCAGGCAGATAAATGTCGAGGAAACACAGGTCGTAGAAACAGGACCTGATTTCAAGAATGGCCTCCTCAGCGGTTGGAACCGTCTTGATCTCCGCCAAATCACTGAGGATTCTCGAGAGCCCATAAAGAATTAACGGTTCATCGTCGACGATAAGAATCTTTTTCATCGGTGTGACTGAAGAGCAATTAATATACCAGTGATGCCTTGTTCTTCTGTCGATTCACAGATCTATTGTTTGTAGGGACTTACAGAGTCCGGGCCATTCCAAAGGCTAGGGCCCTGGAATCCAGTCATCTGGTGAAATCACCAATTCTGTTTGGTGATTTCACCACATTTGTCCGAGGAAGTAGATTTTTGCTGTTCTGTAACATCCCGTTTTTTAATGCTTATTTCGTTACAAGGTACTGGCACACGCATTGCTTTTTGGACAAAACGATGAGGTATGGACCGACCCGTTTACCCCAAATGAACACCTTCACGGAGAGGAGGTGAAATCAAAGAAGCTTAAGGAAATATTCTTCTTGACATCTTTTGGCAAATTGGGCTACTCGTGGAAGGAGAAATCTCGCCTCGAGAAGAGCAAAAGAAGCTAGACCTTGCGAAATACCTCAGAAAGGAAAATCGTTGTCCAAAGAAAAGGGAGACGAATGATGAAGCGGAAAGGATGGCTTATTCTCATGTTTCTGGTTTTCGCCGGGTGTGCTATGGTGGCGAGCCAGATGGCGGGTGGAAAGATCGTTCTGAGATCTGAAACCCCTGCCAAGGAGGGCTACGCAGGACCCCAGAAGTGCGCCGAGTGTCATCTCGATATTTACGACGATTATCGGGCAACCGCGCATCCCTA
>CAYGBK010000071.1:0-4306 GCA_964348095.1 uncultured Thermodesulfobacteriota bacterium | reverse complement strand
TGCATTGGGATAACTTGCCAGACCATAACAACCTATAGCGGTGAAGCGAATTGTGTCATCGGACGCAATCGGTGGAACAGATTGTTTCATTATTCCTAAAGAATCTTCAGGGGGTGGAGGCACCTGAGTTGTCTGCGTTGTCGATGATATGAGCTGCTCTGTGGGCGGTTCTTCTGATTGTGTGCTGCTAGCAACTGATGTGCTGCATGCGGCTAATATCCAGGCCAAAACCAAAAAGATGCTGAAAGCTCGTTTTATCTGCAAGTGACACCTCCATAGGTTTAGGATTTATCTGACTCAATACGGATGCCTAACGTCCTCGAAGTGAGCGGCGCTCCCCGCTCCACCCTTCCATTCTCGCGTATCCCACGGTCAAGATCAATCGTAAACTTGGACCGACCTCTGCGACCGCTCAAGTGAGTTGTTATTCGCAATCACACCTCATTTAGGGGAGACAATATGTCATCTTCGGTCATTTCCAAACCCATCTATCAAATAACTCATCCAGATCCACACCCGAAACTTGCTCAGCTGTTTCCTTGAAACTCTCTCCTGTCGCAACTTGGTACTTATGCTGACGGTAGTATTCCTGAAGGAACCTTAGAAACACATTATGCCCAAGTTCTTCTCGAAGCTTGTCTAAAAAGAGAGCACCCTTTCCATACACGATCCATGAGTACATGGCATCAAAGGTTGGAAAGTCATATACAGATAAACCAACTGGTTCTCCCCCGCTTACTCTGCCGTACTCCTTACCTATCTCAATGTAGTCCTTTAGGACGTTTTCGTAGAAGACCTCGCTCGCATATTCCTCGTCATACGCTTCACGAAAATAAAGATACGTAGAATATTCAGCCAAAGCCTCGTCTAGCCATGGTTCCATGAGAACGTCGTTCCCCACAACACCGAACCACCATTGGTGAACCACCTCATGCACCAGGTTCCATTGCCAATTCTCTGTATGGTGGGTGTAGGTGCTGAGACCAGGATACTCCATACCCGAACCCCCAGGTCCCCACCATTCAGGATCGTACCTTGTCACTATATCCATGTCGGCATAGGGGTATGATCCAAACGTATTATCGAAAAAGCTCACAGCATCTGCTACGATCTCCAACTTATCGTTGACCAAAGGGTCGTCTGACACATGCCAAAGGTAAATCGTGGTTCCATCAACCGTGGTTTGCGCTCTCTGAAGTTCTTCCCCAAGAAAGAAGGTAAAATCCCTCATGCCAGGAGCTGTAAATGTGTAGATTCTCATGTCTTCGCCAAGATCTTTCCGATTAGTCTCAGTCCCTGTTGCAGCAATATTCATCCTCTTGGGAACCATCAAGTCAATAACATGGAGCCCACTCTCGCTGTAGACGAGATCGCCGTTGGTTGGCAAATCTGTTCTCCAGCCGTTTTCATCACGTACTGCAAGTAGAAGGTAAGAATGAGGCACCTTCCAAATCCCCTGAGCGTATGGCTCTAGCAACATGGCAAAACTCATTTCGATCTGAACCGTTTCATTTTGAAGTAAGGTTTGGGGTAAACGAATGAGAATGCCAGTGTTCGAGATAATGTATTTGAAGTCAGCTGGCTCACTATTAACCCGAACATCTCCCACTTCCATGTGATGATCACATCCCCCCACCAGAAATAGGTAATTAGGATACAGACGAAGAACGAGTTCCTTTAGCCCAGCCTGTTCCTGATTGATGTACAGAATTTCCTCTCGTCCCTCAAGAATAGGCTCCTCAGAATCAACGAAGCGAAAGGCAATTCGATATCGAGGCATTTTATCCATTGCCCGAACATCTCCCTCGTTTCCCGGCCGCATGGCTAACCCATACTCATCAATGGTTGGTTCAGCAGGAAGAGAAATCTCAACAGGCGCGGATAATATAGACAAAGACGCAGGTGTAATAAATGGATTCCGCGTAGGTGTGGGCGTAATCGTAGGTGTAATCGTGGGTGATGGTGTTTGTGTTGATGTTGTCGTTGGGATAAGAGTTGTCGTTACAGAAGGAGAAATTGTCTCAGTAAGCAAGTCAGACGGTGAAGGTTCAGAAGTGATACATCCTGATATTAAAAGGATGGGTAATAGGGAAACAAATCTCCACCAGTTTTTATCATTCATCATCTCCTCATAGATAAGATTGCGAATAACGGCTGCGAGCTCACTGGCCGGGGCAATCGCCTTCTCCGGCTTCTTTATCATCCCAGAAAGAAAACCTGGTAAGCAATTGGCGCCGCATCCCCGGTCCAGTGCAGCGAGTTGTTAGGTTTTGCTGCCATGTTCCATAGTTATGACTACATTTCCTTTTTTGTGCCCTGATTCGACATACTTATGAGCCTCGGCAATTTGCTCCAACGGATAGCTTCTATCAATGACCACTTTTATCTTTCCCGCCTCGAAAAGCTCATTGAGGAAGACTAAATCTTTAGTCTTATCGCTTGCTGACCTTAAACCTGTGAACGCAATCCTGGCCTTTTTGCTACCCATTATCGAGGTCCATAGCATTTGGGGGATAATTGCTAATGAAGCAGCAGCTGTAAGATAGACTCCTCCTTGCTTTAGCGAACCTTTACAACGTGAAAATGAACTATTACCTGCCGTGTCAAAAACAATGTCAAAGGTCTGGCCGCTCTTGGTAAAGTCCTCTCTGGTGTAATCAATGACCTTATCGGCCCCTAGAGATTTCACCAATTCTACTTTCGTGGTGCTGCAAACCCCGGTAACTTCCGCCCCAAAGTACTTGGCTAGCTGGACCGCAGCAGTACCTATGCTTCCAGAAGCGCCAATGATAAGGACTTGTTGTTCGCTCTGAATGTTTGCTTTGTCTCGAAGGAAAGGCAGCGCAGTTAATCCCCCTTCAACAATGGCGGCAGCTTCCTCATAGGTCATATTTGCCGGTTTACTTACCACCGGTCCGTCTTCAGACAGACATATGTACTCGGCATGACCACCAAGACTGGTGGTTGTAGCTCCATAAACTTGATCACCTTTCTTAAACCGTGTTACATCTTTGCCTACTGCGTCAATTTCACCGGCAAGCTCAAATCCTAATACCGTATCCTTTGGCTTGATAAATCTTGAAAAGAATTGGCCACCCTTTCGAGTGTCGCAGTCCAATGTCGTTACAACTGTCGCAAATATCTTTATCAATACCTCATCATCTCTGGGTGTAGGTTTATCCACATCTTCGAGTTGAAGAACATCCGGTGGTCCGTATTCTTTGAACACACTCACTTTCATTTGCAAAAACCCTCCCTCATTCTTTATGTGCTCATCTAGACTTCGTCTATACCTGTCTTTACAGACTCGGTAGCGATCGCAGACTAATTGAAACCTTTGACTATTAGCCATACCCCTAGAACTAGTTCAAATGGAAGGTAGAAAATTCCAACCGCCATTATGGGGTGAGTGAAATCACGATCATAGACCTGTAACAGGACAGGTATCAGAAGCAGGCTTACCGCTATAAGGCCCCAGATAGATAATGCCTGTGGGATATATCCTGATTTGAGAAACAGGTAATACCACAGTATTCCGCCCAAGCAGAAGAATAAATTGTGTATGTGGTATCCCTGTCTATCGACGCCGTGATACAAAAAGTCACCCAGTGTTTGAAAGTAGGAGGGTTCCGGAGAGCCCGCCTCAACGAATTCCTGGCTTAGAGGTATCAGAGCATAGGCCCCTATCTTGCTTGCAGCTAAAGTAATTGCTTCTGCCAAGAAAAATCCCAGGGCCGCAAGCGCGATGATCTTGTGCTCATTGTTAAAGACGATATAGAACAGAACACCAAGGACAATGATTCCAAGGCTATCAACGAGTGCAAGGAGATTACTGATCCGCATCCGAGTGAGGTTGCTAGATATATTGACAAGCTTGTCGGATATGCCGCCAGATCCAACTACCGAAGCGAGCAGGCGTTCACTAAGCATGGCGCTTACAAAAATAGTCAATTGCGCTGCACCCAAAAGCCTGATGGTATTCATGTCTATGTTCATCTAGATATTCTCCTCACTCAAGGTTCCTTTGATCCTACCATTTTCTGAGCGGCTTACGAAAATTCATCCTGCTATCCTGCAAAACCTAACGGTTGCGAGCTGAGCGGCGGCGTTTACCATTTTATCCTTACGCGTGCAGAATTCCTTCAGAATTCTGCCAAGCTAACTGGCAGAGCCAGTTAGCCGTCCACTCCAGCGAGTTGATTGTATGAAAACGCTGCACCCCCAGCTACACTTGTAGCGATCAAATCTACGTAAATGCACAGGAGGTGCAGCATGACTAATTATAAGATCGGATGTGACGCTCATA
>CAYGBK010000070.1:0-44223 GCA_964348095.1 uncultured Thermodesulfobacteriota bacterium | reverse complement strand
GGGAATTCAGGAGACTCGTTCGGGCCGGTGCGGGTGAGGTCATCGCAAAAACCCTGGGCGAGATGGGAGATCTATACGCCCAGGTGGGACGTGAGAACTTCGGTCATTTCAGCGATGATCAGGCTATATATGCGAATGCCTTTGCCCTGTTTCTCAATTCAGGGGGAGAGGACCGAGAGCTTATTCTGGACGTGAATTATGCCCTTCAGAGGCTGTGGCAGTTCCTTCGTTATTCGCGCAAGAGTTTTATGAGCTTTATCCAGTCGGTAATTTCAGACACATCTGAAGGAGAGCGAGTTGAGGCTCTTGAGACGCTGAGGATGTTCCCGGATGACAAGCGTCTGATCTCGAATCTCATCGCCGACGAAACCCACAGCGTCCAGCCCATTCCCAACCAGGTCATATCCTCCCACTACTGGAAAAGCAACTATTTCAGGAAGGCCACCCTGAGCGGTGCTTCTGAGAGGATCAACGTCGAGCACTCAGGCCAGGACTATTTGTTTGTATACTGGATGGGGAGGTATTTCGACTTGATCACCAGGGAGGAGGCACATGCTCCGGTCGTGTGGCCGGATCAGTAGGTCCCACCTTCTGAATTCGCCCCAGACGACCTTCTAGGCTTTTTCCAAACGATTTCTTACCCGTTGTTTTTTTTCTCGAGGGCTGAGGGAGACAGCTTAATCCGCTTCGCGATATCATCCCGGCCTTTCCTTTTTCCGTCGTGCTCGACACGGTTTCGTCCCGCTTCTTTGGCCGCATAGAGTGCCTCGTCTGCCGCATTGACGACGTCTTCCGTGCCTGGGTGGTGGGGCCCTCGAGCGGCGACGCCAATGCTGACGGTTATTGTGACCTGTTCCCTTCCACCAGAGGGTCGGGCCTTCCGCGTGGGTTTGCGGAGCGGCCGATCGTCACCTCTGATTGTAAACTTGGCCAGCTCTATGGCCTTACGAAGTCCTTCCAGGAGGGGGACCGCCTGATGGATCCTCCGACCGGGCATGATGATGGCGAACTCCTCACCGCCATAACGGAAGGTGTGGCCAACACGCGCCTGCTCCAGGCGAGTGGCGATGAAGCGCAGCACCTGGTCCCCGACCCGATGTCCATACCGATCGTTGAAGCGCTTGAAGTGATCCACGTCCACCATGGCGATGCTGTACCTCCTACCCAGCCGGCACAGGGTTTCTTCAAAAGCTCGACGAGCCGGTATCCCCGTAAGTTCGTCCAGGTAAGCCCGCCGCCAGGTCACGCCGTACAGACCACCTAAAAGGAAGAGGGCGCTGAAGAAAAGGAAGACTGGCCAGGGAGCACCAGAAACCGGCTCGGGCCACAATGGCTCGCCGTGCAATGAGGCGAGCCCCAGTGAAATCAAGGATCCTGTCCAGGACAAACGGAGGTCCCGTCCTTCAGTGACAGGGAGTGTCCAGAGGGCCAAAAGCGCGAGGAGAGCGGAAAGGCCTCTCACTCCGCCGGGAAGACTGTCGAGAAAAGTCGGCCAGAATGGCTCAAAGCCATTGTTCCAAGCCCAGATGAACGCGCCTACCCAGATGCTGAGGGCTGCGGCGATGCGTCCCCACCCCCATATGCTCTTGAGGCTCGCTTCAGGCCAGCTCAGCAAAAGAGGAAAGGCCCAGGGGAGAAAGACAGCAAGACCCTCTCTGACTGCTCCTGGCGCCGGTTCATGAAGAAAAGGAAGGGTAAGTTGTGCGTGGGTTCCAACGAGAAGGAGGGCCAAAAGAGTTACCCTGTCTTGGCGCAAGTTCGATCCCCAAAAGGCGACGACCGCCAGAAGTAAGAGGGGCAGGTGGGGAATTCCCCGGACTATTTTCCCCTGAAAGGTCTCGTCCCACCAGTTCTGCAGAGGCTCCGGGGCCAGAAGCAGGAGAAGCACGACACCGATCAGGCACCCCAGAGATAGGGCCCACGTCATGAACCTTTGCATTTTTCTCCAATCGCCCTGTTTTCTAGATTTGTCAGATGCCCACTGCTTTTACTGGTTTCACTGTCGTATGAAAGCGGGCATCTGTCACCGTGGGGTCAGCATGCGAATGCTATGCCAGGACGTGGGGTGATACCGGAATGAAGCCGGATCGTTTTACCTGTTGAGTATCGGGAGATGTGCAGTAGCTGTCCCTTTCGTATCGACCGCCCATCTGATGAATTCCTTCCAACCATAGGAAACCGAAGTAATTACAGGCTGGTATGACAATTGCAGCGATCCCTTTCGGGTTAATTTGCCTTTCTGGCGAGGAAGACATCCGCGATGGAACCTGAGACACGCAATCTCGGAAATACAGGCGTTGACAAAGGGGGGCCGTCCTTTGTGCCGAGCGGATCCGATAAATACCGAGATGCCAGCCAACTGATTCGATTTTTTGTGAAAACCACTCGGTCTTACCGAATCTATGCGCCCAAAAACCCCGTGCTGAAGAAATTCGTAGACCAGCTTTTTCGAACGATGGGGCGCTACTTGAAAAAACACGGATCCTTTCGGTTTGACATCGAGGACTTCAAATTCGTGGTCGATGGCGAGGTGATCTATGAGAATGAGAACATGACGGAAAGCCTTCCGTTCCTGATGCATCGAAACGGACTGAGAGGACTTTGGTTTGACGCCGGGCTCAGCTACAATGAGCTCGTCGATCTTCTTGAGACTTTCCGCTCCTACGAAATACTAAAGGACTCCTATGAAGATTTGGTCACTCTGTTGTGGGACAAGGAGTTTTCAGCAATCGAATTCTGGGCAACAGACGATTTTCTCTGGGCTCCGGTCGAAATCCCCCAAAACATGAAAGAAGTCGTCAAGAAAATGGAAATGCCCCTCGGGGGACAGGAGCGGGTGGAATCTGAAACGCCTCTGCCCCGCTCGCTTTTCAAACCCGGAGAGTTGGATGAGGTCAAAGAGACAATTCCCGCACAGATTGAACAGGTTGATTATGTCAATCTGCTCATGATTCTGGCTGAGATCGTCAGCAACGCCGGTAAAGATGGTCGAGATCCCGGCCCTGTTTTCGACTTCTTCAAAATCGTGTTGGATAAACTGCTCCTGGTGCAAGACTTCAAGAACCTGATCAAGATTCTGTCATTCACCAAGATTCTGATTCGGGATCGTCGGCTCGATTCCCACGAGGAGAAGTTTATCGAAAGAATCAGAGCGTACCTGGGTGAACCTCAAAGCATTGAAAGACTTATGGGATCGCTGGCGAGGTTTGAGAATTTTGACCATGAACAACTTCAGAAATACCTCCTTCAGCTTTCAAAGAACGCCATCGCCCCGCTGTGCAGCGCCTGGTTGAAGATGGAATCAGCTGAAGGGAGAATGGCCATATCGAGTGCCCTGATCGAACTGGGGAAGGAAGACATTCCAACGTTGGGAGGCTTCCTGAAACATAATGAGTGGCCACTGGTCTTCAATGTGGTCAACATTCTCGGGAAGATCGGAAAAGACGAGTGTGTGCCCTATCTGGCTCAGGTGCGAGAACACGAAAGCGCAAAGGTGAGAAACGAATCCCTCTATGGGCTCTCTCTGTGCAAAAGCCAAAAGGTCAAAGCCCTGTTGCCCACGTTCCTAGACGACCGGGAAATGCGTATACGGATCACCGCGTCAAGAATTCTGGCCGAGAAACTGGACAGAGAGGCCTTACCGTGTTTTGGAGCCATAATCCGGTCCCGGGATTTCAACAAACGGGATATTAAGGAGAGAAAGGCCTTTCTTGAAAACCTTGGCCGGATTCGGGAACCCGACTCGGCCCTAATGCTGCGGGAGGTTCTCTACCGGAGGGTCTTTCGAAGAAGACAACAATGGAAAGAGATAAAAGTGTGTGTGGAATCGGTTTTGGCTTCGATGGATCTCCAAGAGGCAGACGCATTGCTGGTCGGCTGGAAGAAGGACCAGGAGAAATGGTTCTTCAGACTCCTTTACTAACCCCAGCTGAGGAGGCCCAGACCCATGGTTTCGCTCCAAGATCTGTATGAAATCCGTTTGAGTTTCGTGCTGAGATTCAGTCGCCTTATCAGAACCACAAAAGTTTACAACCCCGAGAATGAGACGATCGACCGGCACGTTGACGAATGCTTCCATCTCATAGAGACAATTCTAAAGAATGAAAAGCGCCTATCCCTCAAAATATTGATGGATGCCATCTTCGTAAACGAAGAGAGGGTAACTGGGAGCAAGGACACCTATCCGAGGTTCAAACTCGTCATGGAAGAGATGAAAGACAGGGCGATTGGCGAGGTGCTTTTCAAGGAAGGCGTTTCCCGCAAGGATCTCAAAGGCTTCTCCTACCTCCTTGCCGGGGATGGGGGAAAGAGTGGGGACGGGGGAGGCTCACTGTCTGACCAGCTGATCAAAAGAAGCATCTATGCTATTACCCTGAAACCATTCGACCCTATTTTTGCCGATGAACGGCACAGAAAGGCGCAGGCCAAAAAGATCTATTTCCGGTCTATAGCCATGGTCAAAGAAGTCTGCCAAAATCTGCTGGATGACAAGCCTCTGGCACTGAGAAAGGCAAAAAGACTGACCCAGTCCATGGTAGATCTGTTCCGTCACGACAGTTTTGCGCTGCTGGGCCTCTCAACGGTCAAGAACTACGATGAGTATACCTACAATCATTCTGTGAATGTCTGCATTTACTCTCTCGCCTTAGGGGCCAAATTAGGACTCTCGAAGAAAACGCTTGCCGAGCTCGGCCTAGCGGCTCTGTTTCACGACGTGGGAAAAGTAAAAATACCGGATGAGATTCTCAAGAAACCTGAGAGGTTAGACCCCCTGGAATGGGAAATTGTCAAATCCCACCCGATGATTGGTGTAGAAGAAATCATCGAATTCCGTCAGTTTGCCGAAGTCCATCCGAGAATCCTGTTCGGTATCTTCGATCATCACCTGAATTTCAATACGTCGGGTTACCCCAGCTTGAAGCGAAAGAAGAGGCAAACTCTGTTCGGCAAGATCGTCACGATTGCCGATGTCTACGATGCGTTGACAACACCACGGTGTTACCGCCCGGGAGTTTACTCTCCGGTAGACGCGCTAAAATTGATGTGGAAGGAATGTGGCGTCCTTTTCGATCCGGTCCTTATGAAGGTATTCGTAAACGCCATGGGAGTCTATCCTGTCGGCTGCCTGGTGCAACTGGACGACGATCAATTGGGGATCGTCTCTGAGAACCATGCAAACCCAAAGCTCCTGGATCGCCCGAAGGTTTTGGCGATTACCCCGGAAAAATCACCAGGACAGACCATCAATCTTTCGGACAAAGATGAGAAAACCGGAGGCTTCAAGAGAACCATTGTCCGATGCCTCGATCCGAAGAAATACGACATCGTCGTTCAAGACCAATTCCTGTGAAAAAGATCGGGTCCCGTTTGTAAGGGAATGACATTTTGGGATGAAGGGAGATGGCAGTGGAAAAGACCTTTATCCGGTCAGAGAAAAGGAGAGAGAGGTGTCACCCCCCCAGACGGTGGAAAGTGGGGGACCTGATTCAGGATCGATACGAGGTTTACGATATCAGGGCCGGGGGGATTGGAATCGTCTACATTGTTTATGATCACCTTAACCGTATTCCCTACGCCATCAAGACCCTTCAGGATCGGCATTTGTCGAATCGTGTTGCGGTGGAAAACTTCATTCGAGAGGCAGAGGTCTGGGTAAGGTTAGGACGCCATCAAAACATCGTCCATGCCTTCTGTGTCGACAAAATCGAGGATCGACCTTACATCTTCCTGGAGTGTGTCCTTGGGTCGAGTCTCAAGAATGTCCTTTCAGGCGACCCTTTGGCTCAGAGGACTGTCCTCCGCTATGCAATTCAGTTCTGCCGCGGAATGATCCATGCACAGGAGAAGATTCCTGACTTTGCTCATCTCGACATCAAGCCCGAGAATTGCATGCTCACCCAGGACGGCATCTTGAAGGTCACGGATTTCAGCCTTTCACGGGCTCTTCTTGAAGATCTCCCCAATCGTGCGGCCACTCACCCGCCTAGAATCTCACTTCGGGAAACCAGCGCGAGCCTGGCAGGAACCTTCCCCTACATGTCCCCCGAACAATTCGTTCATTCTGAAAAGGTTGGCAGGCACTCGGACATCTATTCTTTCGGGATTGTATTATACGAGATGGTGGCGGGAAAAAGACCGTTTTCTGGACGGTCGGCCCAGGAGTGGAGGGATGTCCATGCGAAATCGATGCCCGTCGAGCCCCGGACAATGATTCCCTCTATCTCTTTAAAACTGAACAATTTGACGATGTGGTGTCTGGCCAAGGATCCAGCGGAGCGACCAGGCGATTTCCAGGTCATTGTGAAAAGCCTTCAGGCCCTGCTCTGGGAAGAGTTCCGCGAGGAAGTCCCCCCGGCAACCTCCGAACAGCTCGAAAGCTGGGAATACTCCAATATGGGCGTCTCCTTGTGCCACCTGGGACGCTTGCCGCAAGCCATCGCTTACTTCGACAAGGCCCTTTCCAAAAATCCCAAGGATCCTCATGCATGGCTTAACAGGGGTGTAGCTCTTGGGACATTGGGAAGGGGCCCGGAAGAGCTCAAGTGCTATGACAGGGCATTGGCTATAAAACCAGATTATGCTGAGGCCTGGCACAACAAGGGGGTGGCCCTACACAAGCTTGGACGATTTGACGAAGCCATCTCGTGTTATGACCGATCTCTGGCTATAAACCCGCATCAGGCCGGGGTCTGGATAAATAAAGGGTCGGTGCTGGGGGGTCTCGGTCGGTTCGATGAAGAGGCCTCGTGCTATGAAAAAGCTGTCGGTATCGATCCTGGCAACGCCACGGCGTGGATCAGTAGGGCTGCTGCGTTGATCAATCTGGGGCTATTCGATGAGGCGAACGCCTGCTGCGATCGAGCCTTGAACATTGCACCGGACAAAGCTGAGGCGTGGGTAAATAAAGCTTCTGCCCTCGGTACCCTGAAGCGCTTCGATGAGGCCATCGACTGTGCTGAAAAGGCACTCGCCATTGATCCTCACCTGTCTGAGGCATGGGTCTGCAAGGGATTGGCTTTGCAAAACCTGGGATCAACGGTCGAGGGAGATCGCTGCATTCGAAGGGCATCAGACCTTGATCTCTCTCCCAGAGGGAGACGTAAGGGCTCAGGTCATGGACGATGAATTGGGTTGTCCTCATATTCTGGGTTGGCCTGGTGTTCTGGGGGTGGTTTGCTTTCAGCAGTGCCCGTCGCCTCCGGTGGGGGAGGATGAGTGAGCAGTGGCCGACCGCTGAGGGGAAAGTGATCAAATCGAAGATTGAGGAGGTCCGGAGCCGCCACGGGACTGCCTACAAGCCTGTGGTGATTTACACCTACGAGATTGATGGAACAGTCTTGGAGGGGAACAAGGTCATGTTCCGACAACACAAGCATTCATACGATGTGGCCCGGAAGATCACCCGCCGGTATCGTCGCGGAACAATCGTCACGGTATATCACCACCCAAGAAACCCGAGGGTTTCAGTGCTTGAGCCAGGTATATCGCGAGGAAACTTTGGCATTGTTGTGTTCGCATTGGTTCTTCTTTTGGCGTGGATTCTCCTCGGCTTGCTGCTATAGTTTCAGGGTCAGACTGACGGCATGGTTCCCCTTCTAATCCGACACCCACCTGCACACCCGACAAATTTCTGCGAATCCCGATTTCTAGGGACTTTCCTCAGAAAAAGGCACTCAACCGTCACAGGGATCTGATCTGACCTTTCAAAACCCGGGGGCATAAAAGCCGGGAAAGGCCAAACTCGCTTTCTTGACCTTTCACCATCAGAAGTCTAAAGTAGATGGTTGGCATCCAGGCCTAAACAATTGACCAGGTAAAGGAGACGAGTCGATGGCCACATGGGAAGAATATCTCGACGAACACCGGGACCGACTTCTGAGCGAATTGCTCGAGTTTCTAAAGATCCCCAGTATTTCCACTGAAACTGATCACAGGGAGGACGTCCTGAGGGCCGCTGAGTGGCTTTCGGGCAGGATGAAAGGGGCCGGGATCGAGTCGGTTCGGATCATGCCGACGGGCGGCCACCCGGTGGTATACGGAGAGTGGCTTCACGCCCCGGGCAAACCGACGGTTTTGATATACGGTCACTTCGACACCCAGCCAGTGGATCCGCTCGATCAGTGGGACACCCCGCCATTTGAGCCTGTGATCAGGGACGGACGAATCTACGGTCGCGGCGCGACTGATGACAAGGGAAACCTGTTTATTCCGATCATTGTGGCAGAGGCGATGCTAAAGGCCCAGGGAAGCTTGCCGGTTAACGTGAAGTTTCTCTTTGAGGGCCAGGAAGAGATTCGCAGCCCCCAGTTGCCGAACTTTATGTCAATCCACAAGGGTTTGCTGTCCTGCGACCTGGTCTTGAGTACCGATGGAGGCCAATGGGAAGAGGATCAGCCAGCCCTGGTCCTGGGCACCCGTGGAGTGGCGAACGTCCACATTGATGTTCAGGGACCTGGCCATGATGTGCATTCCGGGACTTACGGGGGCACCATCGCCAATCCAATCCATGCCCTGGTTCAGATCGTGGACTCAATGCACGATCAGGACGGACGGGTTACTGTGGACGGATTCTACGACGATGTCCGCCCTCTCACTGATGAAGAACGGGAACTATTCGCCCGTGTTCCCTTTGGTGAGGCGGAATATCTGAATGGGCTTGGGGCGAATGGTGTCTTTGGGGAGCCTGGGTTTACAACCTATGAGCGGGCCTGGGCCCGGCCAACCTTAGAGGTAAATGGTATAGGCGGTGGCTTCCAGGGAGAGGGCCACAAGACAGTTCTGCCAAGCAGGGCTTATGCCAAGATCTCTTGCCGATTGGTGGCCGACCAGGACCCTGAGAAGATCACCGATCTTGTTCTGGCCCACGTGAAGAGAGTCAGCCCACTTGGAGTCAGGGTAACAGCCTCCAAGTCTGAAGGCACGGCGATGCCGTATCTCGTTCCATCGACAAACGGCGCTCTCCGTATTGCCGGATCAGTACTTGAAGATGTTTACGAAAAAGCACCCTATTATATCCGAATGGGCGGAACCATTCCGGTCAATGCGCTGTTCTTGGAGATCCTCCGTGTCTATACCATCGTTTTCAGCTTCGGCCTAAAGGACGAACGTCAACACTCACCGAACGAGTTCTTCCGACTATCTAGCTATAGGCGGGGCCAGAAGGCCTATGGAATGCTCTTGAAAAGGCTAGCAGACGGCTTGCAGTGATTTCTCGATAACCGGGACGCTCAGTCAAACTTGTGCTTGTGGCACGACCCTGATTCAGGACCCGAGTCGCCATTTTGGGCCGTCCTTGGTATCCTCTAATACGATCTCTGCTCGCTTGAGGCTGTCGCGAATCGCATCGGCCTCCTGCCATTGTTTTTTTCGCCTGAATTTCTCTCGCAACCGCATTAACTCCTGGACCAGCGGGGCAAGGCAATCTGTTCTGTCTTTTGGAGATAATTCAAGTCTCGTCCCGATGAGGACGATAAGCTCCCGCAGAATCTCCCTGGCTTGGGAGATGAATTCCTCGTTCTCGAGATCTTGCTGGGCCTGCCAGATTGTCCGATCAAGCTCCAGAAGGGCGTTGGTGGTCTCTCGTGGATCGTCGTTCTCAAGACCGACCCCAAACGCTTTTTCGGCTGCATGGACTCGGTCCCAGAACGATTCCTCCTCTCCGTCAGGTGGTGCCACCGGTTTCGGAGGTTCCCCGGCGTCCACTTTCCACTGCTTTGCCATCTGACCTCGCCTGAGAACATCGAGAGGAATTCGATCCCCCTGTTTGAACGTCATTTCGTTCCCCCCGGAGCGCAACGTCACACGGCCAATGCCTTTGATCAAGGCTTGATTCTGTTCAAGGTTGATCAAGCAGGCCGTGTGCTCATCCAGACCGAAAATGGAAACGTCTTTTGGCAGCAGGGATTCGAGCTCTTTGAACCGGGATTCGCCCATGTAGCAGAACCGGGTGTCATGAGTTCCCCCCTCGGCATTGTTCCAGTGAGGAATGACGACAAGGTTGAATCCGAAATGACCGAGAATATTCATCCCTTCCGCCCAATGGAGTTCGTTGCCTACTTTATAGATCTCGTAGACGGGTAGGGTAAATCGGCCGACAGTGAGCGCAGCGGCGCTTGCGGCGATCAAGACCGCACCGGTTTCGATCCGCTTCAAGAGGATTTCTGGAATGGGCGTCTTTTGCCACTGACGCAGGGCATAGGTCGGACTTCCTGGACCTATGAGGACAAAATCGGCCTCCCGTAATGTGCGGAAGGCCTGCTCGGCTTCAAAAGGAGTGGTCCGTTCGCATGATTTGTAAGAGGCTACCGACATGGAGTGCTGGACATGGCTTGAGAAATACTCAAGGACTTTCTGGGACAGCTGGTCTACATTGAGTTGGAATCCAGCTGGCGTGTCGAGAAATACAGCGCGTACAGGGGCGGTGAGGTCCCCGAGCAGTTGTTTGTGAACTTCGACCATCGTGCCCGTGAGTTCGCCTGACCCCATGAGGGCAATGATACCCGAGCGTGATGCCATATGAGAGCCTCCTCGAATACACTGACATTTTTGGATATATCACGGCCAGGGTTGGTTTTCAATTTCCTATCCGTCGGTGGTTTGCTTGGAACGATGTCGAGGCCCCAGGCTTCGACACCTGCGGGCCCATCAGGTCTGATTCTTTTTTTGCTCGGCTGGATATGTCTTTTGGGCCGAGGGCATCGAAAAATGTGAGAATCGGGTTTCCCATTGACGCAAAGAAGATACCTAAGATAGAATCTAGTTTTGTCCAAATGGATCAGTTTCAAGAAAGAACCTCATCCCGGTTCAATGGTATACACGCTTTTCGTAAGCTTTTTCATCGGAATTTTCCTAATCTCAGGAACCGCATCTGGGCAAACCTCTCTTCCTGACCAGGATACCCTGCGGACGTGGATCCGGGAGATGAAGCAATCTTCCAGGGGTCCTTTCAAGCGAATCCGTTGGTTCTGTGCTGATGGGTCCGTGCTTCCCCCCAAACCATATGCCTGCGAGGACAGGGGCGGCGGGGTTCAACATGGCGAGTGGAGCGATCGCGCGAGGACACTCCGTGCCCACGGCTACCACATCGCCAATGTGCTCGCCGATATCAAGGCAGAGGACTTCGTCGACGATTCTGAGAAAGAGGAAATCCTCAGACAGATTCTCCTTGAGCAGTTTCTGGTCGCTTCAGACAATGGCTGGATCTTCCGGAAGGCCTTCTATTACCCTGGTGCACTTCAGGTTGAGGACGAAACGAAAAGCGGTCACAACCTGCTCCTTGCATTAGTCAATGAGCCTGAGTGGAGAGATGGGAGCTTCATCGTTCTTCACGAGGCCGTCCGTCTGGTACCCCACAAGAAAAAAGGGGCATCAATTACCAGGATGCGACAGCTGGCTCTCACAATCGCTGAAAAGGACGAGGGCTTCAAGGACCTCCGTGTAAAAATCCATGTCAGGCCTGACGCCGGAGACGCGGAGCGTGTTCGAGCCTATGCTGCTCGAAAGGGTGTTCCCGAGCTTTCTAAGGACTATGAGCGTTTGGCAGCGGCTATTGACAGCGTTTACCAGCAGCGTGATTTGAACCTTCAGGTTCTCTCGGTTGCGAACCGCCTGAAGGATTCCGCTACGGCCCGAGCCCTCAAGAGAAACGCCGCCCAGTTATCTGGGGGGAACGCTCCAGCGACCCGCCTCAATGCTGCTGGATACCTGCTGGCTGTGCTTCGCGATGAGATTTTCCATGTGGATAGTCCAACAGTGATGCTCGCGATGCTAGACCTCAGTTTGGAGCTTGAACGTGAAGTGTTTCGAGCAGGAAACGTTTTGCTAGAGAACCTGGGCGAGACGACTCGCCGCGAGAGACTCTTCTGGCTCCAAAACACGGTAACCGCCCTCTACGGTATCGGACTCATTTCTTCGCGAGAGCTTCAGGCTCTTCGCCAGAGCCTGGCGAGCCTCACCAAATTTTCTCCTACGTCAGATACCTACAAGTCCGAGTTGGAGTATTTAGCCCGAGCCTCAGAATGGGGCAACCGGCGGCTCAGTTTTGAGTTTTCCGGAACCGTCGAACATCTGGCCACAATCGAACCGCTTGCACGACGTTACATGCACGATCGTTTACACGGAAGTCCTCTACTCTTCTATGCGGCTGTGCTGGATAGTCTGATACAGGATTCGAATAGGCTACTCGGCATCCGCCACGAACTATTCGGAAAAGCGGTGGGAGGAGGACTTCGGGGTCTCAATCCTGGGCTTGCCCGGGGCATCCTCAGGTTTCCCCGACAGGGGAAAAAATTTGATCGAAAGGGCATCTACGTGTTACCGGCAACGACGGAAAACCTTCCGCCTATTGCTGGTATTGTGACCGTAGGGGAGGGGAACTCCCTGTCCCACGTCCAACTACTGGCTCGAAATCTCGGCATTCCCAATGTGGTGGTAGACAGGAAACTGCTGTCGCGACTACGAGTCCAGGAAGGGCGTGGGGTCGTCCTTGCTGTAAGCTCCAGGGGCGTGGTGCGCCTTGCGGAGGATGGCCCGGAATGGGATGACGTTTTCGGACGGGAGGGGGTGCAGCAAGACACCTTGATCCGCCCAGATCTTGGCAAACTAGATCTTGGACGGCGTGAGATCATGTCACTCGAGCGGCTTCGTGCATCAGATTCAGGCCGTATTGCGGGACCCAAGGCGGCCAACCTCGGAGAACTTAAACGCCATTTCCAGGACGATGTGCCCGAGGGCCTGGTCATCCCTTTCGGTTTTTTCCGAGCCCTTCTGGATCTCCCCCTGGAACCGGGAGGCCCCTCAGTTTTTCGGTGGATGAAAAAACAGTACAGAACGGTCAGTCGCATAGACGATGATTCCCGGCGGCGTGAGGAGACACATCGCTTTCTCAAACGGCTCCGACAATGGATTTTGAAGGTGGATCCGGGAGCCGATTTCCGAGACCGTTTGCGTGCTGCAATGGTTGACACGTTCGGAGCCGAAGGAACTTATGGAGTCTTTGTTCGGAGCGATACGAACGTGGAAGATCTTCCAGGGTTCACTGGTGCCGGGCTGAACCGGACGGTGCCGAACGTGGTCGGCTTCGAGGCTGTGCTCGAAGCCATCCATCGCGTCTGGGCCTCTCCTTTTGAGGAGCGGGCCTACGCATGGCGCCAGGCTCATATGAAACACCCAGAACACGTCTACGCCTCGGTGCTTCTGATGAAAAGCGTGCCAGCGGACAAGTCAGGTGTTATGGTGACTGTCGACCTGGAAAGGGGGAGCCCCGATTGGCTCTCCGTGGCCGTGAATGAAGGCGTGGGGGGCGCTGTGGCGGGACAAGAGGCCGAAGAGTTGCGTATCAACACGAGAGACGGCCAGGTCCGTCTTCTCACCCAGGCTACAGAACCGCTGAAAGGGGTTCTCCTACCCGAAGGTGGTGTTGCCAAGACCCGGGCGAGTGGATCGGAAAGGGTTTTAGAGAGAGAAGAGATCGCCCAGCTCATCGAGTTGGCCGAGACGCTGCCGGGCCGCTTTCCGCCGCTCCGCAACGCAAAAGGGACCTACGCCCCGGCGGATATTGAATTTGGCTTCTACCAAGGCCATTTGGTGCTGTTCCAGATCCGTCCATTTCTGGAGAGCTCCCGTGCTCGACGTAGCCTTTTCCTGAACAGTCTCGACCGGGAGACCTCGAGGACACACTTTCGCTCACGGTGGACCTCGATAGGGTCCCGCTCACGGGGTGATGGCAGTGGATCATACGTTAAGAGGAGCGATCTATCCGCACTCAAATAGTCGATCCCGGCTCCCTAAGAGGTGGTCGATTGGGCGGAACATCCATCACAGAACCGTCGCGACCGTCTCAGCCGCATTTCTTTTTCTGGTCTTGAGTGCCTCCTGCTGGAGTTATCCGCTGGATGGCGATCATTACACGGGTATTGCCCGTCTCAAAGGATACCGCCTTGCGCAAGAAGGCAAGGTACGAGGAATCCGCCTTTTTCCTGGTGCGCTGCTCAAGACAGAGCAGGTCGGCCTTCGTCTCTTGAATCATTCTGAACTGGAGCTGCCTGCTGAGGACCCTCGATTCAGCGAGCAGGTGCGAGGGCTGCTTGGGTCACCAGACCGTTATGGATTGGCCGTTTTCGACGTCACCGACATCCGAAATCCCCGCTATGCGGAACACCGGGCAGGGGTCCGGAGTAACCCGGGAAGTGTCGGCAAACTCATTATCGGCCTTGGGGTGTTTCAAGCTCTTGCCGACATCTACCCTGACGACGTGACAAGCCGGCTCCGGGTACTGCGGGAGTCTATGGTGACGGCGGATGAGTTTATCCTTACGGATCACCACAAGGTGCCGTTCTGGGATGTGGCGGCTCAGAGACTCAGGCATCGGCCGCTGCAGATTGGTGACAGGGCCAGTTTGTGGACTTACCTCGATTGGATGCTTTCTGCGAGCTCCAATGCCGCAGCCAGCATGGTTATGAGCCATCTGTTGCTGATGGTGAAATTCGGCCGCGACTATCCAGTGGAAGATGGTGTGGCTAAGGCGTTCTTCCAAGAGACACCGAAGGATGAACTGTCCGCCCTGCTGGCACGGGCCCTGCACGACCCTATCTCCCGAAACGGCCTCGATCTGGAGAAGCTTCGGCAGGGCAAGTTTTTCACGTGGAAGGGCAAACGACTGGTACCCGGGGTTCCAAGCTATGCCACCCCCCGAGAATTGATTCGGTTTCTCCTGCGCTTGGAGCAGGGAAAGCTTGTGGACCCTTTCTCCAGCAGAGAACTAAAGAGGTTGATATATATGACACAGCGCCGAATTCGCTACGCCTCTTCTCCGGCCCTGGCTGATTTCGCGGTCTATTTCAAGTCAGGATCTCTTTACAAATGTAAGTCCGAGCCCGATTTCAAGTGCCGTAAGTACCACGGCAATGTGTTCAATTGGATGAATTCGGTGGCGATTGTTGAGGGACCGTTGGAGGGTCGCCGGCTCTTCTACATGACAGTCGTAACGTCGAACGTGTTGAGGCAGAACTCGGCAGTCGAACACCAGACGTTCGCTACCCGCCTGCATCGCCTCATTAGTTCTTATCATCGAGTCGAGAAAGCTGGATTGGCTGTTTCCTGGATAGAAAAATGAGGTCGTCTAGGGCCACGATGAGGCGGTCGAGCCACTCCCCGCCTCTCCGGCTTTTGGAGAGGCCCACCGCTATATAGCGGCGGCCATCGCGCTCGACGATGGCGCTGTCAGAATGGTACTGATGCCACGTCCCCGATTTGCGGTAGATAACGGAACCGGGTCTGGCCTTCTCCAGGCCCTTCACGAATTTGTGGTGGATGGCAGGCTTTCCGAGAATTTTTTTCATCGTCTTGCTCGCTTCAGGCGAGACAAGCCGCCCTGTCTCGAGGAGATAATAGAAGCGGGCTGTCTGGAGGGCAGTGGCCCCATGAGAGATATTGTGAAGGGGATCACGCTTCCAGGCCGGAGCCTTCCCGTAGTCCTTTCCGACCCACAGGCCGCCGTTTTGGGCCAGGTCATATAGCTGATACTGGGGCGATTGTAAAAGCTTAGCAAGGTGGGGTTTACCCACCTCGTTTAGCATTTCGGTGGCCGCCTTGTTTGACGAATTCCGGATCATCAGCCTGAGTTTATCAGTGATTTCTGTGCTGAGTTCTAAGTTGCCATGGTCAATCCGGTCGAAAACCCCCAAAAGGATAGCAATCTTCGGGAGGCTCGCTGCGTACATCATCTCATTTCCGTTAACGGAAGCCAGACGAGGTGAGGCGTGATCAGTAATGTCGACGAGGGCAACGGAAAGGGATTTCTCCTCGACGGCTCTCTGAAAGCCAAGCTGGGAAAGCAGGTCTTCGAGCCCCCGTTGCAAAACCCAATCGCCGCTCTGCCAAAGGGACGGATAGGTCTCCTGGGCTCTTGCCGGAAGGATGGCAAGTAGGATAAATAAGAGGGTGACGAAAATCTTCAAACCCGCACGCATAGGCAACCAATATAAAGGTTTATCGGAAGAAATGCAACAAAACATGAGTTAGGGAACTGACAATGTCGATTCCAACGAAAACGGGCGGGTCAGCATGCGTCGATAGATTTCAGGCCCTTCGTTCTCTCAAAATCCGGGCAGCCTTCCTGTTTTTCAATTTTCTGCTGATTATCACAGCCCTCTACAACCTGAAGCCGGCCAGCCGCTCTTTGTTCATTACGTCCCTGGGTGCCGAAAAAGCGCCCTATGTCTGGATCGCAACAGCCCTGACAATGGGGTTGATCATCGGAGGGTATCACCGTCTGGTGGAAAAGTACAACCGGTTATACGTGGTCCTGGGAACGTTGACCCTGTTCACAGGGGTTTTGGTCCTGTTTCGTGTTCTTCTGATGAATCCGTCGGCGGCTGTATCGGTTTGCCTTTACGTTTTCGTGGACATTCTCGCAGTTGTTCTTGTGGAGCAATTCTGGAGTCTTACCAACTCCATCTACAACACCGAGGACGGAAAGCGTTGGTACGGTTTGGTTGGCACCGGTGGCTTAGTCGGAGGTGTGATCGGTGGAGCTGTTGGTATGATCCTCATAAAACACACGCCCCTGCGGACTCCAGATCTCTTGTTGGTCGGCGCGGCGATCCTTCTGGTCATCCTGGGACTGACATGGACCATGGGGCGTGTAGGGATTTACTGTGAGGTCACCGGTCCAATCGCCCCGGACCGGGCGAGCGAGGGGTGGCGTGCGCTGGGCCGCAGCCGGTACTTGCTTTTGATCGCTGCGATTCTCCTGCTCGGCCAGTTGGCGTCGCCACTGGTCGAGTACCAGTTTCTCAACACCGTGGAGTCGATCTATCCAGAGGAAGAAGCCCGCACCGCTTTTCTTTCCATGTTCGGTAGCCTCCTGGGAGGCGTCGCCATCGCGGTCAACCTCGGACTCACACCTGTTGTTCACCGCCGGCTCGGGGTTATTGCCGGCTTGCTGGTCCAGCCCTTCATGATGGTTCTTTGCTCATGGGGTTTTATGCTTCGGTCGACGCTTTTTATGGGGGGGCTGACGAAGATCAGTGACCGAGGGCTTTCCTATTCGATTAACCGAGCATCAAGAGAGCTACTCTACGTGCCCGTCGATCCCGTCCTGATATACCAGGCCAAAGCCTGGATCGACATGTTTGGTTATCGGATGTTTAAGATTTTCAGTTCCCTACTTATCCTCTTGCTCACGCAATGGTTACCGTTGAGATTGGGCATCGCCCAACTCAGCTGGCTCACCCTCGGCATTTGCGCGGTGTGGATCGGTGTGGTTATGGTGCTGCGATATGACTATCAACTCGTCACCCAGACAGCATATGCCCCTGACCAGGTCGAACAATGGGACTCTGAGAGTGCGCCGGGACCTGGATAAGACCTTTCCTGAGAGTCTCTCCACCCCCCCCTCCTCGAAGGATTCGCCTCAATTGTCCACGCTGATCTGCGGGCAGGGTTTGCCAGAGACAAAATCCCAGTAAAACATTGAGTTCGGTGGGATCGCGTGAGATCCTCCTCGACGGCATTAAAGAGTTCTTGCGGTCCTTCCGATTAGTTGAATTGACACCTTAGAGCCACCGGGTTTGACGGGTGGCAAGAATATGGGCGAACTGGACCAATGATTCCTGTTGGAACCAATCTGAGGCTCAAGAGAATCCCACTGACCACAGTTTCTCTGATTCTGGTCAACTGGGTGATCTTCATTTTTCTCCGGTGGGATTACTACAAGACCTATTTTTGGGCTCAACAGTATCTCTTCTCAGTGCCGGGTGAACAGTATCCCTGGCAGCTCGTTACTTCCATGTTTCTCCACGATGGTTTCTGGCACATTCTCGGTAATTCCTACTTTCTCTATGTCTTTGGAATCTTTGTTGAAGACAAGATCGGGTGGAAAGCTTACCTGTTCCTCTATTTTTTCACGGGGATTGGTGCGAATCTCGTCCATGGGATTATGGTTGGACTGTTCATGAGGGACAGCCTCTTTATCCCATCTCTGGGTGCCTCCGGGGCGGTCTCGGGCATTATGGGCGTCTATCTCTACCGCTGCTATTACTCCAAAATAAAACTCATTATCAGTCTGTGGATCCCGATACGGATTCAAATTCCTGCGGTGGTCGTCCTGGGACTGTGGTTTCTGAAGGATCTTGTTGGAGGAATTGATTCCATCAGGGGGATGTATCAGAATGTCGCCTTTTGGGCTCACATCGGAGGCTTTGCCTTTGGCCTTGCAGCCTGCAAGTACCTCAAGTATGGGATCGAGGCCCGAAAAGAAAAAACACAATTCATTGCCGACACCAAGACGGATCGGGCCGTTGGATACGGTGAGGGGATCGCTGCGTGTGAAAAGCTACTGGAAGAGGAGCCGAAAAATTCGGGCCTGCACCTCAAACTCGCCCGCGCTAAGAGCCGTAGGAGGGCGTCTGAGGCGGGCAGACGTCACTATGAAACGGCCATCAAGCTGCTTTTAAGGGCCGATGCAAAACAGGCTGCGGAGATCTTCGCTGAATACTGGGCACAGTACTTAAGGGTTATGGAACCGCGATTTCAGGTTTTGTTGAGCCGGCTGATCTACAAACATGTTGACCCCGACCTTTCGGCAAAGACACTTCAGACCCTGATCGAGGGCAACGAGCCCTCCGATCAGGCTATGGAGGAGGCCCATCTCGATCTCGCAGCGATCTACGGCCGGCTCGGTCGAGGTGATTTGGCTCGGTATGTCTACGGTCTGTTCCTCAAGAGATTCCCGACCTCCAGGTACCGGCAATTTGCAGAGAAGAAACTGGGCGCCATTACCCGAATGACGGCTGTCCAGGGGTGAGGACGGAATGACATTTCTGAGAGAGATTTTCACGTCGAGATTCTTACATCTGACCATCGGCCTTGTCCTTTTCTATGGTGCTTCACAGGTTATAACCCGGACAAGCCGGGTTGAAAAAATCGTGGACAGTCTCCGTTGGCTGGCGTATACCGATTACTATGCCAGATACTCAAAATCAACGAAGGAGACCCTCGAGGCAGAATTCTACAGGAAAAAATACGAGGAGCGGCTGAGACGCCTTACAGAGGATCTCTTCTATTTCCAGGACCGTGGACAGCTCCAGGATTTTCTTTTCCGTCAGGGTTTTGTCTATGAGGTTTCTGGGGACGATGAAGGGCTTTCGCACATGTTGGCACCCATTCTTGAGAGCGATAGCCATGTTGAGGTGCTTTCTGGGAAAGTGGATTTTGATTACTTGATTCTCGGCCGCAAAAAGATTGAGACCTGGCAGGAAGTCAGGGATGGACCCTGGACGGGTGTTTTTGTATCCAAGGGTAGGGAAGGGGTTTATATTCACAGGGACAGCCTCGATCAGATCTTACGGCAGTATTTCAATCTCCTCTGGGCACAGGAGGCTCAAAACCCTGGGGATTTCAGCTGGCCAGGGTGGCCTCTGACCTATTCTCTGTCACGGGATCTCGAGAGCGTCTGCGAAAATGTTTTCACACACCGGTATTACCGAAACAAGCGAATCGCCCGGGATTACTTCATTGAGGAGGGGTTTGACAGTTTTTTGCCAACGCTGCTTGCGATGGCAGACCGGATGGCGGCCGACGGGGAGACCGATTTCTCATCTGGGACCAGGTACCAGCGGGCTTATCTGACAGGCCTCTACAGGGAGCCGACTTACACCATGTTCGCCCTGCTGGGCGACCAGGCGACAAGGCATAACCCATGGACCGCCAGGTTGCACCAGGAATTCGATAGGCGGCTTGACCTGAAAAGACCGGATCGGATTAGCCTTGGCGACATATCGACGGCTGCCCGAGAGATTTTCGAGAAGCTGGAATACTCCCAATGATACTCGCCGGTTGAGACAAGACCGTTTGACAGGCCACCGTGGTGTTTGGAGCGTAGTGGTCGGTGGCCGGAACAGTGGGATCCAATGTGTCTCGGGTCACCACTATCCAGATGCGATTTCAGAGCGGTATGTTGGGATTGTCGTTCCCCCGAAAAGCGTAACGGATGCGGAACTGAAACTGCTTGATAAGGCAGTCTATCTTGGGGAACCGATAAAAAGGAAACAAGACCGCAATAAGCATATAGCCAACAACGGAAACTACTATGGCCTCGATGAGTGTGCACTCCCTGAAGACAGGCGCGTGGCAGGTTTGATCCGTTCTTTGATACATCTCTTGACCTCCTCCTATCTGGGATGAGCGACGGGATTTCTCAGGTGGAATCTCGCAACGCAAATCCAGTTCATCGCTCCTTTTCAAAATCCTTTCCCAAGACATCTCTCATTTCCTCTCGCTGACTCGCTATCTCCAGCAAAACCATAAATTCGGGGGGTCGCTCTCGCGTTCTCTTTTCTCCCCGGCTGCCTATCAGGTTCTGGGCGGCTCTTTCCCTCTGATGCATATTTATCGTCGGAATGGTTCGAGGTGAACTTTAGTAGAAGGCTATGCCACTGATTCGATCACAAGATTAGGGGAAGCTCCTGCAATTGACACGCCATTGCGTTTGTCCTATACTGCCCTCACCGTAATTCTGATTCCCATCTACGGGCCTCAGTTCCAAAAGGACCCGAGGGGGCGAGGCTGCTATTCCTTGCGAGTTGGTCTGAATCTCGGGCAATTGCCCTTTGTCATCCTCTATGGATAGGAAAACATTCACAGAAAGGACGTCGTATCATGGAATTCAAGGACCTGGTGAAGACGAGGAGAAGTTGCCGGTCGTTTGAGGATTCTTCTATCTCGGATGAGATTTTGACTGCTATCCTTGACGCCGGTACCTGGGCACCGAGCCCCCTCAATCTCCAACCCTGGAATTTCATCATAATCACAGACCCTGGCATCAAAGCGCAGATCCGTAAAGTGGCTGAGGAGGCAAAGCAGGAGGTCATTGACAAAGGCGGGCCGGGCTGGGTCGCTAAATACGGAATGGGCTACCTGGAAGAGGCCCCTGTTCTGGTTGTGGTAGTGGTCGATCCGTCACGGTCCGGACTGGGACAATTCTTCGACCAAGAGCACGGCGCTATCCAGGCCGCTTCAGCCTGTGTCCAGAACATGATGCTTGCGGCAGCAGATATGGGGTTGGGGTCACTCTGGTGTACTTTTTTCAGACCGAAGAAGCTTCAGAGTCTCTTGAAGATCCCGGAAAATCTGGAAGTCGCAGGGGTTCTTCCCATTGGGAAACCGAGGGATCCGATCGAGGCGCCGCCACGTAAAGACCCGACGATCCATCGAGAGCGTTACGATAGCGGATCGTAGGGAGATCGGTATCAGACCTTGACTGGGATTGGGTTGAGAGCGACAGAAATCCCTCCTGGTGCCTCTTCCTGACCATCCTTTACCCTCTTTAGATCCTAACTCGAGGGGCCCCGCGTGGGCCCGTGGCCATGGACGTGGAGTGGGACCCTCCTGAGTGATCGCCCGAAAAACTCCGGGTCATCCCTGACCGGATCGGAGATCGCTTGCTGCAGGGACGCGCGGATCGGGGGCTTTCCTTTCGGAATGGATCTTGCACACTTCTCGTATCCGGCGCTACCGTGAGTCTAAAACCGTTCATACACTCCCGTACCCCAAGAGTCCATGACATCGAATCGCTACAAAGTCGTCTTCGACGGCAGGATCGCCGAGGGATTTACAGTTGAAGAGGTGAAGAAAAACCTCGTTTCACTGCATAAGATAGAACGTCGAAAGGTTGAGCGGATCTTTGAAAAAAGACCGGTCGTCATAAAAAATGATGTGGACCGTCGGGCGGCAGCGACATTTAAGCGGGTCTTTGAAAAGACCGGGGCATTGTGTCGGATCGTGCCAATCGAGGGCCTCGGCCTTAAGCAGCAGCCGGTCCTGGAGACTGGAAATGACTTTTCACAGCTCAAAAGGCAGAATAGATTGAGTTGTCCTCAGTGCGGGTATGAGCAGGAAGAATCTCCTGAATGTCAGCGATGCGGCATCATTTTCCGTAGATTTAAAGAGTCATTGCCTCCTCCTTCCTTGAGTTCACTCACGACAGGGGAGCCGCCGGCAGCCCTGAAGGGACAATCACGTCAACGCTCTCTCCGATCGGCAGTTCTTCTCCTCATTGTCTTGTCGTCGGTGCTTTTCGGTGTCCATAGGTGGTGGAGAAGTCGACCCGTCTCACACGGTTCAGGGATGGTGGCGCCCAGTGTGCCGAGGCAGGAAATGATAGAAGGGGGGATTCCATTTTCCCACAAGGACTACCTGATCACGCCCCTGGCGACCTTCTGGGTTGAGGCGCGCGTCCTAAGTACGAAAAGGTACAGGTCTGGTAGGGAATCAGATTTATCGCCAGTGGACCTGGCTCTTGGCTGGGGCCCAATGTCTGATGAAGCCGTCCTCGAACATATCGAGATCGGTCAGACGAGCCGGTTCTATTTCTGGAGAACAGAGCATATCCCCGTCCCTCCGGAACTGGTTGCCATCAGCAGCGCGAATATGCACCTTATTCCAGCACGAAACGATGTCGCCAGACAGGTCGGTCGTGCTCGACGGGGCAGTATTGTAGTTATGAGAGGTTACCTCGTCCAAGTGGACGGTCGCGATGGTTGGCAGTGGAGGAGTTCGTTGACCCGAACGGATACCGGCGCTGGGGCATGTGAAATAGTCTGGGTCGAAGATTTTCAAATCCTATGAAAGACGGCTCAGGCCCGGACTGGCTCCCCGAGAGACTTTCTCAAGAGAGAATCAGTGTCTTCGGGGCTTTTGCTCCCATCTGCGATAGATCAAACCCCGTAAGGTCATATACTTCAGAAGGTTCAGATTGACCGGCTTGTTGAGATAACCGTCACACCCTATTTCCAGGGCTGCAGCTGCACTTTCTGGCGATGGATATCCGGTGAGAATCAAGGTTGCAACATCGGGATGGATGTGCCGGATCTCTCTCAATAGGGTGATACCGTCTAGTCCAGGCATTCTTAAATCAGTTACCACCACATCAAAATGCTCTTTCCTAACCCTTTCCAGGGCTCCCGTCCCATCGGCTGCTTCACTCACCTCGAAGCCCTGCCCCTGAAAAAAATCCTTGAGGACCTCCCGGATGCCGTCCTCATCGTCAACAATTAGGATGCGCTCCCCAAACATAATCTCCTCCTCCTTGTGAGTTGAGAAGTCTCACAAAAGTCCGCGCCCTGAAGATCCTCGGCCTGGTGATCTGCAAGGACTCTCTCCCCTTTGAGCCCACAGTCAACTGGCCACGCAGCGCCGTCTTTCGATCAGGAAATGACGGCGTCAGAGCGCTAAGAAATCGACGCAAAACAAAAAGCCCATCCGACAGGATGGGCAGACAATCGATTGCTATCTTCGGGAGTCCCGCTGCCTTTACCTCGGTGAAAAGGCTTTAGGCCGGTGACTTTGCGTCCTGCCCTTTCGAACAGTTTGCCCTTGTCGGATACGTTGTCTATTCGGTTTTCACTACGATGAAGTATGCAAGGTTCATACCAACGAAAGGAGAAATGGATGTGAGGTATTCGATTCTTCGATGGTCCTCTAATCCGCCACTGATCGCGTCCCGGTGGTTCGGATGATATTCTGTTCGTTATTATCGAGAAAATCTTAAGAAAAAGCAACAGTGAAGGCTGACACAAAGTCACTCACTGATTACTCCCTTGTCAGCCCAGCCATATCTGCGACGACTCTATCCAGACCGGCGACCACCCGCGCCATATGGTCATAATGAACCTTGTCGGGTGTGTCGGCACCCGTGTGGTAGTGGGGATAGCGGAAGGGAGCTGTGTCAGTAACCATCACTCCTGGATAGCCCTCCTGCCAGAATGCCCAGTGGTCCGAAAAGCCTATACCCGGAATGAAACCGGGAAGGGCACCGCCCTCGGAAGGAAACTTCGTCCGGGTGCGAAACGACGAGACAACGCTTCTGACGAGTTTCCGAGACAGGGTGTTCCCAACAAATCCTATGAAATTTCCGGTAGGAGGGTAGATAAGGCCGAAGGGGAAAGGGTAGTTCTGACTTCTGTTCTCGTCAGAATAGTAGCCAATAGTCTCAAGGGTCAACATGGCGACGATCCTATCATTCTGCTCACGGCAATGCCTCGCATAGACAAGGCTACCCATCTGAGGCGACTGGAAAAAAGGGGGTTCTTCATTGACGAATTCAACAAAGCGAAGGGTTCGGGATGTTTTCCTGGGTGAGAAGAGGCGACTCAGAGCGAGCACGGCGGCGGCCCCAGTGGCGTTGTCATTTGCCCCTGGAGATCCATCCACAGAATCATAATGGGCACCGATGATAACGATCTCGTCCGGTCTCTCCGACCCCCGAATTTCCGCTTCGAGGTTTGAGCAGGTCATTCCAGCGACCTCGTATGTCTGGCGGCGGACAGTGGAGCCAGACTTCGTGAGGGAGAACTCGAGAAAATCGGCCGCAGCGGCAAGGTTTTTGTGCAAAAATACGTTTCGCTCGCCGATCTCTCCGGCAAGTTTTTCCACGTCACGGCGGAGTTCGTCCCGAAGCACTCTCTCCCCATCGGTTAACGGGGGGAGTGGTCCCCGGTAGCTTTTTCCTGGCATTCGAATCGTCGGAAGCATGATAGGGCACCACGAGATATGAATAGCCGGAACAGGGCCCTGAAGTCAACCGGAGGCTGAGAGGAGGGAAAGGGGAAGGACAGGGTGGTTTCTACAAGACCACCTGCAAGGAAAACCTATACGCGGTAGAGGAGATGGAAAAACCGGAACCTTCGGGTGAGTCGGTGTAATCGACGGCGATCGGTTTAACCCGATCGAAGAAGTCTTCCTTCATCACATAGGAAACTCCATCCACATTGAATAGCTTGTCCCCATTTTGTGGCTCATCCAGAGCCATCGCGAGGGACTGTCCGGATCATGAAGCCTTCGCGAGCATGATACGAATAGGACGGACATCATCCTTCTTGGTCAGCAATTCTTTGATCCTCTGGTTGGCTTTTTTTGAAACTTCGAACATCACAACCTCTGAACCTCCTGTCTTAAAGCCAGGTCCGCTGCTCTGGCTGCGAGAGGGTAGGTTTTGAGTTCCCAATCGCCTCTTGTTTCTGTTTTTGAATGGTTTTGAGAACACTCAACAATCTATCGAGGACCCCTCGAATAACGCTGGCGCCTCACCCTGCCGTCGAGCAGGCGGCATTTGTCCGGAGGCAGTTTCGTGTAAACCGCAAATCACCGGCATCCCATCCATGGTTGACAGGCCGCATCGTTCACCTTTTCTGGGTCACGGGATTTCGTCCGAAGGGACCTTCCTCATATCAGGCCATTGACCTAAGGTGATTGTAAGGCCTTTCGACGTTGGGTTTCGCAATCTATAGAGGTTCCCTGCCGTGCTCATATTGAAGCACTCCGAGAATCGAAAAGTCAAGCCAATGGCGTCACCCTCGATGACAGGGTAGGACAATGGGTCTGATCCGGGATGGAGAGAATTATCTCCTTGTCATCCCGACAGAAATCAAATAAACATAAGAAAAAGGTTATGGAAAATACGAAAAAGGAGAAATGAGCTATGGACGGTGTTCGACGAGGAAAGGGGGGGCAGGGTAAGAAATCGGAGAAAAACGAGGTCTGGGATATGATTATCATCGGCGGAGGCCCTACTGCAGTGGGTGCTGGCGTTTATGCTGCTGGACAGAAACTAAGGGTCCTTGTTATCACGGAAGACTTCGGCGGACAATCGACCGTGTCGAGTTCCATCAGGAATTGGGTCGGAATTAAAGAGATAGCCGGTCTCGAACTCGCAAAGATGTTGGAAGACCATCTGCGTGCCCAAGAAGGCGTCAGGATCAAGCAACCGGAGAGGGTAAGGGCGGTGCGAGAAAAGAGTGGCCGCGAGTTTGGAAAAGAGGGGTGCCTATTTGAGGTTGAGACCGAAGGGGGTGACACATACCATTCAAAAACGGTAACGATCGCCTCAGGCGCCAAACACAGGGAGTTGGGCGTTCCAGGGGAGAAGGAGCTGCAAGGGAAAGGCGTGGCATACTGCTCTACCTGCGATGCATTCTTCTATGCCGGCAAGAAAGTCGTCGTCGTGGGAAGTGGAAACTCGGCTCTGGAAACTGTCCTCGACCTGGCTGTCAACAACGCCAAAGAAATATACCTCCTTATCCGGAGCCCGCACACCAAAGGATCGCTCGTCAATAGAGAGAAGGTCGAACGTTTGCCCCAGGTGAAAATCATACTCAACGTGGTGGTCACGGAGGTGGTGGGTGAGAGTGAAGTGACGGGAGTCCGCTATAAGAGCAAAGTAGATGGTACGGTCGGCGAACTCGCCGTGGACGGCATTTTCGTTGCGATTGGTTCAAAGCCAAACACAGAAATGGTGCGAGGCCTGGTAGAAATGAATGAGGACGGAGAGATTTTCATCGATCATGAAACCGCCAGGACCTCCAAAAAAGGAATCTTTGCAGGAGGGGACGCAACCAAAACAAAACACAAACAGAATAACGTCGGCGCGGCTCATGGCCTATTAGCCGCGCTCTCTGCCTACGAGTATCTGTCGAATATTGAACTCCATAGCCCATGCGCTGAGAGAGAGGATCAGGATGAGGACGCCGCCGCTTAACCGGCAGCTTGCTATCCGTGGGACGGCTGGGAGTGGGAGCAGGGGCTGGCCCATGCAGACCTGAACACGAGCAGATTCAAACTCCCAGGACCCGGCTCAATCGGTTAGGCCTGCTCACGAAGGCATAAACCAGGATGAATCGCAAGGGACCGACACCTTCGACCTCCTCTGGCATGGGAGGACTCTTCATTGAGACGCCTTGATTTTCTTTATCATCCATTCCCCTGCCCTGGAACCTTGTGAATGTTTGAGACTCCAGCTACCAGAACCCTCCAACCTGGAGACAGTTCCCTTCATGGTTCCCTTGACACGAACGTTGACTGCCAGATCGGCGTATCCGGTAAAACTAGCCACAAAAACGCCTTCCTCGATTTTCCCCTTGAATTTGCAGCTTAACCGCCCCAGTCCAGCCTCGTAATCGTGAATTTTTCCAGAAAACTTTCCTGTTATTGAATAGTTCTCCCTTTCATTTTGTGCTCGCTCCAATTTCATTTTGAGCGTTCCCTTAATATCGCCGGTCAATTGTAGCTCCCATACTTCGGTCTCAGCTCCACCTGCGAAAGCGTAAAAGCACGTCAGTGTGAACACGAATATGAACATTCCCATCAGCTTTTTTTTCACCCTATTCATGATGGCCCCTCCACAAGAAAACACTCAAGACCGCGGCTCCCGGCCCCCCCTTCAAAGGGAGAGCTGGTTCTTTCGGGTTCTCGATTCTAACAGAATAGAAGAAAGTGTCAAGGAGAACACACAGGGGAAGCTAGAGGCTGTCCGTAGGATTACCCGCTCTCCAGGGAGCATGAGTCGGGGGCGCCCATTGGCGAGCGGTTCGCCTCAAGGCTGACTGTGCGTGGCGCCGGCTCTCTCCGTGGGCGGTGTGCTGAAGTCGTGGAGAAAACCATAGAGGAAAGTCTGTATGCCATGATGGGGGAGGGGTTGGCTGGGAACAAGCCCTGATGTGTACCCCCGCGCCACAAACGGCTCGAGCAAGTCCTGATTGCGGCTGATGACGTGAATAGGCACTGACCAGGGCTGGCCCTCGCCAGTGATGTGCGGATTCGGTTGGTGGTCGCCGAGAATGATGACGAGCGCGCCGTCATCGACGTATTGCTCGAGATAGGCCTTGAGGACCTTGACCTCATAGGCAATCGACGTCATATAGGCTTCGCCGGCCTCACTCAGATCCGGCCATACGATTGGAAAGGTGATGGTGTCCTTGTTATGAAAGATGGAACCGTCGCCGATCTGAGACCAGTTCTCCAGGTAGGGCGGTTGACGGTGGAAAGGGGCGTGGCTGGTTATGAGCACATACTCAATGAAAAGGGGCTGCTTTCTGTTTCGAATTTCCTCACGGTAGATGTAGTCAAGGACGTACTGATCCGGCATGGGCGACCATCCATATTTGGGGCCTTTGTAATCGAAATTCCAGGCGTAATATTTCTCCTGATATCCAAAGGCTTCACCCTCCGGCCAGGGCCATGTCGTACCGGGCATGACGCTGATCGTTCGGTATCCCGCCTCATTAAAGTAGTGGGCGAGCATTTTGAGGCCTGAAGTCACCAGCAGGTCGTAACGCATCTGGCTTGTGAGTGGGACCCCACTGGCAAATGAACCGTGGGCCAGCCACGATGTCCCACCGTAAGTGGGTGAGGTGACAAAACTAGAATATGCTGCAAAACCTTGATTCTCAAGATTTTTCTCGAAATCTCCAAGAAGGGGCGCAATCATCGAAAAGTGCGATGGGTTGGCAAATACAGTGTGACCGTATGATTCGATGAAAAACACATAGACGTTTTGCCCTCGAAGCTTATCCAACGAGGCCGGTGTCTGTTCGGCCCTGGCCCTGGAGGCCAGAATAGCCTCCAGATCCCGTGTTCTGTAACCGTGAACGTGCAGAATGAAGTCAATCTCGCCGATAACCCGGTGGAAGAATCCCCGAGAGAATTCTCTCGGATGACCTCCCATGATTCCTGGGGGAAGTAAGGGCAACAGTCCGAGATGGACGGTCACGAGGGCCAGAAAAAGATGGCGCTGCCTCATGGCTCCCATGGCCTGGTGAATGGCCTTGAACGCCCACCACACCCCGCAGGCGACCACGATGAGAAGTGCAGCGGCACCGGCGACGTAGCCCACAAAGGCCCCAATTGGGACCGTATTGTACAGCAGGTGCACAAGGTCTGGCACGTACTGCGAATCGATGTAGAGGTTGAAGTCGCGGTTGAAATACATGGGTACCAATATGTCAGCGAGGCGAAAGAGGCGGAAGAAGATCATCAAGCCCGTCAGCGGCGCATAGATGATCGGACGAAATGGCATACCCAGCCATATGGCGGCGCAGAGGCTGCCCATTAAAACAGTGACTTCGGGTGAGGGGAGAAGCGGAGCCAGTCCATGCAATTCTCGGGCAGGGTAGTTCAGATTCACGAGGACGTTAAGGACCATCCAGGCGAGGACAAAGCGTAGCGTAGGTGCGGTCAGTTTCGCAGCTCGCCGGAGGTTACTGCCCAGGCTAAACCAGACCCGCACACCGTTCCGATATGTAGGTGAGAATTCCATGACGAGCAACCTGCCGTGGGTCTCGAGAACGAGGACATATCCTATTTTTCAATGTCCACTTACCCTGTGTTTCGGCTTTGGGGCCTTCCCCCTACGTTCGGCTGGACTCCTCGCAGGCTCACGCCGAAGCCTGCTCCCTTTCGATGGGTGCCCCACCGCTTCCGCTCACGTGGCTCGAGGATAGAAGAATCCCTCACCCATTGAGGAAATCCTCTACAGTCCGATTGAGCTCTTCTTGTGAAAAGTTCCAATCTCGAGACCCCCCCTCGATATGTTTCGTATCATTTTCGCATGGTTTTTTTCCAGGGAGGTCGGGTTGGCAGAGCGATCTGGCCAGGGCTAAGAAAACACCTGGGCTCTATGGCTTTCTTGTCTCGGGGAGCCAACTCACCCCCCTGGCACCGCGCAGTGGCAGTGTGGTTTAATCTTCACACGGGATGTGTTCCCCATGAAACAGGGTAAATACAGGGCGGAGTGCTCGATTTGCGTCAGGCAGTCGATAGTTGGGTGGTCGGAATTTCTCAGCGTAAGCGTGTTGGGGAGCTGCGCTTTATCCTGGCTCGATGGTCCCTCTTCAACGCGGTTACTATCCTTTCGGCCGTTGCCGTTACGTGGGCCAGCGCTAGTTTTCTGGTCGTTCCCTTGGCAGCCGGTTTTTCTTTTTCAGGTTTGATTCTCTGCGCACGGCCGCATTGGACTGGAACCGGCGCGTTTGGGTGGGCAAACACGGTGACAGCTCTCCGGCTGCTCGGTGTCCTAACCCTTCCCATTTTTTACCCTCTTGTGGCGCCTAATTTTGCCGCTTTCGTTGGCGCCTTTCTGTTGGTGACTGATGGATTGGACGGGTGGCTGGCTCGGCGTCGGCACGAGGCTTCGGAATTCGGAGAGTATTTCGATAAAGAGACGGACGCCCTCTTTTTGCTCGTCCTGTGCATTCTCGCCGTTTTGGACGAGCGTCTGTGGCGATGGGTCCTCATCCTGGGTTTATTTCGATACGCCTTTCTTATTCTTATTCGTTTTCTCAGTCCGAATGTACTCAAGGAGGAGAAATCGGCCAGGGCGAGAATCACCTACGGCTTTGTTATGGGTGCCATGCTCTTGTCTTTTCTCCCATATCCGGGTTTTTACAAGCCCCTTGTTGTGATGGGGGTCATGGCTCTCATATTGTCATTCACGATGGACTTCACCCGGGGGGTTTCCCCCAGTTGTCGGAGGAATTGACCGTGAAGCCTATATCGCTGGAATCGATGATTGGAAGATTTCGCAGGTTAGAAACCACGGTGGTCAGGAACGGCGAGGATATAAAGGCTTTTTTCGATGGATGCTTCGATGACTACATTTCCAAACATGGCCATTCCGAGCGTGTCCTGACGTATCGGCTCGGTCTTATAGAGAAGGCTGCTCAGCCGGGGGCCGATGATGCTGTCCTGGACATCGGGTGCGGCATTGGACATTATCTTATTGCCATGGCCAAAAGTATTGGCCGTGGTGTCGGCATTGACTTTTCGGATCATATGGTTGAGGCCGCCAGCGAGAGGGCTAATGAGTCGCCCTGGGGGGCGAAGCTGAGCTTTCGAATCGACGACGCGGAGGAATTGCGAACCATCTCTGATTCCTCCGTTGATGTTGCCATGTGCATCGGGGCTCTCGAGCATATGCCAAAAAAGGATAGGGTCTTATCGAGCGCACACCGCGTCCTCAAACAGGGTGGCCGACTCGTTCTCATGACCCCTAATGGGGGTTACGTCTGGTACCGCTTCATCGCGCCAGTCCTTGAATTGGACACCAAACACCTTTCGACCGATACGTTTTTGGAAGGCCGAGCCATTTCCCGGTTGTTACACCGAGCGGGATTTCGCGATGTGTCGATAGGATGGTGGACCTTCATTCCAAGGGGGGATATGCACCCCGTGTTGAATACGATTCTCCAGGTACTCGATCGGGCAGGTCGGTTTTTCCGTATTCCCAGCCTGAGAGGAGGGCTCATTGTTACAGCTTGCAGACCTTAGGCTGTGAGCGTGACCCGTGCATTGACCTCCGCCCAGACTATCCATGTGGGCGGCCCAGCAGATCGAGCTGGTGGGCGATATATATGAGTTGCTCCTTCTCAATTTGACGGCGGCGGACCCCGATCCACTGTTCGAACCGATTCTGATCGAGATCAGGACAGCTCTTCAAGGCACCTTCCATGATGTGGAGGATATGGTAAAGAAAATAGGCCTCATCCCCTTCGTAGGGAGGATGGATCACCCAATCGGAGCTGCCTGCGGCAGAGATCGAGGCGTTTCCCTCCAGCAAGGCCTCCAGCAGCATGCGTCCAGTCTGGCTGTGGCCTTGCGGCTGTCGCCGTGAACCGCCTCCCTCCATGGTTCGGTGGTACGAGGATTCGACGAGGGCTTCGAAAGTCGGGTCCACGATGGGCCGGAAGATGGTGGCACCATCGAAAACAAGGGTGAGGTAGAAAAAGCCGTCCGGCCGAAGCAGAGAGAGGAGAATTTTCAGGGCGGTCTCCAGGTCGACAAGGTCCAAAAAGGCGTGAGCCACCAAAAGATCCCACATCTCTCTGCTGTTTTCCGGGATATTGGAAATATCCTCTGGGAGAAATTCCACCCGGACTCGCTGGTGCTGACCCTCCAGGATAAGGCTTCCCGCCTGTGGCTGTTCGGTTCGCCAGCCACGATTTCCGGCCCATGTCGGCAGCCCCTTGGCAGCCCAGGACAGCACCGAAGGGTCTGAGTCGAGGGCCGTGTAGTCCATATCCCTGTCGAGACCCCACTCCACCATACGCTGAAGCATTGTCCCAATTCCGGCACCCACCTCGATCACTCGAAGGGGGTCCTCCCGGGGCAGCTCGCCTAAATCGGTTACCAGGTGTTGCCAGACTCGCTGATTCAAGGCCCGATCATCCACCGTGCGCTTGGCCTGGAGGTATCGGATGAAACTGTATTCACCTGGTTCGTTCATGGGTCTCTACCGGCATTGTGACCAACCTCAAGGAGGAAGCTGCGGATCCTGGCCGTTGTCTCCTCCCACGTGGGGAATTCGTCGAACCGACGACGGGCGGCAAGACTTAGGCCTTTGAGTTCGTTTCTGTCGCCAATCAACCGGCGCACAATGGCAGCGAGCGTATTGCCATCCCCCGGTGCCAGGAGATAGCCGGTCTTGCCGTGAGCGACGATCTCTTCGGCTCCTCCGGTTCGGCTTGCTAGGGCGGGCAAACCATAGGCCATCCCTTCGAGATAGACGATACCGAAGCCCTCGTAGGAGAAGGGCATGGCGATGAGATCGCTCTGTTTCAGAAGGTGAGCCAGTGCTCCATCGGTCAATGCTCCGAGGAGGTGCACCCGTTTTTCAAGCCCCGATTCGGTGATGATGCGATGTATTCTGGCCGTATATTTCAAGTCGATCTCAGGAGATCCAGCCACTGAGAGCTCCCATGGCTCGTTTTTCATGGACGCGAGGGTGGTGAGGAGACCATGAAGCCCTTTCCGGTGGATAAGGCTCCCGACAAAGGCGAGCCGTAAAGGCCCGTTCCGGGCTACCCGGGCCACGATGTCCTTTTCCGCAAGGGGCGTGTCTAGCCTGTTTCCGCCCGGATAGGCGATGACCCCCCATTCAGGACGGCCCAATAGATTCGCGACGGACAAGCGTGTGGCGTGGCTGTTAAATATAAAGGCGTGGACTGTCCTGAGGTACTTCTGCTCGATAATTCGGTAGAAAGCGCGGATCGGCTGGGACCACTCCTCGCAGGATCGGAGGTGATGGACCACGGAGACAATGGGGTATGACACTCGGGGGCGCAAGCGGTAGTTGAGCAAGAAAAGGGAGGGATGGTTTAGCTCATCCTGGAGTAGTATATCGAGCGGAGCACAGGCCAGTCTGTCCGCCAGATTGGAGGAGAGGTTATCCATGAGATGTTTCGGATAGGAGCGCCAGGGTATTGAAAGAACCTCAACATGATCCCCTTTGTCTTCAAGATGTTCCGCGAGTTTTCGGTCATACACGTAACCGCCGGTCATGGAATTGAGAGATCCGTAAATCACAAATCCCACTCGCATCAGAGTGTCTCAGTGTAGCTGGCCCAGGCAATCTCATTTTCCCAGATCCGCACCCGTGCGGCCGACAGGGTGTCGGTATCTAACTTTTCCAGCAGACCGTGGCACCAGATTCTGGCGAGGTGTTCAATACTCGGATTGAGGTCCGCAAACTCCGGAAGATCATTCAGGGTTTTGCCTGCGGCGTAGCCGACAAGTTCCTCCACGGCACGATTGAGCAGCGTGATATCAACAACGTAACCGAACCGATCGAGGGTCGGACCCGACAGCACGACCTCCACTCGATAATGATGGCTGTGAGGTTCGTTTTCCTCGCCCCAGTCGCCCCCAACAAGGTAGTGGGTTGCGTCAAACTCCCGCGTCACGGCCACCTCATACATTGTATCTCCTCATTTTAAGCTGCATTGAGATAGATGAACACCACCTGGAGATCCTGGGATGGGTCTTCGTGCAGAAGGCGGTAAGCCTCACCGGCTCTCTCCAAAGGAAAACGGCGTGTGATCAGGTGAACCGGGTCTATTTCTCTTAGCCATCCCCAGACAAGCTCGAAACGACGAGCCTTGCTCCACCGGCCAGTCAGTTCTGGTGTGAGACTGCTCACCTGGCTGCTGACGAGTTCTATTCGTTCTCGATGAAACTTACCCCCCAGATCGATTCCTGCCTCGTTGCGGCCGTACCATGAGCCAACCACGATACGGCTGCTGAATCCGCATGCGTCAATTGCCATGTTCAACGCACCCGGATTGCCAGTTAGCTCGTAGACAAGATCAGCGCCCTCACTCGTTGCCAAACTATCTGTGAGGTGGGACGGGGTCTTCGGGCTTGTCGGGTCTAAGCTTTCATGAGCACCGAGCTTTCTCGATTGCTCCCGTCTGCGAGGATAGGGGTCCAGAGTGAGGAGTCTCTCCAGAGGAAAACGAGAGAGAAGGGCAGTGGTCAATAGCCCGACCATTCCCTGACCAAAGACGACCACTGTCTCCCCGATAAGCGGACGGCCGTCCATCACAAGGTTCACCGCGGTCTCGAGGTTCGGCAGAAAAACTGCCTGATCCGGGGTGAACCCCTCAGGAAGGGGAAAAAGATCAGAGGTGTTGGCGATAAAATGACTCTGGTGTGGTTGGAAAGAAAAGACATGACGGCCCTGCCAGGATTCCTGGACATCGGACCCGAGCTGGGTCACCCGCCCTGCCGCACTGTATCCATATTTCAAAGGGAAGGTAAAATGGTGACCGGCCAGCGCGGGAATGGTCCGGTCAACGGCCATGGTGTCATGAACTGCTCCGGTGTAGACCATCAACTCGCTCCCCGCACTTATGGCTGAGACCAGAGACTCTACGACGACCTGGCCTGAACCTGGCTCTGACATCTCCTCTTCACGCACTTCTACCCTGTGAGGTCCCAGGAAATATAGGGCCCGCCGAATCATACCTCCTCCCAGGAGGGGTAGCCCCAGGCCGTCAAATCGACGCCAAAATGGGCGTAGCGCACCTTCCGCAAACGTGGCAGGAGGCTCTGATCCCGAGTCAACCGGTTGAAGGCACTCACCCCTCCCACGATCAAAGGAGCGATCGTGATGACCACCTGGTTCGCGAGGCGAGCCCTCATGAAACTGGTTAACACCCGGGCACCGCCCTCAACCATGAGGCTATTGATGCCCATCTCTGCCATTTTGTGAAGAAGGGGCTCAAGGGTCACCCAGCCATGCTCGTCAGAGGGGAAACGAAAAACGTGGGCGCCTTTGGTCTCAAGGCGTCGCTGGCGGGAAACGTCTGCTCCCTGGATAGTCGCGATCCAGGGTTGTCTCTTGCCATGGTTGAAAAGATTGCTGCTGAGTGGTGTACGGAGCCTCGTGTCCAGAACGACTGGCTGGGGATTTTGGCCGGGGATTCGTCGTACACTGAGGGTGGGGTTGTCTGCCAGGACGGTTCGGATACCCACGAGAATGGCCCGGTGCATCGCCCGAAGCTGATGGGTCAGTGTCATCGACTCCTGGCCACTGAGGTCGATGCGATGGAGAGGATTGCAGGCAATACTGCCATCGATGCTCTGGGCATAGGCGAGGGTGCAAAAAGGACGGCCTGTCTGTCGACGGTGCTCTTCGGCCCGCGCCAGGTATGTTTTGATCTCATTGATAAACGTGTCAGGGGTGAGAAAGGACATGGCCGATCGATCACGCTCTTCAAACTACCGGATTGCCTCGGTTTCGGGCCGTTTTAGTTTTTCTGCTATTTCAAACTTCTCGTAGCCAGGTTTTGGGACCCCAAATTCAGAATTCAGACTTGTCAGTCGACCGGTCGAGAGAGTCAGCCGTCATGGGTGGCGTACCTGGCCCTTACTCGCTCTATATTACTCCTAAACCGCTTGAGAATGTCAAGGGAGGGTGGGAAGGAGTCGACGCTTTCATAGTGAATTGTCCCAGGTGGTTGGGTTATGATTTAGCAGACGATAATCTAACGGGATGTCGCCGCGTGGATTCTCTCGAGCTGAAAGGAATAGGCCGATGAAAAATCTGATGGGATATATCGTTGTATTTATGGTTATTGGCTTGGTCGGGTTTGTCTATGCTGGGAGCGGGGACAGCAATTCTGAAGTTGGGCAAGGGATGTTCGAAAAGGCGACTTTTGCCGGTGGCTGTTTCTGGTGCATGGAACCGCCCTTTGACAAACTCGACGGAGTGATATCAACAACAGCGGGCTACTCGGGGGGCAGGAGGCAGAACCCGACATACGAGGAGGTGTCTTCCGGCAGGACAGGGCATGCAGAGGCCGTTGAAGTCACCTACGACCCGTCTCGAATCACCTACCAAAAGCTCCTCGATGTTTTCTGGAGAAATATCAACCCCACCCAGCACAACGGGCAGTTTGTGGACATCGGGTCTCAATACAGGACGGCCATCTTCTATCACGACGAAAACCAGCGGCGACTCGCGGTGGCCTCAAAAGAAGCCCTGGAAAATTCAGGGAGGTTTGACAAGAAGATAGTGACCGAAATTGTGCCTGCGACGGAATTCTACAGAGCTGAGGAGTATCATCAGGACTTCTACAAGAAGAATCCCCTTCGGTACAAGTTTTACCGATATGGGTCCGGGAGGGACCAGTTCCTGGAAAGGGTGTGGGGTAAGAATCAGTAAATTGCTCCGTATCGTCCCCTGAGATAGACATAGAGAACCTGGCAGATGACCTTTGTTTCGATTGTCCTGTCCTTCTTTTCGATGAGGATGAGATTCTGGTTTCCATTCTCAACAAGGGGCGCAATCAGTCTTCCTCCCGCTTTGAGTTGGTCTAGGACGGGGTGAGGGATCTCGAGGCATGCTGCGGTCATGCATGCTCTGTCATAAGGTGCCAAATCTCGGTGTCCGAGTCCCCCATCTCCCCTCACCAAGATGATGTCGGTGTACCCCGCTCTTTTGAGGTTTCCCTTTCCGAATTCAAAGGTCAGGGGATCGATCTCTATGGATACGACGAGACCTTCCGCTCCAACGATCTCTCTGGCCAATGCGGTTCCATAGCCAGATCCAAGACCGATCTCGAGGAAGCGGTGGCCCTTGTCGAGTCCGAGTGACTCATAGAAGAGGGGATAACTGTGGGGGCATGAAATGGTCGCTTCTTCTCCGGGAAGGGGAAGGGGAACCTCAAGATAGGCGTAGTCCCTGTAACTGTGGGGGATAAAATCCTCCCTCGAAACCCTGAGCATGGCCTCTCTGATCTGCTTTGATTTGAGGACTCCCTGCCGGGAGAGCTGTCTGATCTTTTTCTCTCTCTCCTTTTTGAGTTCTTCCTTACTCTTCGTGGGTTCTTTAGGCGGCGGTACGATCCAGCCTCTCATCTTGGCCTCTGCCCGGATTTCCTGCTGAGGATTTGAATCCCTCTGTCCGCTATGTTGTCCACGGCTAATCTCTTCATGTCAAAACTCTTTTTTTTATCAACCCTTGGTGCTTATACTATAATCGTTTTTGAAAATTCATGTTGAGGGTGGCGACGATGCACCACAAATCAAAGGGGTAGGGGAGATTGGACGGGGGAGTCAGAATGAGATCTTTAGAAGAACAAATCGAGCAGTTGGCCCAGTGGCTGTTCGAGGCCAAGCACCTGGTCGTTTTTACCGGCGCAGGTATCAGCACTGAATCTGGGTTGCCAGACTTCCGGGGGCCAGATGGCGTGTGGACACGACAGGCTAAGGGACTTCCCCCGAGGTCCCGGCCATTTAGCTCGGTTGAGCCGAACAGAGGCCACCGAGCCATTGCCGATCTACAGCGTTTGGGAAAGCTCAGTTTTCTTATCTCTCAGAATGTGGACAACCTCCATTTGAGATCAGGGATCAGGCCGGATTTACTGGCTGAGCTACATGGGAATACGGAAAAGCTCAGATGCCAGCGGTGCAAGACCCAGGTTGACAAATCTCAAGGGATAGAGAGATGCTCCTGTGGGGGGAGGCTCGTCTCCAGTGTTGTCAACTTTGGCGATTCCCTGCCTCAGAAGGAGTTGCAGGCCTCTTTCTGGCATTCGAAAGCATGCGATCTTTTTGTGGTTGTGGGGTCCAGTCTTGTTGTGAGCCCGGCCAATGAAATGCCGAGGGTCGCCCTCGACGGAGGCGCTCGATTGGTTATTATCAATCAGGGCGAGACGCCTTTTGACGAAATATGCCATCTCCGTTTTGATGAGAAGATCGGAGACGTGCTGCTCCCAGCCGTGGAAAGGCTAAAAGTCCTGATGAGGTCGTGAGGGCGGGCATCCTGCCGTGAGGGCACGACCTAGACGCTGTGTCCGGGCTCTTCATGGACCTTAGTTACTTCATTAGAGGACTTTTAATCGGTTTTTCAATTGCCGCGCCCGTTGGGCCAATCGGCGTGCTGTGTATGCGCCGCACTCTAGCTCAAGGACGTGCCTCCGGCCTCATTTCTGGTCTCGGGGCTGCTACGGCTGATGCAATCTACGGATCTCTTGCGGGGTTCGGGCTCACATCTGTGTCAACCTTTTTGATTGGTCAACAGGCGTGGCTTCGGGTTGTCGGTGGGGCGTTTCTTTTCTATCTCGGCCTCAAAACCATCCTGGTCAGACCTGCCGAGAAAGCGGCCTGGGCTGACGGGAATCGGTTTGTTGGTGATTATTTCTCGACTTTTGTGCTAACACTTACGAATCCCGTGACCATTCTTTCTTTTGCGGCGATCTTTGCCGGGTTGGGGCTGGCAGATGAGAGCGGAGACTATGCTTCGGCAGGAGCACTGGTCTCAGGTGTATTCATCGGCTCATCTGTATGGTGGTTCACTCTGAGCAGTGTGGTTGCCCGGTTTCGGACACGTCTGACTCCTCGCTGGTTGAGGTGGATAAATAGACTCTCGGGAATGGTCATTCTGGCGTTTGGTCTGGTCGCCTTTTTGAGCCTTGTGGGATGAGTTATCCAGGTTTTCCGATTCCTCAGTTTGCTTTGCTTGCTATAGCGTTTAGAAATGAGGAGCGGAGCATGTCACTCGCCAGGACAGCCTTGATGGGAGGTAGCCTCAGGAATCCTCCCACGAATCCACGCATGAATTTGTGGGTGAGATTTTGAGGATTGTCAAAGATCAGGTTCTGAAGTGTCCCCCGTTCAAGGCTCTGCAGGATAATTCGCTCAAAGGTGGTCTCTGGATGAAAGACCCGCGCTTCGCGCTTCACCAGACTTGTTCCACCGTTGTTGCAACTCAATGGACAGACACCGCATCCCAGGCACATAGAGGTATCAATCAGGACATCTTTTTTCTTTTTCGTCTGTGGACTCTCGATGGGAATCATCTTGATAGCGTTTATCGGGCAGGCTTTTGCGCACTTCCCACAGCCAATGCAATTGACCGGGTTGTTGTTAGCGATAAAACTCGAAGTCACGACGAAATTCGGATATCCAAATTTGCTTATGCCTGCCAGGGCGTTACAGCAGTCTTTGCAGCAGTGACAGGTAAAAGAGACGTTTCTTTTCACATTGTCCGCAATGAGAACGAGTCCCATGTCTATGGACTGGGCCAGGTTGTCCAGCATTTCGGATTTTGAAACCTCCTTTGCCAGGTTGTTCCTGATCAGGAATTCCGCACCCTCGTCAAAGGAGGAACACTTCTCCAGTGGAACCTCACAGCCTTTTTCGCCGACGTGGAGCTTTTCATGCCGGCATGAACATATTCCGACTGAAAAGGTCTCGGACGATTCAATGATTCGTGTCGCCTTTTCGTGATCCAGGACCTCGACATATTCCGATGAATCGATGGCCTCTTCATGGGGGAGTGCCCGGAGAGGGGAGATTTTCTCGCCTTTTTTGGCGTTAGCGGCGTAGAAGGCCCCGTTATCACCGTTCATGTATTCATGGAAAAGATGGGCCATTTTTTTGGAGTCGACGCCATCCCCGGTCCGCATCATGGTAAACTCGAAAATACCAATGACAAATGGCGACGGCATGTAGCGATATTTCCCTTTGATCCAGAGGTCCATGACAAGACTCTTCGAGCACAAGCCCTTGAGAATTGCTTGGAGTTCGGAGCTATCGTATTGTGTCACCTGTGCGATCCGATCAAGGCCAGAGGGGGTGTATGGCATTTTGACAACTACATCAGCCTCTTTTTCGGAGTAAAGCTCCTTTAGAATCTCGTAGAATGTTTCATTCCACGGCGCCCTCATTGGTAGACTGTCGATCTTATTGCCAAGTTTCCGATAGAGCTTCTTCCCATCGATATGTCCCATGGCCAGACTCCTTCCGCAGGGCCGTTTTACAACGACCAATAGCCTTTGTGGTCCGCCGTTTGGTGGTCAACAAAGGATCGGTGATTCTAAGCCGACTCCTCCGCCTGCTGAACCATGCTCTGTTTTGTTTCTAAAACCTGATGGTAACAGTTTACAACGGTCTGTCAAGAGCCAATGAATGGTATGGATGTTCATTAAAGTCTGGGGTTGATATCTACAGGTATTTGACGCCTTTTTCGGTCTCTCGATCTGTTTGTTCTGATCGGTGCCAGGGGCCCTGCCCGAAAGATAGAATCTATCCTGAAGAAGGCGGGATTCTGGTTTCCCCTTTATTTGGTTTGATTCCCTAAGTTTAGATTGCACGTGAAAGAACTGACCGGGGGCTGTACCCCCCGGCGGTCCATATTTGGTCGACTATCTGGTTGCATTTGAGGGAGAAGGGCGTGTCTTATCGAAACTCGGGGGTTGCCTATTTATTGTTAGTTCGTTTCACCATCTACGGCAGGTTCACGCACCATTTTGACAAGCGTTCTTTTGACAATTACGATACCCGCGAATGGCAGGGCACCGGCGAGGATGTTGTTCCCACGAAATACGAGAGACACCAAAAAAGCGGCTGTCGCCACCGCGAGTAAATACAAGGAATAGACCATAACACGACGTCGGTCTTGATGTTCAACACCAACAAAACCACGTCCAGAAAGAAATGTGGTCAAAATCCCGACTGCCACCAAAGATGCAAAGAGTGTAGCCTGAATGAGAGTTCCGCAGATATACAATACTATTCGGATATTCAATAGAAAACCTGCACCACCAATTATCAGAAATGCGTCTACTCCAATAAAGAGACGATCCAAAGGAAACCCTTTAGCCAGCAGTAATGCTTTTTCGAGTACAGCAAGGCATGCACCAAAAGTAAAAGCCAACTTCCAGTTTGTCCCATTTTCATTCGTCAGACGAAAAACCATAGCGAAGGCGGCAATAGGGACAAACTGAATAAGACCTGAAAATCTATAAAACAAAGTGCACCACCCACCCTGGTTCAGGATGCCTTGCTAAAAAACGACGTCCGCAAAAGGTTACGATACCCCTTAGGATATGAAGACCTCAACGAAGAAGACGAGAGCAGTCCCAGATGTCAAATCGATTGAAATAGATGAATGACAACGAGAGGCCTTCATGACCACGTGCCGAGTGGGGTCGACACTTTGAATTCTAACTAGGCTGGACCTTATTCTCAGCCTCTCCTTCTTTTCATGTCTGGTGCGAACAAACACAATCCCGCCCGTGGGAAAGCCGACAACTTCATGTTCCATTGACCAGGTTGCCTCCTAGTGATTTGCCAAGCTTTTTCGTTTCTAAATATGCACTGGCCGTTGGATACCACCATGTGGTATAGAGAAGGGCATTGCTAAGGCCTGGCCAACAGCGTGTTACCTCGTTTCTCTCCTTCCACAACCCTAAAGGGGAGGCCCGATGACTGCAGAAGCCTTTCAACGGAAGCTCAACGCGATCCTCAGCGCCGATGCCAAAGGCTACAGTCGCCTCATGGGCGAGGATGAGGAGGCTATACAAAAATTCAGGCAGGCGCTCAAGCACCTCCCGGATTATCTTCCGGCTCACGCTTATTTGGCTGTTATTTACAGTGAGCTCGGGCGGCACGAGGAGACCCGTGTTGAGGCGTCAGAAGTTGGCAGGTTAAGTGCCCAGAGCTCTCTTGAGAGTTGGAAGGAGAGACTCCCCTACAAGAATCAGGAGATATTGGAGCGCATAATAGACGGACTATCCAAGGCGGGACTGAAGTGACGGTGACGCCGGCGATCTGTTTTTCCACCCTATGATTTTGATGGCTATCTCACAGTGCGGATTTAACTGAGATAGAAGGGGCCGACCCCAGCCCCAAAGACCTACCTAAGGCATCCTTCGGATGCGCACCTCGATCTCTTTGGTCTCTCTCAGAAGATCTACGATCCTCGATGTATCGGTCTGGCCATAGTGATAGGGATAGAGGATTTTGGGTTTGAAAGCCTTTGCCCCATCGGCCACCATGTCAGGTGTCATCGTGTATGGCAGGTTCATCGGTAGAAAGGCAATGTCGATCCCCTTGAGTTCTTTCATTTCTGGAACATTCTCGGTATCACCGGCCACGTAAACTCTTTTGTCACCAAAAGTGATCACGTAACCATTGCCAACGCCCTTTGGGTGGAAAGGTTGTCCATTGTCGCGCTTATGAATGATATTGTATGCGGGTACCGCCTCGATCTTCAAACCCTCAAAGGATTTGACATCGCCGTTATTCATGACGATGCCTCCCTCGACCTGTTTCGAGCATGTTTCCGTCAAGATCACTACCGTGTTTTCAGTGCGCAGCGTATTCAAAGCTCTCAGATCCAGATGGTCCCTATGGTGGTGAGTTAGTAGAATCATATCGGCTTTCGGCAGCTTGGCATAATCGGCCAACCGGCTGAACGGGTCGACATGGATGACCTTGCCCCCAAAGGTGAACATCAACGTGCCATGGCCTATGAATGTGATCTTGAGGCTGCCTCCAGAGGTTTCGATGATATCCGTTTCGAACTCTTTCTGAGCAGCCACGACAGCCGCTGAGAAAAGGACGAACATGCTGATTGCCACGAATAATCTGGTCATTTGGTTCCTCGTAACAGAATGGGTGATTGTGAAACCGTTATTTACTATCATTTTAATCCCCTGAATCCGAAAATCAATAGGATTTGACCTGTCGAACCTCACATAGCCAAATTGACGCCGGCAACACTGTCGATTCCATCTTAATCTTAGAAATCGTACGTGGGAAAAACAGACTATGACCTAACTCCCCGAGAATTTTCGCTTGGGAATTAGGCAGAATTAGGAATTAGGGGACGACCATAAGTTCAAAAAATATGAAAAAGATCTTATACTATATTAAAAACACTAATCAATGAGATTAGGTTGGGGTCGGGGCCCCATAAGCCATCAGAAGAGAATCCTTATAGGGATAAAGGTTGTATGAGAATAATACTTTTCTTAGATTGCGCAGACCAAGGGCACAACACTGGTATTCCATTGGTATGGGGCGATCAAGATTTGATATTTCCTTAACAGTAAATACCGAAATCAATAGATTTGGCTGTGAAATCTATATGAGAGGAGACAAGACAAAAAAGGCTTTTGCGCTTTTGAGAAGTGAACAAGAGAAGATAGAGGATGAAATCGGTGTAAATTTGGATTGGCATGAGTTGTCAGAAGGACAAGATTGTAGAATAATTCTCTACTCTGAGGGAGACATACGCGACAAAAGCAAATGGGGGGATTATTTCCAGGGGTTCCAAGAGCATGCCGGGAAGTTCCATGCGGCATTTTCAGACCGCATAAAGCGACTGAAGATTTAACCTGCCATGCATTTCGACTAGGTTTTGTTTGCATCTCACAGAACCTCAGCTCAGACCTATCCTTTCCCCAATGGACAATGGATAAGACTAGCCGGCTGAGAAAGAAGATCCGGGGAGGTAGGTGTTTATTTGAATCGCCATTCGTAAGTTTTGGGAAGCGTCAAAACTTTCTAATACAGTTAGAATTGTTGCTTTTGGGAGGGGCATTAAAACGATTTAGCGGAAATCGAATTGCCTGCCGCTCCCTTCACTTCAGCCCCGCCTTGCGGAGGGAATCAATAAGAAGCTCTCCATCGGCTGGATTTTTAAAAGGGATGGTCTTTGCAAAAGACTCCAAAGACAACTTGGGTTGTATCCTGAGGACTTCTGCAGCTGCCCTTCGGGCCTCTTCTTCACGACCTAATAAGCTATAACAGGAAGCCAGGTAAATTCGGGCAACTATATGATCGGGATTTGCATCAACCAATTTGTTGTATACTGACAGTGTTTCCTCATACCGCCTGCCAAGATAATAGGCTAATCCTTGGATGGTTAAGTAATTGGGCGGAGGCAGAGGGTTGAGACGGATCGCCTTTTCAACCCATTGAACGGCCTCCTCCGTCCTTTCCACGCAGGCCAGTATTGCTCCCAACCCTACAAAGACGCCAGGGGAATTGGGCTTGAGAGCAATTTCCAGCTCTGCTTCGGCAAGAGCCTTCTCAAAGTCCCTTTTCATCAGATAGACAGCGCCCAATAAGCAGTGAGCTCCGGGCAGCGAGTCATCTATGCTGAGCGCCTTTTGCACCAGCTCTATGACCTGCTCCATAGACCTTGCCGGAGAATCGCTCCAGCCGAACCTCGCATCGTAAAGGTGTGTACCAGCCACGACCCTATACGCTGCTGCATACTCCGGATCCAAAGCAATGGCTTCCTCTCCCAGTTGCCGGGCCAGAATATTATCATCCTTATTGTAGCGGAGTGAATACTCACGTGCTTGCAAGTACTTT
>CAYGBK010000069.1:0-7935 GCA_964348095.1 uncultured Thermodesulfobacteriota bacterium | reverse complement strand
CTGGCTGCGGTACCAGACGGAGCCGGCAGGTTCGACGTTGACGATGCCGAAGAGGCCGTTGGCGATGGCGCCGTTGCCGCCCTGGCCGCCCAGGTTGGGTCCGCTGGTGACGGTGTAGGCGCCTTCTTTATCGGCGTAGTATGTGAAAGGGGCCGATGAACCGGGCGCCACGAGGCTGTCCTGAGTGGGGCCCACCTTCGAGCCGTCGTCTTGCGGTCCGTTCACCCACTGCATGCCGTTGATGTGGAACCCCACATTTTTCGTCCTTGGCTGCTCGGACAGGATGACCGGCAACTGGATCCCCGGCGCCTCGTTTTCGGCGTCCACATTATTGAAATCGGGACCGAGCAGATTGGTCAGCGTAATCTCAATCGTGTGGCCCTCGTTGACCCGCAGGGTCAGGGGCCGGGGCCGCTTGTCGGGCCGCAGCTTGACGTCACCGGGGCTGCACGTAACCGTCGCGCAGCTATTCGCCACGGTGTACGGCCCGGTAAAGGATTTGGGAAAAACGTCCCGCGCCAGGGCGAAGATCATCCCGGCCGGGTTGAAGGCCGCCATGCGGTTGTAGGTCAGGACCTGGTCCATGGCGACAACATTGGCCGTGACCGCCTGGGCCTGTGCCGGCGCCATCAGCGAAAAGACCAGCGCGAGCAACAGGCCAGCCAGTGTCAGCGGCCAAAAGTGTGCTTTGCGTGTTTTGAGCGATAACATAAGAAACCTCCTTGAGAAAGAATCTTCAATTTTTTCGTTTTGATTTTCCGTTTTAACGGTTTAAAAGATTTCGTTAGACGGGCCGAAACCTGGCGCAAAAGGACACTCAGGCACCGGCGGGAGGATCAAAAGAGGAGAGCCATGTTACGGATATATAGAGGTCCGGGCGGGGCCTTGAGCACGGCCACCTCCCGGTGGGAAACAGGAGATAAGGAAACGCTTGGATAAGCTATTTCAGCGGGAAGAACGGCCCATGCAAGGAGGGAGGGCTCTTCGTGTTCAGGCAACCCTAGGCGTCGGCGCGCCAGCATGCAGGGATGCCCACCCGGCTTGACATCACATGGAACGGTCCTCACGTTTTCCTGGCTCTCACGCTCCTCGAGAGTTACTTCTGCGCTTGCGGTCCGGTGCGCACTATGACTCCCATACCGCATGGCACACAACACCTTGCACGCGGCATGGGACGGGCCGACCCCAAGCCCCAAGAGGGACAAGGCCAGGAACACAATGAGGATAGTGCCAGTAACTTTTCGAGTCACCCTATCCGTTCACCTCATAAACCGGGCAAATGTTTAGCCCTCAGGTACCTCAGTCAAAAAGTCCAAATCTAGAGTTCAGATGAAGGGAAAATGCCGATTGGCTTGGCGTACCCTTTCAATCTATTCAACGGCGGGACCCTGCTCAATGGGGTGAATTACCCAATTTGTGGGAAGAAAAACTGTATTTTGAAGGGGGGTTTTACCGTATTTCTACTGTACGCTTCACCACGGAGGCACGAATATGACTCACCACGGAGGCACGGAGCACACTGAGGGAATCGAGCTTTCCAATGCCCGGAGATTTGAGCAACGGTCCGCACAAAAGTACCCCTGCCCCGAAGGGGCTGAGGGTTTTTTGTTTGTCGGTGTAAGCCGACAAACAAAAAAATCCTCTCTCCGTGCACTCCGTGTCCCCGTGGTGAATTCTGAGCCTTGCCTATTCGACGGATCAAAGCGCAAAAGGTGGGAAATGAGGCGTGGGCGATTTGGCGGGTGGAAAACAATCAGGGCAGGGCCAAGAAACCGGCCCTGCCCCACTCTCAATCCCAACTCTCCAACCCGTGGCAGACCGGGCTACACGAGGGCGGGTTGCCAGGGGTGAAGTTCACATCAATTCGCATGGTCAGGGCCGGGTCGCTCTCAAAAGCGGGCGTATCGAGGCCGATGAAGTGACCACTGGCCAGCCTGGCCGTGTCGTGGCACTCCGTGCAGTCAAAACCTTCGTCTACGACGTGCTTCTCGTGCCGGCCCGAGTTGTAGCTGTTGAACTGAGCCGTGCCCAGCTCGTGGCAACTCGCACAGTCCGTGTCCACATCGATGGCCCCGGTCACCCAATCGGGCGTCTGCTGGCCGCCGTGGCAACTCGCGTTCGTGCACGTCATGGTGAACGAATCGTATGCGGCAGCCCCGGTCCTTGCATCGTAAGTGGCGAGCACGGAAACGTCGGCGGGCTCGCTCCCGTCGAAGTGGTCCACGGCGTTGGTCCCAAACCCGTCATGGCAGGTGATGCAGATCCCCGTCACCTTGGCCAACGCGTCATGCTCGCTGTGGGACCCAATGCGGTTGGGCCGAATGTCACCGGCCGGCGGCCCGCTGTCGGGCGGATCGTTGTGGCAGGACGTGCAGTCGACAAGGTTCACGGGAGAACCGGCCGTGTGGCAATCTTCGCAGGCCGGCCCGACCCCACCTTCACCCGGTCCCTGGAGGTTCGCACCGTGGCAGAGAGTACAGGCACCATCCAGATTCCCGGCGGTATTGTGACTCCGTAAGGGACCCACCCAGAAGGGGACCGACGGCGTGACCGGATGGCCGGTGTTCACTTCGTGACAGCCCGCACTTTCACAGCCGCTGATCAGGCTACCCCGTGGTACATCAAAACGCGGGTTACTTCCCGGACCGCCGTCAAAGGGATCGGCATGACACTCCTGGCAGAACGTCAGGTCGGCCTTCGCCTGCGGCCCGTGCAAAGCAGGGTCCGTGAAAGGAAGCGAATGCCCGGCGCTGGGGCCGCTGGCATGACAACCGGTGCCCGACCCGTCGGCGTTGGTGTAGCCCGCCGAAAAGCAGCTCGGCGCCGAAGGATTGGGTGGGGTCCTGCCCTGGGTGAAATCGTGGCAGATTACACAGGTTGTATTCTGGTTCTGTGATGTGCGGTGGCTCGACTGATAGGCCGGCGTGATATCGTTCGTCCCCTGCCACCGGGTGGGATGGGCGCCCGCTGCGGGATGGCACTCGGCAGCAGCGCACGAGACGGAAACAATTCCGCCGCTGAATTCGGTCGTGCCCGGGGTACCGTGGCACTGTTGACAAAAGGCAAGGTCCTGCTTCGCCACCGGCCCGTGCAAGGTCGGGTCGGCAAAGGGAATAACGTGAGGCGCACTTGTTCCGGGGCCGCTGGCATGACAGCCGGTGCTGGAGCCGTCGGCGTTGGTAAAATTGGCCGAGAAACAGCTTGGCGCACTGGGATTTGGCCCGGGGGCATCAGCCGTCACGTTGTGACATATGGCGCAAGCGGTGTCCCGTGACCCGGAGGTGCGGTGGGTGGACAGATAAACTGGAGTCGTGTCGTTCGTTCCCTGCCACCGGGTGGGATGGGCGCCCGAGTCGTTATGGCACTCGGCACAGCTCGTCGAGGCAATCCCGCCGCCGAATTGGATGCTACCCGGGGTGCCATGGCACTGCTGGCAAAAAGCGAGGTTACTCTTGGCTACGGACCCATGCTGAGAAGGATCGGCAAAGGGGAGGTCGTGGGGAATGATTCCACCCCCGCCCACCCCGGCGAGGTCGGATTCATCCTTCCCTCCTCCACCGCAGCTCGCCAGAAGAAAGAGCCCCACAAGGAGGCCAAGGTATTTCACGTACGTCCGAGACTCTCTCATTTCTCTCCACTCCTAACGGGGGATGGTCTGATGGCACTTCAGGCAGACTTTCCCATCAGAGGCCTTTCTGAGGTTGTCCTTGATGCTCGACCAGTTGCGTGGATGGGGATTGATTCGTAATCCCGTTCGGGCGCCGTGACATTTCAGACATGTCTGGCCGTCGGCGTGGCACGTCTGACAGGACTGTAAATCCCGCAGCGCCTCGCGCCGGTGGTCCGAGGACCACACCCGTCTGGGCAGTACCCCACCTGGATGGCAGGTTTGGCACTCGGAGGGGGTAAAGGTGGCATGAAGAGCCCCTCCTGCCCGAATGTCAGAAAACCCCTTGCGGTGCGACCGGATCCTCAGATCATCAGGCCGAAAGCGAGCATGGCATTTCGAGCAGAACTTCGCCTCGTGACACCGCGTGCAGGTCTGGGGGGTGTCGACGGCCTGGATCGGGTGAATCTCCCGAAAATCTGACCGGTGGCTTCTCGGCTTGTAGTTGCCCCTGTATGTGGATAGATGAAGGTCGGGGTCGATCCCTCCGCCGAAATGGCAGTCCTGGCAGAAGGACTGGTCGTGGCAGTCTGCGCAGTTGTTGGGATCCTTCTGGGCCGGTACCCGGTGCTCGGCGTTCCAGAAGCCCAGGTGGGTGGGCGCTGCGCCCATGCCCCTGTGGCACTCGTTGCACTCCTTGATCGAGAGATCCCGGTAATCCTGGTGCGGCTCGATGGCGGCCATGAGAAGACCTGAACCCACCAGAAGACAGGACAGAATCAGAAACAAGGGTTTTCTTATCAACTTGATTCCTCCCCGATATTTACCTCGAACTAGAATACCGCTTCCACTGAGGCCCATCCGGCAAAGTTGTTTGCCTGGCTCGGGCTTTCTGTGTTCTGGATGTGCACGGCTAAAGAGATCTTCTTACTGAAGTGATAGCGCACGCCTCCCCAGTATTTCGTCGCAATTTCGTCGTCTGTCATTTCGTCTCTCTGAAAGATATCGTAATCGATCCCCGCCGCTGTCTCGAGCTTTTTGTCCATAAAAGGATAGTCTGACACCGCAAAAGAAAACCCGATCAGATCACCCGGATATCCTTCCCGGACCACGATTGCCCCTTTGAGACGGGCCTCTGCCACCTTCACGTGAGTCCCCCCCTCGAACAGATGGGCATCGTCATCATCGGCATCATCTATCTCGAAGTACTCCGCCGTGTAGCCACCGTAAAAGGAGAGGCGATCTGACACGTAGTAGTCGGCATAGATGCTTCCAGCGTGGAAGCGGCTCGCCGCAAAGACGGCGAAGATGCTTGTGGCATCGAACGTCGGGTATGTGAAAAAGTACTCGCCTCTGATCGTCCATGTGTCATTCGGAAAATATTTGATCCCTGCCACGACCTCGCTCAAGCGTTGGCCGATGATATCGTAGCGTCCATCCGAGTATGCCCGGTATTTCTCCTTGAGGTTATAGCCAAAATTATAGGCAACCGTGCGCCTGGCCAGATCGTGCTCGTCGTATTTTTCCGCATAGCTGGCGGAGAGATTGAGGTTTGTCGCGTTCCGCAGATAGACTTCTCCGCCCCAGGCGATATCGCCGCTCTCCGTGAGTTCTTCGAATTCATCGAAGATCACGTCTCGTCCTCCGAGCAGAACCACACCGACCGGGCCGACACTCTTGAAGTCCACCTGAGCACCGTCGATAATGCTCGAGGCCGCAACGAGGTTAGTCCACTGACGTCCCAGTCTCAAGTCCATTCGATCCTTCCACAGATCCTTCCAGTCCATGTAGAGATAGTAAAGCCGACCGTCAGCCGATTCTTCCTCGTCGTCAGCGACCTCGTTGTATCCGTAGCGACCGTATCCATAGACTGAAATATTTCGGTCCTTGACCAGATCCAAGGCTCCAACCCGCAGGTACTGGTAGGCCGAAAACTTCGTGTCCCGATCGATGAGGTCCTTCCACCAGGCCACCTGGGTTGACTGCCGGCCAAAAAACTCTACACCGTAGCAAAGTGAAGAAGCACCCACAATCATCATAGACGCCAGAACGCATACCCCAACCCGTCCCCTCATTCTCCGCTCCTTTGATGGGATCTCGTAAATCTCTCCCGAATTTACAAGCCGTCAGCCGGCTCAGAAAAAAACCGCTCTCCCCCCTCTTGAGATCATTTGTTTGAATCAACCTCGGATCCTGCTGCCGCCCTCGCCCGATGTCTGAGCTCTGGGGGCATCGACGCCAACCAACAGGAGGGCAGGCAGACCACAAAGACCTGCCTGCCACCTGCTGATGGGTTCCGTCTGGCGAAATCATCGATGCCGGACACAGGTCTTAACGGGCCAGACGGAAACTGGAGCGAACTTCGCCGATGAAACACCCACTGCTGCCGCTGCTTGAGCGGATGGCCGTCGTCTCTCCTCCTCCGCTACTGGTCGACACGCTTCCAAGACCAGAAGGGTCAACGATCACCCCATTTGCCACGCCATCATCATCTCCTGCACCGCCATCAACCACGGTAAGGGTCACCTTATCCCTGGCAGAATTGAAGGCGGCATTCGCACTGAAGTCGCGCCAGCCGTCATTCGGGCTGTATTTGTACCACCCGTACCCATCCGGCGCGGGAGTTGACAGATAGAAACTGACCCTTGCTTCGTCGCCCGGGGCATAGACCTTGATCTCCATATCGACCAGCCCATAGATCAAATCCTCTGGTCTGCCATCGCCATCCGGAACGGAAGAAGGAGCGACCACATTCAATTTCGTGATATTGCCGCCACCTTCCTCTTCTATCCCCATGTCTTTGTCTGTCGGACTCTTTATGGTAATGACGTTTTCCGGGAAGTTTTTTATCCCGTTGTCACCAACAATCACGGAGACGAGGTCGCTGCCCTTGAGACCCGCGTGATCGGTCACCGTAAGTCTGAAGGTCAACACCCCCCCTCCAGGACCTACGGCCGGGGCCACGAAAGTTGGCGTGTTCGCCATAGGATCGGAAAGGGTTACCGGGATGCCGATCTTCTTGCGGCCGTTTCCGGTCTTTTCATTCGGCTTCTTGCCCGGCTTCCCAGCGATCTGGGTCCATAGATACGACGCGACGCCGCCATCCGAATCCGATGAATTGGAGCCATCTAAGGCGACAGTCGTTGCCTCGACCACTGTCTGATCAGGGCCTGCATCGGCTACGGGGGGAACCTCGACATTGGATACATTGACGATGCAGGTGCCCGTGGCCTTCAGCCCACCGCCGTCGGTAACGGTCAGCTGAAAGACCAACGCCACGCCATCAAGCCCTGCGTCCGGCGCGGTGAAGGTCGGCTGAGACGCATTCGGGTCAGAAAGCACCACAGGAGTGCCAGCCGTCTGCTCCCACAGATAAGAGGCAATCCCATCATCCGGGTCGCTCGAGTTGGACCCATCCAGCATGACTGTCGTGCCTTCACCTACCGTTTGATCGGGGCCGGCATCGGCTGTGGGCGGTATGTTGACCCAGGAGACATTGACGATACAGGTGTCGGTGGCTTGCAGGCCGTCCATATCGGTGACGGTCAACTTGAAGGTCAGCGAGATTCCATCCGGCCCTACATCCGGCGCGGTGAAGGTCGGCTGAGCCGAATTCGGGTCAGAAAGGGTGACTTGAGGTCCGGATGTCTGTTCCCAAAGGTAGGAGGCAACCCAATTGTCAGGATCACTCGAGTTAGAGCCGTCGAGCGTGACCACAACGCCCTCCTCCACCTCTTGATCCGGGCCCGCATCTGCTGTCGGAGGGTTGTTGGCCCCCGCAATATTCACGGTGCAGGTATCTGTCGCCTGGAGCCCACCACCGTCGGTAACGGTCAGCTGGAAGGTCAACGAGGCGCCATCCAGCCCTGCGTCCGGCGCGGTGAAGGTCGGCTGAGACGAATTCGGGTCAGAGAGCGTCACCGGCGTGCCAGCCGTCTGCTCCCACAGGTAAGAGGCAATCCCGTCATCCGGGTCGCTCGAGTTGGACCCGTTCAGCGTCACTGTCGTCCCTTGAGTCACTGCCTGATCGGGTCCGGCATCTGCTGTGGGCGGTACGTTGACCCAGGAGACGTTGACGATGCAGGTGTCGGTGGCTTGCAGGCCGCCCGCATCGACGACGGTCAGCTGGAACGTCAGCGAGGTACCATCCAACCCCACGTCCGGCGCGGTGAAGGTCGGCTGAGACGAATTCGGGTCAGAGAGCGTCACCGGCGTGCCAGCCGTCTGCTCCCACAGGTAAGAGGCAATCCCATCATCCGGGTCGCTCGAGTTGGACCCGTTCAGAGTCACCACAGCCCCCTCCTCCACCGTCTGATCTGGGCCAGCAT
>CAYGBK010000068.1:0-4772 GCA_964348095.1 uncultured Thermodesulfobacteriota bacterium | reverse complement strand
AATTAGTGGGTATTGGTTCTCAAGGAAGGCAGGATGCTGGGTAAGGGTTCTAGATCACAACGGGAACCGTAGCATGGAGGTGATTGGTCAGCACAACAGGGTGAGATATCTTGAGTCTAGAAGAATTACAGTGGTCAGTGATCGAGACAGATTCCTACCCCCCCAATATTGTAGTCTATAACCTCGGAATAGGATGTCAAGAGGAAATAGGCGATATCGTCAGACCGTTGACTTCTTCTAAGAAACTGCAGGCGTAAGTTCATGGTTTTGAATGAGTTCGCAAACCCAGGAGTCGCTTTCTACCCCACCCCTACACCAGGGAAGAGGCAGTTTCTTACGCGTATAACGCACACCCCACAGGGGTGTGCGACCTTTGCTAACTGAAATATGCAGTTCCGTCGACCCAGCGCCACGACCATATTTCAAATGCAAATAAACACTCCTCTAGGGCACTTTCTATTCGTCTCAAAGACTTCCTATGATACCGGTGCACTCCCTGGTATGACTACTCGGTGATCTCACAACGAGGCTTACTTCCTAAACTCAGAAGACCCGAGCCCCGCTTTTTCTTGACCGTACCGCGAACAAGTTGCTAAGCTAGACCCTGACGGACCGAGGTGATAGGACTCGAACCCCTTCGGGTATTGTCCCGACCTCGGTTCTCCCTCCAGGGGGCACAGGGAACCGTCAGTCCTGAAGTAAATAAAGAGGAGTGGAAGGGTGAATACCGGCTTCAAGGGACAGTGTGTTCCCAGGTATCGGCTACTAACACAGGAGCAGATCAACGAGATTCATTCAGCCACCCTGAAAGTCCTAGATACTGTCGGGGTCAGGGTCCTTGACAATGATGCCATTCACCTCCTGAGAAAAGCCGGGTGCACGTTGAAAGACAAAAACACCGTGAGGATTCCGAGCCGGCTTATCGAGGAGTGTATCAAATCTGCCCCCCCTTCCATAACGATCTACAACAGAAAAGGTGATGAAGCTATGCACCTTGAGGGTCACAAGATCCATTTCGGTTTAGGCACAGATCTGATCAGGACATGTGATCTGAAGACAGGGGAACTCAGGTTTTCATGTATTCAGGATGTCATCAACGCTGCTGTAACAGCCGATTACCTGAATGAGATCGATTTTATCGCGTCTTTTGGCCTGCCTCGTGATATTCCGACAAATCTGATGTACACCGCCTGCTTTAGAGCCATGGTGGAAAACTCTATCAAACCGATCTTCTTTACCGCTGCTGGGTGGGAGGATTTGTCGATTATTCTCCAAATGGCTGCAGTCGTTGCGGGTGGGGAAGATCGTCTCAGAAAGAAGCCCTTCATCATCAACTACTCTGAACCCACGAGCCCACTCTCCCATTCCTCGGGAGCGATAAAGAAACTCTTTCTCTGCGCCGATAGGGGGATCCCCATAAACTACACGCCCGCGGTCCTTTCAGGGGCGAGCGGCCCTGTCACCTTAGCCGGAGCATTGGCTGTCGCCAACGCCGAAGCCATCAGCGGAATTGTGCTCCATCAGCTGAGGGCCAAAGGAGCACCGATTATTTCAGGGTTCAATGTGGGACCTATGGACATTTTGACGTCAAGCGCGGTCTATGGAAGCCCTGAGGAACGGTTGACCCACTCGGCGTGCACGGATCTCTATCATTACTACGGTATTCCAGTGTGGGGAACCGCCGGCACGACCGATTCCCACTGTCTCGATCAACAGGCCGCCCTGGAAGCGTCCCTCTCGATTCTTATGGCCGCCTTGGACGGGGCGAATTTGATCCACGATGTGGGATATTTGGGCCAGGGTCTGGTTGGTTCACCCGCGGCGATTGTCATGTGTGCTGAAACAATCAGCTACGTTAAGCGAATTATAGACGGCTTTGAAATTAGTCCGGACCGATTCGGTCTGGACACGATTCGACGGGTCGGTCCGGGAGGAAGTTTTCTGGCAGAAGATCAGACATTGAACCTTCATCGACAAGAGCATTGGCGGCCAAGGTTGCTAAACAGGGACAATCCTGAGGTCTGGATGGAAAAAGGCGGCAAGACCTACGGAGAGATCGTGATCCAGAAGGCGATCGAGATACTGGAAACCCATACGCCCGAGCCTTTACCAGAAGGTGTTTGCAAAGGCCTCGAGGAAATCGCTACGGAAGCAGAACAGGTCCTGCGAGATAAGCATTTCAGGGTCTAATGAGCATTATTCGGCCATTCGATGGGGGCGCCACCTTCAGGTCCCGAAAGAGCCCAGTCCCTTTTTGATTCTCTCAGAAGTTCTTGGAGCAAAAGCATTTCTCGGTGCGCCCAAAGGGACTCGGGCTGTCACGCCGCTTGGGTAGATGAAAAAGTCATGGGACTCGAGATCCGGTGCTCTTGCTTAGACCTGTTTTTTTGATAAACTCGGATATCTGACCTTAAGAGGAGACCAGAAAAATGGGGAAGATTTGTACACGCCTCGGTGATGGAACAGCGATTGAACTGAGTGAAAAGGAACTTAGAGAGGATCTCGAAAATGGAACGGGTGATGCTGCTGAAAGGGGGAACATTCCGCCTCTTGCCAAGGAGGAACTCAAGGAACTCTATGGGATCTGTTCTTCTTCTGAAAGGTTTTTTAGTGTAGCCAGAGGGCAAGAGGTTGTCCTCAGCAACGACGGCATGACTGCGAAGGTGAGACGGACAGGAATCGAAATCGACAGAGTTCAAGGTCTTCAGATTCATGAAAGGGCCTTTGGTGCGGATATTCTCGAAATCGATCATATCGATTACAGCTATAAAGCCATAAAGCCAATCTGTTTCGAAGAGATACCAGCTCTGGAGCAGGCCCTTTCTTCAACGATTGCGCCGCTCTTTTACGGGGCCATGCCGAATCTGGGGTACTACAGTCAGCCTGATGGTCCGATACCAAACCCCTCGGATCTCATGGTTTCAGGGGAAATCGAGGCCGCCAGGAAAGCCGGTGAGGAGGCTATCGATCACGCCGTCAAGGACATTGTGTATGTGGCCAGTCAGATGTATGAGGCAGGAGCGGATGGGATCGACATTGACACAGTCGGAGCCGCTGGAGATACCGATTTTGCTGCTGCCCTTCAGGCAACAGAGATTCTGCGGAAGAAATACCCAGGCATATGTATCGAGATGGGTATGGCGGGAGAATTCGTTCTGGGAATGCACGGTGATCTAACCTATGATGGAGTTCGCCTGGCAGGGCTCTATCCACACGAACAAGCAAAGCTCGCAGAGAAAGCCGGGGTAACGATATTCGGTCCGGTTGTCAACACGATCACGGATAAATCGGTTCCGGAGAATATCGCCCGAGCGGTCACCTTCATTAAAGCCTGTGTGGCAGCGACACAGATGCCTGTCCACGCCAACATGGGGATGGGCGTTGGTGCGGTTCCCATGTCCGATATCCTTCCCACAGATGCCGTGTCCATGGCATCCAAGGCGATGGTTGAGATAACCCGATTGGACGGGTTGTAGGTTGGCGTAGGTGATCTCATGGGGATGGCCGTGACGCACGCGGTGACATCAGGTATGGGTGGAATCCGAACCGCCGGAGATCTGGTGGCAAGGATGCAAATCTCAAGAGCCATGAAAATCGACGAGGCTAAAGCCTATGTGGCCGAGAGGCTCGGTGTCTCTCCGTCAGACCTTTCGGATGTGACCAGGATGACCGAATTGCGTCAGGACTTAAACCTGGGCACAGTGATTTCACGACCTGGCAAGGCTAAGACCATTGAGGCAAAGTTTCGGATAGCAGAGATTCTGGGCATTACGATCAATTCACTCGAGCGATTCAAAGAACGGGCGGGCTGGACCTGATAAAGTCCGTGAAAGGAAGAAAATCAAGATCAAAGGATAAAGTCCAAGGGCAGAACGGTTCTCCCGGATTTGTGATCCCTTTCCTTTAGCCTTTTACCTTTTCCCTGTGCCCCTCCTATGGGAGAAAGGCTGATTGTAACGCCCCCTCCTAACTGATCTCCGGCAACTGGCCAACCGACAACTGATCACAGGATATGGCTCAAAAAAAGGCGGGTGGACTCATGCTCAGGATTTTTCATCATTTTTTCTGGTGGACCTTCTTCCGCTATCCCCCCGCCCTCCAGAAAAATGATTCGATCGGATACCTCTCTGGCAAAACCCATCTCATGGGTAACCACGACCATGGTCATCCCTTCTTCGGCGAGCTTTTTCATCACACCGAGAACTTCACCGATTAGCTCAGGATCCAGGGCCGACGTTGGCTCGTCAAAAAGCATGATTTTCGGTTCCATAGCGAGGGCCCGCGCAATTGCCACACGCTGCTTCTGTCCGCCAGATAGCTGCTCTGGATAGCTGTCCCTCTTTTCGCTCAGCCCGACCCATCCTAATAACTCCTCCCCTTTCTCAATGGCAGTCTTCTGATCCACACCTTTGACGATGACCGGCCCTTCGATAATGTTCTCGATAATCGACCGATGGGGAAAGAGATTGAACTCCTGGAAAACCATGCCCGTTCGGGTCCGGATCTCGATGATTTTTTTCCTCACATCCGAGGTTCGCTTCTGTCCTATAGGCAGTTCGATTCCATCGATTTGAATATATCCGGATTGGGCTTCCTCGAGCATATTCAGGCACCGAAGGAGCGTGCTTTTCCCTGAGCCACTCCGCCCGATAATCACGACCACCTCCCCAGATGCCACGGTTGTCGTGACGCCCTTCAAAACATGCAGATGGTGGAAATATTTGACAAGGTCCTTGATAACAATGATGGGTTCAGCCAAAAGAAACCTCGCT
>CAYGBK010000067.1:0-16862 GCA_964348095.1 uncultured Thermodesulfobacteriota bacterium | reverse complement strand
TGTGCGAAGTTGGCCCTGAGCCGTGGTCAGGGTGGGGTTCTGGAGGGGCCATCGGCCTATTTTTGTAAACATCCTCCCCGCCAATTCCCCGATGATGAGGCCTACCAGATGATCGAACACTTCATCAACGGCGGCTGAAGCGAAAAGGGGGAACTGTCCCTTCACATGTCACACGTCCCGTCCCCCTTCCCGACCGACCAAAAAACGTGATGGGCTTCTCTCACGGACCATTTCGCTGTCGTTTGTGGGGATTTTTCACCCGCCATGATCCCGGTCCTCTCCCTTCTCCTTTTCTACCTGATACCCCACATAATTCGGTTCGGCCTCAAGGTTAATCAGGTCGCCCCTGTCGATGGCGAGACGAGGAGCATCTGAAATCAGATCTTTGACCCATGGGCAAAGGCCGCTATTGTTTGGGCGTATTTCTCACCACCAAGAGCGAAGGTATCATTATGGCCTGCATGGTTTACTGGAAAGAAGAACTTCGGAGGTTTTGCGGCCTCGAAGAGTTTTTGCCCCTGAGTAAAGGGGACGATTTCATCCTCTGTTGCGTGGATAAAGAGCTTTGGTGCCGTAACGCGGCCAATTCTTTTCACATTATTGTAGTGGGCCGGCAGCAGATAGGAAATCGGATAGAAAAGTGGCATTGTCCTAGCCATCTCTCTTGTTGAGGTAAAAGCACCTTCGATAATAATCGACTTGACTTCTCTTCTTAGAGAGATCTCGATTGCCACGGTGGCACCGAGGGAACGTCCAAAAGGGATGATCTTTGATGCTGAGATCTGTTCATCCTTTGTCAGGTAATCGTATGCGGCCACTCCGTCCAGGTATAGACCATCTTCAGAAGGCCTCCCTGAACTCTTCCCATATCCCCTATAGTCAAAAATAAAAACCTGGAGTTTTTGTCTCAGAAGGATCTGGATGTTCTCGAGTCGGTGCGAAATGTTTCCGGCGTTGCCGTGGCAAAACAGAATAACCGGCAGTTCCTCTTTTTGCGGGAAGAACCACCCGTGTAGCTTTTCCCCGTCCCGGGTGTGGAAATAGACGTCCCTGTACGTAAGAGTGAATTCATCTGGAGTCGACTCGAACGGGGTTTCGGGAAAAAAGACAAAGAAATTTTCGATCCGGGGATAGAAGAGATAGAAAGCGCCGGCCAATAGGAAAATCAGAATAATGAGGGTCATCGTCTTAGACGCCATCGAGCATGCTCATACGGATTGTCCTGTCGTGACGGTCACTGCGTTGCGGTCGATGGGCTCATTTGTCGGGGCAGACGTGTTGCCGTGCGACTCATGTGCTCATCCAGGCTGAATGATAACACAAAATCCGAGGTTTGAATCCCAAAAGAGGTGTGCTCCGGTCGCTTGTATGGGCCAAAAACAGAGACAAGGGTGTAAAAACCTGTAAAAATTTGTAAAATAGCGAACAACAGACTGTCAGCATGTAACAGGATCGAGGCTTTTGCACTTGTCTAATCGGAAAACCACGAATAGGCTAGGGAGGAAGCCGAGGCTAGGCTCAATGAGAAAAGCCCCCTTCTTCGGTTAAAGACGAGTGGGTTTTTCCATTCTGTTTGGTTCCTCCTCATCGTCAATCAGGGAGGTGACCCATGAAATTGAGCGAAATGATTCCAACTGCTGATCAACTGAAACTCGTCCAAGGTGTAGAGCGCCAGTTGCTTAAACGCAGGCGGGCAGGGACCCTCGGCGGGGTCGTTGCTATCGCCTGGGCCGCCATCCAAATCCTCATATCGGTCGTCGATAAAGAATACCTCCAAAACATCGATGAGTTCGTCCGTAACCTGGTTTCTGGACAGTGGGGGGAATTGATCGGTCCGGAGGGCCTACCCCTTTATGAGTTCGTCGGGATACTTGTTTTGGCGGCCGCGATCCTTACCTATCTGTTGTTGAGATGGACGAGTTTTTTGCAGAAAGAGGCTGAAGGACCTTTTCGATATACCTTTTTTATCGATCCGTTTCAGCTGGTTAAGGAGACGCCAGCAACACGGTTCACTCTCAAGGAAGATGACCGATTTCATCTGCTCCATCACGACCTGATGGAGAGACTGAATCAACGGATTCAACGGTTTTCATTGCTCGACCTCAAGTCCTCAAAGCAGGATTTCACAGCCAAGGCAGGTTCCAACTCAGAAACGAATCTGACCTCACATATCCACATTGAGGGACACTACGCTATTCGTGAGGAAACTGGCGGTCAATGGGTCATTCACGTCATGCCCCGCGTACGTATCGGTCCTTCAAGTAGACCGGCGACTCTGGCCTACCCGGTCAAGTTTCCCCTGGGCGAGGGGGCCTCGGAAGCACATCGCGTGGACTCGAAAAGGACGACTGAGACCCGAGACGACGTCGCCGAGGAGACGCTAGGTGCGGATCAGTACAATCAATTGGTTGAGCGGATCTATTCCAGTGTGGCCACAGAGGTGTACAAGCAGATCAAGTCAGACGTGAGGGACAAGATCGCCCTCTTCCCATCCAATTATCTCCGCGCCGTGGCCCTATTCCATGAAGCGAAGGATTTCGAGAGATCCAATACGATTGATGCTTATGATTACGCCATCGAACTTTATCGAGAATCGAAACGGTACTTCGATATCGCAAATATCAAATGGATATCCCGATCTCTGGTAGCAATACCCCTTCTGTGGCGCATGGAAAGAAAGTTTCTCCATATGGAGGCCCGGACTCGGATCGGCTATTCGAGGTGCATGATTTACAGAAGGGTCATCTCTGCACTCTCGGGGAGATCCAAGAACCCCTTATTCGAAATCCGTGGCCAAATCGAAAAAGGGATTGACACCCTCGAAAGACTGCACAAAAAGTATCGGAAGATTCCCGTGTGGATGCGTTTGGGACCAAAAAGGAGCCCTGGAGATAGTAAGAATGAGGTGAGAAGAAAACGCCAGAAAAGGCTCAATGCCCTCCTGGCATTCATGACCTACCCCGGTGACTCGATATTGAGGCGGAATCAACCCCTGTCTGAGAGATTACGGGAATCGCTTTTCGACGCCCATGTGGTGGCTGCCCTGACCTACTACTACCTGGATGCAACCGAAAGGGCTCAAGATCATCTTGATGATGCAGAGAGCGTTGCCCCGGATTTGAGTGTCGGAGATCCTCTGTATCTGCTTGCGGCCGCAGAAATCGAACCGGATCTTAGCAAGGAGATTTTTCTGTTTCAGCAGGCTGCTGATCGTGCCCCAGACTTTGAGATTGCCCAGTACCGATTGGCCTATTATTCAGAAATGCGATTCAGAGCGCAAAACGAGATCACGATGGCGCGAGCAGGGAGTGTGATAAGAGAATATGACGAAGTTCTCAGGATCAATCCTGGAAATATCGCCTCCCTGGCTGCTCAGGGCTATCTGCTGTGGCTTTTGAAATCCACACAGAAAGCGAAGAAGAAGTTTGAGGAAGGGTGCGCAATAAAGGCCACCGTTCGTCAGACCTTTATTGGTGAACTCAACTACGGCCTGGCCCGGATTGCGGCTGAAGAGGGTCGGTTCAATTCAAGCTATGATCTCTATCGAGAAGCTATCTCAGCAGATCCGGGAGTTGGCGCGTACTCAGCCACGGCCGGCAAATCCGTGACGACCTCGTACTACGATTATATTGGTTCTGCCATGCTCAAAAGGCGATATGAACCTTTCAAGAAAAACGTTGTTGCTGGAATTGAAAAATATGTGCGGAAAATAGAGAAGTCCGGCAAGTCTGCTGATGGTGCCGGGGTTTTGGATAAGGAAAACAAGGAACTTTCTCTCAGGACGCTAGATGTGGTTCGAAGCTTTGTCCTGAATGATTACGGCAATGCCTGTCTCAACTATTTTCATCGTTTTGGTGACTTCGGGGAGCTAGAGAATGCGATAAGGGCTTTTGATGAAGCTAAGGACCTGGCTCGCGAGAATGCAGTAGCCTATTACAATCTTGCCAATGCCTATGGATGGCGACGGGAGTCAAGCGATAGGATAGCGGAACTTCTCGAGAAGGCTGAGAGGCTTGCGCCCGCATGGCCAGTTGTGCTCGTTGCCTCGGCTCAGTCACGTTTACGGTCCGGAGAAGAGGAGATCAACAAGCTGTATGGGGAGGCAGCGACAGAAATTGAAAAGGCCGAAAAAACTCTGATTGAATTGAAACACATAGAAAACCTTCTAGCAAGGCCGAGGGAAAAAGGCATAATTGAAGTTTCGCAAGCAGAGCCTACAAAGAAAGTTAAACAGGCAGTGCCACTGTCTTTTGAGGTACAAGAGAAAGAGTTGAGAATGCTACAGGGGAAAGGGGAATTGGTCGAGAAATATCGAAAACATGTGAGAAAGGCGATCGAGGGGTATGACAGAGCAAGGAAACGGTCAGAAGGCCATGTGAAAGACGTCTTACCGAAGGTAAACCAGATTGTAAAGAGAACCAAACTGTCATCAATGTTTGAGGGATTAGAATTCAATGAAAACGGAAAAGGTGTTGATAAGCTGCTTTCGACAAGAATCGAGAGGGACAGACTCGATGAGAACGATGTTGAGGCCCTGAGGGTGTGGGCTCAGGTCTTATCAAATAACTATCTCGCTGAGAGCGCTTTTACAGCAGCTGAGGAGCTTGCCAATTACATTCTCATAAACTATTACCCGGTTAATTACGATTTAAACATGATTCTACGCAGTATGTATCGACGAAAGCGAGATATGTATATGCGAGAGGATCTCGATTACTGGCCAAGACTGGAGATGGAGGGATCAGACAAAGAAACTGGATTACGGCTCCTGATGCAGTGGGTTACAACAAGAAAGGATGAGAAAAAGTACAAGAAAAAGATTGAAGAATGTGATGAGAAAATCAAGGGTTTTAACGACATCATCAAACCGACTTTCAAGAATTGGCTTGATAAGGACCCGATCCACTACGCCTCTCTGGTATGGGCAGGGGAGTTCTTCGAAGCTGACGATCTCGTCATATTCTTTGAGAGAGCCATAGAAGAGCTCACCAGAGCAAAACTCCCCCCCGTAGCCATTTATCACGCTATTCTTGGAGACGCCTATAGACAGGTGAAAAAATGGGAGGAAGCAGAAAAGGCATATCTCGACGCGATCGATATTGAGCCTCACAACGCCGGTTATCAGAACATGCTGGGCAACATCTATTTCGAAAGTGAAAATTTTCTGAAATCGATCGATCCCTACAAAAAGGCGATCGAGATCGACCCAAAACCGGCTGTTTATCATGCCAATCTCGGTGGCACCTACAGGAAACTGGGAGAGTGGGATGGAGCTGAGAGGGCGTATCTCGACGCTATCAAAATCGAGTCTGAAAATGCCGAATACCAGAACCTGCTGGGAAACATCTATTTCGAGAGTGGGGATTTTGCCAAATCGATCGGCCCTTACAAACGGGCGATCGAGATCGAACCAAAACTGGCTGTTTATCATGCTAATCTCGGCGGCTCGTTTAGAGATTTAGGGAGATGGGATGAGGCTGAAAAGGCCTATCGCGAGGCTCTTGAGATCGAACCCGACAACGCAGGTTATCGGAACATGTTGGGCATCGTTTACCACAGACAAGGCGATTATGGAAAAGCCATTCAAAGCTATATAGAGGCGATACAGAAAGGGTCTAAAGTGGGTGTGCATCATGCAAATCTCGTCCTCGCATATAAGGAGTCCGGGAAAAGTGAGGACGCCGATCGTGCTTTTCACGCATCTGTCGCTATCGAGCCTGATGATCCGGTTTATCAGAACGAACTGGGGAATGCTTTTTCTGCGAACGGCGATCATGAAAGGGCCATTGTATGCTATAAGAAAGCGATCGAGCAGGCTCCTGAGGTGGTTCTCTATCACGCCAATCTCGGGGGTTCCTATAGGGCATTGAAAGAGTGGGAGGGAGCGGAGAAGGCCTATCGCGACGCGATTGCGATCGAGCCCAAGAATGCAGAATACCAAAACATGCTGGGAAACATTTATTTCGAGAGTGGGGATTTTGCCAAATCGATCGATCCTTACAAAGAGGCGATCGAGATTGACCCAAAACCGGCTGTTTATCATGCCAACCTCGGTGGTTCTCACAGGGCACTGAAACAGTACAAAGAGGCTGAGAAAGCGTACCGCGAGGCGTTAAGACTCGAACCCCACAATGCAGGGTATCAGAACATCTTGGGCGTCGTTTACTATGAGCGCGGAGATTTTGCAAAATCGATAGGGCCTTATAAGAACGCCATTCGGATTGACCCCAAAATGGCCGTTTATCATGCGAATCTCGGTGGCGCCTTCAGGGATTCAGGCCAACTGGCGGAGGCCGAGAAGGCCTATCGCGAGGCCATAAAGCTCGAACCCCATAATGGGAGTTATCAGAATATGTTGGGAATCGTCTATTTCGGACAAGGTCATTATCAAAAGGCAATCAGCAGCTACAAGAAGGCCATAGCGACAGAGCCGAGAGTGGGGGTGCACCACGCGAATCTTGTCCTGGCCTACATGGCATCGGGCAAAGACGACGAAGCGAATGACGCATTTCGGAATGCAATTGCTGCTAACCCAGATGACTCGGCCTATCAGAACGAATTGGGGGAGGCCTTTTCTGGAAACAATGATTTTGAAAGGGCCCTCGCCTGCTACAAAAAAGCGATAGAGAATGCCCCCGAGGTGGCCGCATACCACGCCAATCTCGGCGGTTCTTACAGGGCACTGAAACAATATGGAGAGGCTGAGAAAGCGTACCGCGAGGCGTTAAGACTCGAACCCCACAATGCAGGATATCAGAACATTTTGGGCGTCGTTTATTATGAGCGTGGAGATTTTGCAAAATCGATAGGGCCTTCTAAGAATGCCGTTGAGATTGATCCCAATGTGGCCGTTTATCACGCGACGCTGGGTGACGCCTTTAAGGGGTTAGGAAAATGGGATGAGGCGGAGAAAGCCTATCGAGAGGCCATAAGGCTTGAGCCTGGTAAGGCAAATTATCACAACATGTTGGGAATTGTCTATTATGGACGTGGCGATTATCAAAAAGCCATCAAAAGCTACAGGGAGGCGATCGCAAAAGCACCCACGATGCCGATATACCACGCGAACCTCGTCCTTGCATACACGGAATCAGGAAAAATTGACAAGGCTGACAAGGCCTATCGCGATGCTGTTGTTATCGAGCCTGATGATCCGGTCTATCAGAATGAACTGGGAAACGCGTTTTTCGCGAACCGCGATTATGACCGGGCAATTGAATGCTACAGGAAGGCGATCGAGAAGGCGCCCGAGGTGGCTGTGCACCACGTGAATCTCGGCAATGCCTTTGCAACGATCGGAAAATGGCAGGAGGGGAAAGGAGCCTTCATCAAGGCTCTCGAGCTCGAACCAGATAACGCCGAATATCACGATATGTTAGGAGATCTTTACCACAAGAGCGGGGATTTTGAAAAAGCTGCCGAAGCGTACGGAAAAGCAATCAAATTGGCCCCAGAAGTCCAACTTTACGCCACAAAACTCGAACAGATGGGGACACAGGTCGAGGACCCGGATAAAGCACGATCTTTAATGGAGCCGTTATCTCTGTATAACCACAAAAAAGACGATCTAACGAACTCATCTCAGGACTGAAAAGGTTCTCTCTGAGTCAAGAGTTTCGAAACCGTTGGATATCTCATCTTAGCCGATTTTCCTCCGGTCCTCTCACAAGTTGACCGTTTGAATCGCTCCTGTGGAAGCCATAGGCCGATCGTAATCCCATCTGATTCGTTCTCGAATTCTCGTATAAAAGGAAATAACCGTGGTTGTCCTCATAACAATCTGTGGATTCCTTCTTGCCCTGGTAGGCCTTGCGGGTTGCATTCTGCCCGCCATTCCAGGGCCGCCGCTCAGCTTTCTCGCCTTGATCTTGCTCTCCTTTGCGAAGAATTGGGAGCCATTCGGTTTGACATTTCTCCTTACTATAGGGGGCTTGACCGCATTCGTAACCCTTCTGGACTATGTGGTCCCAGCGATCGGAGCGAGGAGACTCGGCGCCTCAAAATTGGGGGTATGGGGTTCAATTATCGGAATGGTGATTGGTCTTTTCCTCCTCCCACCCTGGGGGATGCTCGTTGGGGCCATCCTCGGGGCACTGGCCGGTGAACTAATCGTCGGGAAAAAAGGGAGAGAGGCTTTACGGGCCGGATGGGGTGTCGTTGTCGGGAATATTGTGTCCATTGGCCTGAAACTGGCCCTATCCGGGGTCATGCTTTTCTTTTACATCAAAGAGATGTTCTAAAGAACCCGATCCCGCTGCGGACGGCTGTTCCCTCTGTCAGAGAAAACCTTATTACCTCAAAACCCCTCGTAGCGCCACCAAAAGTACGGAGGTCGTTTATATGGCCTCCAGTGTCGGTAATAGGGGAAATAAGGCCAATACCGATAATAGTATCTGGTAGGATATCGATGGCCCTTAAACTTATGGGGGTGTCGGCCATAATACGTTCTGTGGCCTCGGTCCCTGTATCGGTGATCGTATTGACGGTAATGCCGAGGGTGGCGGTAGCCGTGATGACGCCCATCACCACTTCGATACGTGAAAGAGTAATGAGTTGAACCCACGGGCTCGGTCAATGTGGAGAACGTGTTATTGTAAGCCGTCCTGCTGCCAACATCGAACTGATCGGCATGGCTTCGGGCTAGAACACCAAATATTCCAGCGGCTAACACAATAAAAAACAACCATGGCCTTATATTCATGACGTCACCTCCATGTTGTTTTTTGGGGTACATCCCTTTCACCTGTGATACGGGCAAGGGATGTACCAAAGGAAGGAGTTTTACGGAACATCCTGATATTCCATGACTATTTGAGTATTAGGAGGGCTGGGAACCGCTTATCCTAAGCCTCTGTTTCGACGGAATTGTCGAGACAAATCTTGGAGTTTTGACGAAGTTTCAATGGGTTATGGAGATTCGACAGGATTTGACCCTTCCGACAATTCTGTCGAAAAGGGATTCGTTCCGCTTTGAAACGGGCAAATCCACTTATTTGAATTCACCCAATCAGTTCAGATGTGCTTCAATGGTGGCGCCTTGGGGCAATTGAAAGTCTCGCGGTAATCGGTGTAACATCTTGTGATGCGGGGCAGTAATTGGGCATATTGGAAAACGATTCGGAGGAGTCATGATTGTTAGAAACATAAACGATAGAGAGGTCCTCGATACGACATACCGCGCCCACGGTGGGGCGATCGCCCAGATGATATTGGATCGTAGCGTGTTAAAAGAGATAGGTTTTTTTGCTATTGCGAGACTTGAGCCTGGACGAAGAATTGAGCCCCATATCGATCCCATGGAAGAGATCTATTTCATCATGAATGGTGACGGGGAAATGAGCGTGGATGAGGAGACGCGCGCTGTCGTTCCAGGCGATGCCATATGGATCCCTGCCGGTTCGATACATGGCCTTCTCAATACGGGAGAGGAAGATTGTCTAATTCTGGTTATGGCATCGCCTGCCGGATGAAACCGGGGGACATGAGATCGAGGCGCTTGACCCAGTGAGCAGTAGGGAAGTCGCCGGAGAGGCACGGAGAGGACGATGAAGGATTATGTTGACCCGAGAATGCATACGGCAGAGCATATCCTAAATCAGACGATGATTCGGATGTTTGACTGTGAGCGGTCTTTCAGTTCTCACATTGAGAGGAAAAAGTCGAAGTGTGACTATCATTTTGATCGCGCCCTGGCCGACAGGGAAGTCAAAGAGATCGACCGGCAGGTGAATGACGTCATTCAGGCAGATCTTATGGTTGAAGAGGGATTCATAAGCCTAGCGGAGGCTCAGAAGAAATATGATCTCAAACGGTTGCCTGATAGTGTAGATCATGAGATTCGGATTGTGCGGATCGGAGACTACGACGCCTGCCCATGTATTGGCCCGCATGCCGCCTCCACAGCTGAGATCGGTCGATTTTGGATCGCTTCGACGAGTTTTGAAAATGGCACACTCAGGATACGGTTCAAGATCGCTCACCGGGAAAAGGACTGATCAAATATGAACCCAGGTGCCACGGAATGGTGGGCTGATTTCGAAATCTTGGTTACCGGAGATTAAGTGAACGGGAGGGGTGCCCTGCTGACAGGTGATAGGAATCGTAAGGGACTGGAGGGATAGATGGACTTTCACGAATCGAGGATTCTGGGTCGGACCGGACTGCGGGTTGGGCGATTAGGCGTCGCAACGAGTTACGGTGCACCCTCTGCAGCGTTTGAGGAAGCCTTTGAGCGGGGCTGCAACTATTTCTATTGGGGATCTCGTCGCACGGATGCGATGTGCCAGGCGATCAAAAACATCAGTCACAAGGGGAATCGTGACGATTTAGTGATTGTTATTCAGAGCTACTCCCGCTCTGCTTTTCTACTGGAAGCTTTCTACCACCGGGCATTGAAGCGACTATCATTGAATCATGCCGACGTCCTACTTTTGGGATGGCACAATAAGCGGCCTTCTCAACGAATCCTCGATCGAGCCTTGATAATGAATTCCAAGGGGATGTTTCGATTTCTTGGTCTTTCAGGGCACAACAGGAAACTCTTTCCACAATTGGCAGGGGAAAACACTTTCGACATCTTTCATTTTCGCTACAATGCAGCCCATCGAGGTGCAGAGACGGAAATTTTCCCCTACCTCAAAGGGGAAAACGTCCCGGGGGCTGTGTCCTATACGGCAACTCGTCAGGGTAGTCTGCTCATGCAAAAGAAGATGCCCCCAGGAGAAGGTACACCATCGGCCAGCGATTGCTACCGTTTTGTGCTCTCCCATCCAGCGGTTGACGTCTGCATAACTGGACCTGCCAACGTGGAACAGATGCGGGTCGCTCTTCAAAGCCTTGATCTTGGCCCACTCGGTGAGGAAGAGCTAGAGAGGATGAGAAGGATCGGCGATTACATCCATGGCTGAGATGGGGACGTCCAGAGGATTGGTTTTCTAGTTGGATTTATCCCTCCATAGCTTCATCTTTTCACGCCGGTGCATGAGTCAAACCGATATGGATGGACGCCGGATCGTCCAGGGTCGTGCCTCTTCAAGCTGTGCTGCGAGCCGGAAGAGGGTTGCCTCATCCCCAAACCGCCCGACAAAGTGACTTCCGATTGGGAGTCCCTCGGCATTCCAAAAGAGGGGCACGGACATGGCAGGTTGCCCGGTGATGTTGCAGATCGGCGTAAAGGGCACAAAGGCGGCTGCCCGGTAGAACCCTTGCAACGGATTGTCGGGCGGGCTATCAAAAGTGCCAAGGGGCACGGGTGGTTCGGCCAGTGTTGGGGTGAGCCATACATCGTGGTCCTGAAAGAATCCAGCTACGTCGCGGGCCCCCTTCTGAAGTGCTGCCAAAGCCAAGAGGCAGTCCGAGGCCGTGTGCTTGCGCCCCATCTCGTAGAGAGCCCAGGTGAGGGGTTCCACCTGTTCAGAGGTAGGGTTTTGGCCAGTTTCTAAAGCGATGTGGTCGAGAAATGCGGCGCACCCAGCCGACCACAGGGTAGCAAATGCCTGAAACATCACGGTGGTGTCCAGTTCCGGTGCCCCTTCTATCAACTCGTGGCCAAGGTCTTCACACAGTGTGACTGCGCTTTGTACGGCACTTATGCAGTCGGGGTGCACGGGAACACCCGTACCAGCCTCAGTCGTAAAGGCAATGCGCAGTCGCCCGGGATTCTCGCCCACCTCCTGGAAGAATGGACGTTCGGGCGGGGGAGCCCAATAAGGATCGCCCAGGTCGGGACCCGCCGTCGTGTCGAGCAGGGCAGCGCTGTCACGGACCGATCGGGTGACCGCATGCTCGACGACCAGTCCCCCCATGATATCCCCCATGTCCGGACCGAGGGGATTGCGCGCCCGGGTGGGCTTGAGACCAAAAACGCCGCAGCATGAGGCCGGAATCCGGATCGATCCTCCGCCGTCGTTCGCATGGGCCATGGGAACGAGGCCAGCCGCCACTGCGGACGCTGAGCCCCCACTGGAACCGCCCGTTGTCCGCTCCGTGTTCCAGGGGTTACGGCTGGGACCGAAGAGATGGGGTTCGGTAGTCGGAAGAATGCCGAATTCTGGCGTGTTGGTTTTGCCAAGGATTACAAGCCCGGCTTTTTTCAGCCGTACCACGAGTTCACTATCATGATCGGGAACATAATTCTCCAGTAAGGTCGATCCAGATGTCAGACGCACACCTGCGTAAGAGGCCAGCAAATCCTTTAGCAAGAAAGGCACCCCCGCAAACGGGCCGTCTGGCAATTTACCGGTAGCTGTAGCCCTCGCCGCGTCATACATGGGCGTGACCACGGCGTTCAGTGTCGGGTTAAGGCGCTCGATGCGTTCGACTGCTCCCTCGACCAGTTCAATCGGCGTGACTTCTCTTTTTCGTATCAACTCGGCCTGAGCGGTAGCGTCGAGAAAAGCGATATCACTAAACTTTGCCATCTGGGTCGTCTCCCCTCTCCGTCTTCGGTGTCAGGCCCAGGGACTCGGAAGACTGATGGAAAGAGCGTCCTTCAGCCCCTTAAGGGGTTTTGTCTTTCAAGAGCTCGATCGTTTGCTGAGTTCTTCCTCCCTGAGGACTCTCCGTAAGACCTTGCCAATAATAGAGGTCGGCAGGCTGTCTCGAAACTCGATTTCCTTTGGACGCTTATAGCCGGCCAGCTTCGACTTGCAGAACTCGAGGATTTCATCCTCTGTGGCCTCAACACCCGGTTTGAGTTGAACAAAGCCTTTCACGGCCTCGCCGGTGCGCGGGTCGGGCACGCCTATTGCCGCTGCCAAGGCTACCTTGGGGTGGGCAAACAGGACTTCTTCGATTTCCTTGGGGTAAGCGCTGAAGCCTCCCACGATGATCATGTCCTTTTTCCGGTCAGTGATGATCACGAACCCCTCTTCGTCGATGTGGCCGATGTCTCCAGTGAGAAAGAAACGTTTACCATCGATCTCCCGAAAGACAGCCTCATCCTCCTCAGGTTTTTTCCAATAGCCGAGCATGACCTGGGGGCCACAGACGGCAATCTCCCCATCCTCCCCCTGGGGCAACTCTTTAGCGCCTGTCTCGAGGTCAATGATCTTAAGATCGACCCCTGGTATTGGGAGACCGACGGAGCCGATCTTGCGTTGCTCCAGATTGGTCGGATTAACACTCAGAACGGGCGAAGTCTCGGTCAGGCCGTATCCTTCAAAAATCACGGCTCCGGTCTTTGCCTCAAACTGCTTGATCACCTCCAAGGGAAGGGGAGCCGCGCCCGAGCCACACGCCACGATGGAAGACAGGTCGAACTTGTCGGTCAAGGGATGGTTCACGATGGCTGAATAGATCGTGGGCACGGCCACGATGGCGGTGACCTTGTGCTGTTGAATAGCTTTGAGCACGTCAGTGAATGGTGGTTTGCCGGCCCTCGGATTGGGAATGCAGACCAAACGGGACGCATTGATACAACTGCCAAGCATGCATAGGGTCAAGCCGAAACTGTGGTAAAACGGCAATACGCCCAGAAAGGTATGTTTTCCGCCCAACTCCAACTGTTTAGGGGACTCCCCAGGTCGATCGGGTATACGGATCCACTCCCGCATTGTCATGACATTGGACAATAGATTGGCATGGCTCAGACACGCGCCCTTGGGAACACCCGTTGTGCCGCCCGTGTAAAGGACGAGCGCTTCATCCTTCGTGGGGTTTATCGTGGGGTCGGGGTGTACTGGTCTGGCCGATTTAACGGCCTCGTCGAACATCACATGGCCCGGCTCATGGCGATCTGCCTTGGGTATTTTTCCAAGGATTGAGCCGAGGACGCCTTTCACAGGGGGGAGGTATGATTTGACATTGCAGATAACCACCGTATGCACCTCGGTCCCCTCTAGGGCTTTCACGGCGGTGGGATAAAATTCCGGATGATCCATAACAAAGACCGCCTTGGCTCCGGAGTCTTTGAGCTGGAAGTTCAGCTCCGAGGTCTTATACATGGGATTGCAGGTTACGCACACAGCACCGGCCTTTAGGATCCCGAAAAAGATCTCCGGGAATTGCGGTATGTTTGGCAGGAAGATGGCAATCCGATCTTTTGGCTTGGTGCCCCGAGAATCCAGGAAATTTGCCAACCGGTCAGCCGTCTCTTTGACCTGACGGTAGGTTCGTGTTGCGTCTGTAAAGATGGTGTAGATCGCATCAGGGTATTGGCTTGTTGTTTCATCAAGGATGGAGAATAGCGGTTTTTCGTATCCCCTTATTTCATGAGGAACTCTTTCGGGCCACTTTGGGCCATGCCAGGGTTTCGTGCTCATGAGACCCTCCTTTCGCAAAAACCCACATGTAAAACATCACCCCCATAGACTTCGGAAGAATACTCAGCAAGATATCACAAAAAGGGACCTGATGGTAGGAGTTATCTTCCCCCAGAAGCCACACACAACACCGTCGACCAAAAACCGCGTGAGACCGAAAGAAACAATGCAGTTTCACCAAGCAACAGAACCTGTCGCTCGTGGTGAACGACGTCATGGCCGAGTTCACAAGGCGTTTTGTCTTTCATCGATAGCGTGACTGGCTTTTATTCATTCAAGAAGGTGAGGGAAAATGTAACCCTTTGGGTGTGTCTCCCGTCTTACGAGAAGATAGTTGGATAAGGGGATGAGAAAAAGTGAGGCAACCATTGTTGACACCAAACGAATAAAACACATCAGGAGGTTTGTCATGAATGGCAAAGAGAAAACTGAAAAAGAAAAGAAAACTCAAGAGGCAGGTTCTGCGTTTCCTTTCGGCGATTGTCAGGCAGTGTTTGACAGGATGCGTGAGTGTTGCGGAGACATGAGGGACGTCTCTGACTGTTGCTCCAGGATGAGAAAAATGAAAGAGGAAAAGGTCGGTAAATCAGGGACGGAGTAGGTCAAAAAATTGTGAGGAGCTTGGGTGACATGAGAGGAGATGATGACCATGGCTGGATACGAAACGTCTGAATTCTGGCATTGGTGGTGGATATTTCCGATCGCGATGATGGTCCTCTGTTTCTTTATGATGCGGGGGCGGATGTGTTGCTGGATGGGCAGGACCAATTCCAAAGATATTGACCATCCCGATCGAGGCGACTCTTCTGCCTCTGCCAGAGAGATTCTGGATAGGCGATATGCTCTTGGTGAGATCAACAAAGAGGAATACGAAGAGAAGAAAAGAGACATATCCTCTTGACCGAAAATGGTTGTTCTGTTGAGCCACAGGGAGAACAATCAATCGCACCGTTAATCTGCAATCAATTCCGAGGCGATCAAAGATGACCAAAAAGAATGTGGAAAAGCCCTTAAGAGAAGTCCTCACGACGCCGCTGACAAAGATCAGGCCCTTCTTCGATGCGTTGACTCCTGACCTCATGAAGGCTGAGCTAGTTCAAGAAGTGAGCGAGAAGATAGGTAACTTATGGTTGATGATTGCTATGACGTCGTGAGTGTTCAGCTGGCCCGTCATGTTGCCATTGAGCGTGGAGAGCTGAGGACCTCACTATCTGTGTAGAGGTAGTTAACCCATATGGGCCTCGTTTTGAGTTGCCCTCATTCGGCGCCAGACAGATTCCAATTGCACACCCTCGGAACTATTCCTCAATAACATTCCTTACCAGACGTCGCCATGGCTCGGTCGATCGGCAGATCTCAAGACGCCACTTCCATGGGTCTTATGAATTGACACCTCGTGAGGGCTAACTTATAATCGCCTCTGGAACAGTGAGGAAGCCCTTGGGCCATCCCACGGCATTTGGCGCCAACTGCCCGCCGTCCTCAGTGTGGATGTCAAAGGATACTGCCACCCTATGGGTGAGGGTGAGGAGGCGACTGCAGCGGTCATAACGGCCTCCGGCGACGTGATCGCCGCCTTCGGTGTCGGGACGGAGAAGACGCTATGGCCTTGAACCTCGATAGCATTGGCCAAGAAATCGGGCCTCTGACAAAAGAATATACATGGAAAGACGTGGTGCTCTATGCCTTAGGCGTGGGGGCAGGATTTGACGAGTTGGAATTCTGTTACGAAGAGCAGTTGAAAGTGATCCCCAGTTTTTCTATCGCAAGCGTTTTCGAGTTTCTGGCTAGCGTGGGACTCAGTTCTGGAGCCAATCTCGGCGGTATTCTTCACGGCGAGCAGGATATCATCTTCCACACGCCAATTCCGCCCGAGGGAAGGCTAACGACAGAGGGGGCGATTACCCATATGTACGACATGGGTGCTCAAAGGGGCGCCCTCGTGGTTGCTGAGGCAGACACCTACCATTCCAACGGTGAGAAGCTTTTTACTAACACTTTCAAACTGTTTTGCCGGTTAGATGGCGGTTTCAAGGGGAAGAAACCTCCCAGTGAATCCGTTGTGTTTCCAGAGAGAGGACCGGACTTTGAAGAGGACGCTGTCCCCTCGCCGAACCAGCCGCTGCTTTACCGGCTTTCTGGAGACATCTTCCAACTCCATGTGGATCCGGAGTTTGCAAAAGCGAGTGGCTTCGAGAAACCGATCATGCATGGCCTATGCACCCACGGCTTTGCTTGCAGGGCTGTGATCAAACACCTCTTTCCTGGCTCTCCCGAGCGGATGACACGCTTTCGGACCCGCTTTACAAAGCCTCTCTACCCTGGTGTCCCGATAAAGACCCAGATTTGGAAGACAGAAAAGGGAAGGGCGCTCTTTCGGACTCTCAATGCCGAAACGGGTGACATCGTCATTGACCGGGGAATCGTGGAGTGGATGTCCACGGAAGAGACGAAAAAGCGCGGCTTGGGACGAGGCATTCGTTTTGATGGTCAGGTTGCGATTGTTACCGGTGGGGGTGGCGGCCTGGGTCGTTCGTATGCGTTGGAGTTGGCCAGGCGTGGTGCCAGGGTGGTGGTGAATGATGTGGGTAGGGCTGCTGA
>CAYGBK010000066.1:0-10039 GCA_964348095.1 uncultured Thermodesulfobacteriota bacterium | reverse complement strand
TCATTGAATGCGACCATGATGAGCGACATCATGGCCGAGGAGTCCATTCGGTTAATTGGACAGCATATTCGTACTGCCTATGAAAATGGAAACGACTTGAGTGCTCGATACGGAATGCTCATGGCTAGCTTCCTCGCCGGGGTTGCCTTTTCCGTGGCCGGTGTGGCAGCGGTTCATGCCATTGCCCACACGCTGGGGGGTATCCACCACATTCCCCACGGCATTGCAAATGCCCTTCTCCTGCCTTACGTGATGCAGTTCAATCGGATAGCGTGTCGTGAGAAATTTGCGCGGATCGCATCGCTCTTGGGCGAAGGAGTGGACGACATGACAATCGATGGGGGATCACATACAGCCGTTGAATGCGTCCGAAAACTCTCTAAGGCCGTTGGCATGTCCAAACGCCTTAGAGATCTAAACATACCAGAAGATTCCATCGACATTGTGGCGGAACGATCCGTCACCAAAGAGGCACGGCTCCTCGTCAATAATCCCAGAGAACTGGGAATTGGCGATGCGAAAGAGATCCTGAAGATGGCCTATTAGAAAAAGACGTTTCACACCGCCCCGTTCAGCACCACGGCCGTACTGAACAACAAGGGGTGTGAAGTAATTCAGGGGATTTACTCTTACTTATGGTTTGATCACCGTATAGCGCCCATACGGAATAAAAGCCACCTGAGCGTCGTCACCACATTTCTTCATCGCCTGGGCGAATGCCTCCTCGACTGATTCAAAGGTCGTTAACCCAATCTCTTTGCAGAACGGAATATTGCCCTTTTCAGTAACGAGCCATACCTCTTTCCGTGTCATGACTTCGTAAATTTTGAACCAGATGCATGCCGCCCAGAGTTCCGTTTCGCGATTGTAGAAATCCCTGAACGCTTTGACCGTATTTTCTGTCGATGCCGGTAAGTAGGGTTTCATGAGGTCCATCAGAGCAAAACCTGGCCAGTCCCCGTATCCGGGACAGGGGGTCGTCTGAATAATAATCCCTCCATCTCGAACGACAGGGTCACAATTCACGACAGCCCACCCCGTGTGGAAGAAAAGGTGATTGGTGGGTGCAGAGGATCCGGTAATCGCGATATCGGCCTTTCTAAGATTGAGTTGGGGCGCAGAGAACTCGTAGATCTCATTGTAATGTCGAACCGCTTCTTTATGGGATTCAACAGGGGAGCCCGCATTGACGTAAATGACTTGGCTCTTATTGTCCACGATCAGGTTAATACCCATACTGACCTTGCACAGTTCCAGGGCCTCGTATTTGTCTAGCTGTATGCGACAGTCGTTGTTTCCTGGAATGCAGTCCGGGGCCAGTGCCATAATGTGATTGGTTTCAATGGTTTCATTGCCTGCCACGGCAGGGATGATCATACCGGATCCCCCGTAACCCCAGAGCGTCGCCTGTGTCGTGCTGATAGATACCTTCACCTCGGCATCGGCAACAGCCCTGTGTATGAAAACCGGTGTCCCCGCAGTCGTTACACCGACATACCGATAATCCTCCGGTTTGCTCACATCGTTGCAGAAAATGGGGATCTCACTCTTTGCCAGGTCTGCTCCCAACTTCTCATCGATTTCTTCTGGAGTGAGGGGCGGGACCTTCCCACAGCCGATAATGATTGACATATCGCAGCCTGCCTGTTTTGCCTCTTCAACCAGGCCTGGGAGAATGTCTCTGGCTGGTGCAGCCCGGAATTGATTCTCCGTCATAAAGGTGATTTTTTTCCCACCCTGAATCAGCTCTGAAAACTTCGGCCCGTCAACAGGCGATTCAACAGCATCTTCCGCCGCTTTCCCGAGATCCCGAATCGGGTCTCGTTCTTGAGGGATGCACTGGATCAGGAAATTCTTATCCGGTACGTCCAGATCCAAAAAAACCCCGGTTTCTTCTGCGGTCTCATAGGGTATTTTTAATTTGGCCATTCTCCTTCCCTCCTTGTTGGAAATGGGTTAGAAACAAAAACCTGATTATCACGTGGCAAAAAAGCACCCCACGTCTCCGAGGCGATCGACCGTCACATGAATGGAGTCGCCCCCTTCAACTGGCACGGCCGCGGCAGCCGCACCGGAAAGAATTATCTCGCCAGCCTTGAGGGAGACACCGTATTCGCTCAGCTTATTGGCCAGCCAGGCGACGGATTGCAATGGGCTACCGAGAACGGCTGCGCCTGCGCCTGTTGAGGCCAGTTTCCCGTTCTTTGTCATAACGAATCCAACGTAACGCAGATCGAGTCCTGTGAGAGGAACCATTTTGGATCCCAGGACAAAAGCGCCACTCGACGCATTGTCTGCCACGGTGTCTTGAATCTTTATCTTCCAATCTCGGATTCGGCTGTCTATGATCTCCAGCGCGGCTGACACTCCTGCCGTAGCCTGGGCGACATCAACAGGGGTTACCCCTGGACCGGCCAAATCGCTTTCTAGAATGAATGCAATTTCGCCTTCGATACGGGGCTGGAGTAACCGCGAGAAGGCCACGCCCTCCCCTTCGGAAACCAGCATGTCATTGAAGAGATGGCCATAATCCGGTTCGTTGACGTTGAACATCTGCTGCATCGCCGGGCTGGTGAGACCGATCTTTTTTCCAACCACTTTCCGCCCTTCCGCCAATCCCTTTTCCACGGTAATGAGCTGAATGCGGTAGGCCTCCTCAAGTGTAATGTCAGGGTACGTTCCGGTCAAAGGATCGATTGGCGTGAGATCCTTCGTAGAGGCCATGAGTTTCTGAGCCACCTCAGAGAGAGTCGTTTCATTTAGCGCCATGGTGAACCTCCGCACGTTCATCCTGAGCTCGAGTCGCACGGTGCCGGCTTCGGGCGAGGAATTTTCCACGTAGGGTTTTGGCCAGAGTTTCAGCCAGAACGTCCTTTGTCCAATTGGCTTTCAGACCCTTCCTGAGGAGTGGCCAGACCAGCTTGACCTCGTCATGCGGGCCTGGAAGGCAGACAATCAAGGTCTGTCCCAAACACCCCACTCCTATTCGGACACCATCCTTTTGGTGCCTTCCCTGGCCCTTTTGAAATTTCAGGATGTAAGGGGTCCGTGCATGGGGGTCCACCTGCACCAAAGCCTCCAGGGTCTGGTCCTTTCCCTCTGCCCCGATGCCTCCCGTCGTAATAAGCAAGCCATATCCATCTTCCGCGGCCTGGCGAAAGGCCCGAGAGATGCGACCAGTGTTGTCTTCCATGGTTGGCCCCCGGGCCACAACGTAACCGTCCCCCTCGAGCATCCTGGTCAAGAAGGGGGTGTTGGTATCACGGATCTGTCCGCCCAAAACTTCCCGGCCGGTGGCAAAAACCATGGTTCGCTTGCGAATGTGCTCGGCAATTTGATTTCCCATGGCGACGGATCTATTCAGCACGTCCTGGCCAGTTTTCTCATCCAGGCTGATGAGGCCGAGTATCCCGTCCGAGTGAACCGATGTCTCCGGCGTCATACGGACCCCCGGTACCGCTGCGAGGGCGCCGAGTAAAGCCCCTTTTTGGGCCACAATCTGCTCGGCTTGAATCGTGGGAACCAAAATATCCAGGGTCAGGCGATCCTCAAGCACGTCGGTCACCATGATGTCATCAGGATTCAGTCCCAGGGCCTGAGCAGCCGCCTGAGCGCAGCCTCCCAGATCAGCCCCGGCGAGTTCCACCGGGCTGATCCAGAGTTCTGTCTTTTCAAGGAGACGGTATTCCACGGATACGACCTCGTCACGCCTCAATCACATCAAAACGCATGGCAAGGCACGGGGCGTCCAGGATGGCGTAGCCGATGTCAACCACGTCCACATCCATCCGAACCAGGGACTCAAGTTCGTCGAGCCCAATGTTGCCCGCAAAGGCTATTCGCACCTTCGACCGTAACCCTCTATCGAGCAGAGCCTGACTGACAGTGGCCAGGTCTTCCTGATGCCCGGTATCCACCATCACCACATCGGCTCTCGCCCGGGCGGCCTGGACAGCTTCATTCTCCACCAATCCGGTTTCCCCGCGAATCTGAACGACAATGGTCCCGCCGAGGGACGACGCTAAGCGAACAGCTTCACTGATTCCACCCAGGATGCGGACATAGTTCTTATCCAGATACACGAAGGGTTCGTGGGAGATGCGCACATCGATACCACCGTCACGCACGGCAGCCCGCACGAGGTCCTTGATTTCCAGGGGCATTTTCTTCCATCCCCCCGAGACGACCTGACAGTCTGGCCCAGCCTGAAACCGGGCCTGGCGAGCAGCCGTAGCGATGCCGGAAGACTTGGAAAGGGTTCCGATGATCTGCTCTTCTGCACGGGCTATTTGGATAGGGTTTCCGGTAACGCGGGCGACCTCCTGCTCGGCATTAATCGTGTTTCCATCTTTGAGGTCCGATTCGAAGCGCAATCCGAGACCTTCCATCAGCTTGCGAGCCCGCTCGATACCGCTCAAAACCCCCTTCGTCTCCGCGATGAGAACAGCCGTGATTCTTCGCCTGGGGTTTTTCCCAAAGATCCGCTCGCGGATGTCAGGCGCCTTCCCCATCGGCTTCTCTCAGGACGCCTGAACAAGGACCTTGAGATCGACGTTTCGCTGGGCCAACCACTTGGGCATCAGCATCTTGTCTACCTGTTCGTTCACTTCCGAGGCCACGCTCCGCAGGTGATCGGCCAGCGACCGGCTGAGGTTGATCCCTCCGGTAGCTCCATCGAACACCATAACTTTGTCGGTTTTGGTCGTTCTGTAAGCAAATTCCATCGCCGCGTCTAGATTTTCAGCGAGGAGAGCATGCTTCATGTAATTCAAATTCATCGGGTCGCGGTTGAAGTGATCGGCCTGCTCCTGTCCCACCATGATGGTTGGCGTGTGCTCGGCAAAGAAAGTCGCAGGGTACCCTGTCCACGCATAATTGTGTACCACTGTCTTAATGGCTGGATTGATCGGCGGAATGTCCGGAACCATTGGTCGCCCCTGGTCATCATAATAGGTTTCGGTATACCAGGTGTAGGGAGGCAGAGGATTGTCGAGATCGAAGAGATCGACGTTAGCCCCAACCATGTTCGCGTAAATCACACCAGCGGCGAACACGTAAGGTACCGGGCAGGGAAAATCGAGGATAACAATACATTCGTCAATTGTGGCAATAAGACGAATGATCTTGCCGTAATGCTTCATCCCCCCAACTGTTACTCGGTCGTTGATGGCATAGAGGTCGTTGTCGGCATCGATGGCCACAACCCCCATGGGTGACATCATCATGAAGATGGAGAAGGCGTACTTGCTTTGGACAAAACCTGACTCGAAAATGGCCCTCGCCACGAAATTGGCCGCCCGGGGGCCCAGGTTCATGTGATAGGTCGAGCGGGTTTCGGCTCGGGCGTAGCTCATGCCAAAGGGCTTCACCGCCCGGTCCACCTGACGGTGGAAGTGAACCTCCCGTACATCGCTATTGTGGGCGTGGATAATAAAGTCTGCGTCGTAGACCTTCTGTAGTCCGTACAGGGTCCCCAACTTGGTCTCAATAGGGATGCCAGCGTCGATCGGGGCGATCCCGATGGCCTTACCGTTGAAATACTCGTCCAAACCGTGAGCCTTAATATATTCCTCTGTTTCGCGAAAGCGCATCCCGAGGCCGGCTCGCAACCTGACCTCTTTGGCAGGGGTTTCCCCTTCGACAAAATCTTTGATCGTTCGAAGCATTTCAGCGTAAGGTTTGCCGCCGAGGAACGTGAAGCCGTGATGGGATGCCAAAATGTTGACAGTGCTGCCCGGTGTGATCTTTGAGAGGTCGACCCTGGCCAGTGCCGCTTCGGTTCGCTCCCGGATGACCGACTCTCCGGCTCCGTTGGGGTAAATAATCTTTGGCATATCTGGAATAAGTTCGGTCAGGAGCAGGCTAGTCATACCGTCTAGTTCGGCTCCCCGTTTTGTGACATACTGCGGGTCCACACCGTACTGGGACTTGCGAGGTGGAGCGGGAGGAAGGGTTTCTCGACTCATGGTTGTCACCTCCTTGAGAAAGGCCTCCTCGATCTTAGGACCGGACCGGCGCATCGATGACGCGATCGATGAGTTCGCGGTCGTCATCAAAGCGAAAGACCGGGTAATCCGCCTTAACGGATGGGTCTACCTCCCAGATTGTCAGAGTCCGGCCGTACCATTGGTAGCTGTCCTTTGGCCGCTCAAAAGTGTGGCCCGCGGCCTCTAGAAATCGTTGGATCGACTGGTTACATTCAATTCCGCAGCCGGCTCCGATGCCGGTGGCAAGGACAACGGCGTCGGGTGTTTTTGCACCACCCAGAATTGCGGCAGCCAACTCTTCGGCCCGGCTCGATGAACAGTAGCAAACAACCTGCTTTGGGTGAAAACGAGCCTTCCGGCATAGTGCTTTAATTTCTTTGTAGTCGAATTGGGCTACGTTGGTTTCCAATCGATAGGGATCGCAGGGGGCCATCTCAATCGCATGTTCTGGGCAGCGTTGCTCGCAGTTCCAACACCCCACGCACCGCTTATCGTCTATGGCGACGTCGATCTTCCCCCCTTGCTTTCCTACGGTGATCGCATAGACGGGACAAACCATTTGGCAGGTTTTGCATCCCTTGCACAGCTCCACGTTGACCCGTGAATGGACATTTACGACTTTCACCAATTCCTCCCTCAGCAGTTAGGATCTTTGTTTGATAGGAGTTTTCCTGATAATCATGGATAAGAACTGACGCGAGTTGAATATACATGCTATCGGGTTCTTTATCAAGGGTGAAGAGCCGTCATCATAGGCGTCCCATTGACCGGAAAGTGAGAAGCTGGTAGACTTGTTGGGAAGGATCGATCGAAAGACTGACTGAATTGGGGAGTACTTTAGAGAGTAGGTTTTTTGCAATTTGCCGAAGTGAGAACTCGAATCCCACGCTGTCTGCAACACCCATGTGCAGACCTAGGTCTCTCGCACGGCCGAAACTTTTGATAACCAACAACTGATAGTCCGGTAGCCCCTCAACAATGAACCGTCCGTAAGAACAGGTCTTTCGACCTCTTACTCTCCTCTGTAAAGGAGCGATCGTATGCAGGCTGAGAGCAAAAACAGCGAATTTACTGGTGCTTCGAAGTATGTGCTGGATGAGGAGTTAGCCAAGATTGTCAATATCTCCATGGCCCTGGAGATGCCTCTTCTTCTCAAAGGAGAACCAGGGACTGGAAAGACCATGCTGGCCCATGCCGTTGCCGAAGCGCTTGAAATGAGGCTCATCGTCCTCAATGTGAAATCGAGCATGAAGCTGGTAGATACCCTGTACCAGTACGATACCCTGACCCGTTTGAATGACAGCCGGTTTGGCGATTCCAAGAGGGATGTGAGCAATATCGAGGATTACATCAAGATGGGGAAGATCGGCCAGGCCTTTGTGTCAAAGAAAAGGTTGGTCCTTTTGATAGACGAAATCGATAAGGCTGACACCGATTTTCAGGACGACATGCTCGATGTGCTCGACCAGATGGAATTCGACATTATCGAAATCGACAAGACGATAAAGGCCAAAAAGAGGCCCGTCATTGTCATTACCTCAAACGCCAAGAAAGACCTCTCCGATCCATTCTTGGGTCGCTGTAATTTCCATCACATTGCCTTCCCCGCGCCGGATATGATGAGAAGTATCGTCCAAGTTCATTTCCCGGATATCAGCGACGACCTGCTCGAAAGTGCAGTCAACACCTTCTACCGCCTCAGGGATATAAGAGGAATCGAGAAGAAGCCTGCAACCAGGGAGCTCATCAACTGGATCAGGGCTCTGAGATCGGACTCTGATTTCAAAATCAAGGACCTGATCAAGGGAGAGGTTCCCTATCTGGGTGTGCTCTTCAAAAAGAGCCCGGACTATGTGGTCGCCCGCGACAGCGTCGCCCGGTTCAAAATGTAAAGGGACTTTGGAAATAGGCAAACGGAGCGCTGAGCGTGAATCAAGATTCTTTCGCCGAGAATATCCAAGCACAGCGAACGCCTCCAAGATATCTCACAGAGCACACAGAGCCTCAGAGAGAACTTCCTCTTGATTGGTGAGAGGCCAATCCAGAGGAAATCACTTGGCCTAATTTTTCCTCTTAAATTAGGCCAAAGCCTGATCCATCAGCCTTCTTGCTCTGCGAACTCTGAGAGCTCGAACGAACGAAGTGAGCGGGTGTGAGATAAAAGATCTTATTGTTTTTCCGAGATAGCCATGTTTGTCGATTTTTTCTATTTGCTGAGAAAGGCGGGAATTCCAGTTACCCCCACCTCATTTCTGAGGCTTCAGAAAGCCCTCAGCATGGGACTGATCAATTCCGTTGAGGATTTTTACACCTCGGCCCGCACAATTCTTGTCAAGAGCGAAAGATACTTCGATCTCTACGACCAGGTGTTTGCCCACCACTTCGAAGGCGTCGAGTTCAAGGAACCAGATCCATTCGAGCTGTCTGCGGTGGCCCGTTCTCTCCTCGAGGAGTGGCTCAAGCATCCTCGAGAGGTGGCCGATGCCCTTGGCATTGATGAGGACGAGATTAACAAAATGGATCCTGATGAGCTACTCAACTACTTTCTCGAGCGACTGAAAGAGCAGACCGAGGCCCATCACGGCGGAAGTAAGTGGATTGGAACCAGGGGGACATCCCCGGTAGGGCATTCGGGATATCATCCAGGCGGAATGCGAGTCGGCGGGGTCTCTATGAACAAATCAGCGGTCAAGGTGGCCATGGATAGAAGATACCGCGACTACTCTCAGGAAGGTCCCCTAACACAGTCTCAGATCAGCGAGGCCCTGAAGCGGTTGAGAAATATGGTCCCTGTCGGGCCCAAGGACATGGTCAACATCGACGAGACCATCTACCAGACCATGAAGAATGCCGGGGAGATAGAGATCATATTCGACAGAAGCCTCAGGGATCGATTGAAAGTGATACTGGCCATAGACAATGGCGGATGGTCGATGGACCCATACGTTGAGGTCGTGCAGACCCTCTTCAACTATGCCCGGGCCCAATTCAAGGATCTCAAGACCTTCTTTTTTCACAATACGATCTATGACTATCTCTGGGAGGATCCACCGCGACTCTACAAGCCCCATTCCGTGGATGAACTGATCCGCCTCGACCCCGAGACGAGGATTATCATCGTCGGAGATGCCAGCATGGCCCCCTATGAGCTCATGGCCACGGATGGTTCTATCCATATTGAGGAACGCTCCGGAAAACCGAGTTACGAGCGGCTGAATTTCATCGCCGAAACCTTTCCCCACGCAGTGTGGATCAACCCGGTCCTCGCTGCACACTGGCCGTACACGCAGACGATCGGAATGATTCGAGACATCTTTCCCATGTTCGAACTCACCCTCGACGGACTCGAACAAGCCGTCACCCACATGATGAGAAAGAATTAGACTCAGGGGCAGTTGCCAGCTGTCGGCTGTCACGGGTCAGGAACGCAGACCTCTTAACCTCAAAAGAATCTTGATTGTTCACCACCCGTTCGTTTCTCATACTCGAGGCAAAGAGTTCGCAGAGTCCCGCTTTATGTGATTTCAATTGCCGGGAGACGACGGCAAATGAAAAACATCGGCCCCCACGGGGCACGGATCGTCCGGGGGCCACGGTTTTTTCCCTGATCAGTATCTCGTGATCAGGAAAAACGAAAGTTCCTCTGTGTGCTCCGCGCCTCGAACGATCCCCTCGGAGGGCGGGAGAGTGGGTGGTTGGGAAATGGAAGACAGGTTGACCGACAGCCCCAAAAGGGCTATAAAATGAGCACGAAGTCGGGCAGCATTGAGCGCCTATAGCTCAGCTGGATAGAGCGACGGACTACGAATCCGTAGGTCGGGGGTTCGAATCCCTCTGGGCGCATTAATGATTTCAGATACTTAACCAAACAATTCATCCTGCCGCACCTCTCCTTGCACCCATTGGGTCCGAAAAAGGCCCTCCCCAGCTTTGCAGCCGCTTTTTGATTCTGCTTCTTGATCTTGTGCCTATAGGCATTCATGGTCATTTCGATGCTGGAATGTCCAAGATGGTCTTGCACATATCCCATACCTGGAGTTGACCCGGTTTCG
>CAYGBK010000065.1:0-135308 GCA_964348095.1 uncultured Thermodesulfobacteriota bacterium | reverse complement strand
GCCTTCTCTACAAAACTCCCTATCGGAACGTCCCGGCCTAAATCGAAAACTTCGAAACCGTAAACCCGTAACATCGTCGCGACGATACCCTTACCAATGTCGTGGACGTCCCCTTCTATCGTCCCCAAAACGACCGTCCCAAGCTTCTTGCCAACCTGGTCCTTCGGTAATGCCCCCTCCAAAACCTTTACTGCCGCCACCATCGCCTCAGATGCAATGATCAGAGTGGGCAAAAATACCTCACCCCGATCAAATAGATCGCCCATCCGTCGTATCCCCAGAGAAAAACCCTCGTTGATCATCTCAACAGGGTCCATTCTCGCCGCCAACGACTTCTTGGCAACGTCCACCGCCGCTTCTTCATCCGCATCCATGACGGCCTGTGCGGCCTTCTCCATCCACTCAGTCTTCTCCATCCTCTCACCTCCCCTCTCTTCCTCCATGCTCTGATGTCTTAATACATAAAAACCCGCCCATCCCCTCCTTTCCCTCTAAATGCTACCCTTACACAAAAAAGTTCATCTAATATAGAAAAAAGATATTTCCGTGTCAAGGAATAGATATACAGGGTCCTCATCCTGGCCCTCGATTCTAATGCCGACTGACTCTCCTTATTGAGAACACAAGGACTGCTCATTATTGACGGTAATCGCCGTCCCGTCCGAAAAAGGATAGCCTAAAACAGAATCAAACCAATCAGGACTACGGAGTCTTTAGGGGGCCACTGAACAATCAGGCCGCTTTTCAGTGCCAGACCCATGATATCGATACCCAGTCCTTCAGGACTCGGCCTCGCCTTGTAGGGGTGCCGACACGGTTCATTAGGGGGGGCACAGGTGGGACATAGTTTGCATCCCCCCACAACGAGGCCAATGGCTTCTCGGTATCCACCTGATTGGGCTATGTTCTCGAGACGATGTACCAGTTCCAGAAGCTTCAGTTCATACGAAAAATCGTGACGGAGTCTTTCAAGCTCACCCTTGGAAAGGGCGAATTTCAAGGCCACCAGAACGCCCACGCGATAAAACTTCAGGGCTGCTCGAATTTCATCCAGGTAGGGTAAATGGGGAGGGCAGAGTCGGCAGACTCCATAGTATTCGCAGAGCGGGATGAGGCATTTGAGGCGAACGCTTTCGCGAACCTCAATATCGGAGGGGTCGATAATCTCGACGAGCGCCTTGTCTGCGGACGCTGCCTTTCGCATCTCTTCGACTATTGATAAAGCGTCCTTATCGTCTATCACAGGCCTTTACCTCGACTCGGTTGATTCGCAATTTCGCCTCTCTACAAATCCCAGCCTCCAAACGTCACTGTGACCATAACCATAACAAGAAGCCCCTCACAATCTCAACCACCAGCGCGAGTCGTTCACCGCCCTTGCAAGGTGACGCTGAGCATAGGAGAAAACTGATTCGATCTCAAATGGAAGGGCCGGTTTTTTCTTGACATTGACGTCCTCCTTTGCTATCAAAGGCAAGATCAAATAAATTGGACACGGGCCGGTTGAGCCTCGTTCACGGTGGAATGAGAGATTCTGGTGCCCTTCTACCAGCACGAGACACCCGGAGGACGGTTTCCTTATCTGGGGAACCGCCTTACGGGCAACCTTGACACGAAAAAGAGCTTTGGGATATGATCAACGGGTTTACCCCCAAACACCTCAGGGTTCCTCTTTATCTCCTGAGGGCATTCCGTGTGAACGCAAAAACAAATGAGGAAGAATCAATAGAACGTTTACCTATGTCGAGGCTAAACGATTCGGTCCAGCTGCGCTCGGACCTCTAAGAATAATTCAGAAAGAAAGGAGGTGAGCCAGTGAGTAAGGAAGAACTTGTGAAACAGGCAATTCAGGCTGTTCTGGATGGTGACGAGGATGCGGCCGTGGACGTTGCCAACAAAGTCATTGCTGAGGGAATAAATCCTGTAGAGATTATCAATGAGGGCTTTACACCGGGAATGAGCAAGGTTGGTGATGGTTTTGCCAATGAGGAGATTCCTCTTCCTGGCGTTCTCGTTGCCGCCGAGGCAATGACCAAGGCCATCGAAATAATGGAACCCCACATTCCAAAAGAATCGGTGGCAGCAAAACTGGGAACTGTGGTCATAGGAACGATCGAAGGCGACATCCACGATATCGGCAAACGCATCGTTGCAACCATGTTGAGGGTATACGGTTTCGAAGTCGAAGACCTCGGTAGAGACGTCCCCATAGACATGTTTGTAGAGAAGGCGAAGGAGTTAAAGGCAGATATTGTCGGCTCGTCTTCTCTGATGACCACCACCATGGGGGGACAGAGGCTCTTGGAGGAAGCACTGCGCAAGGCGGGCATCAGGGATAAGCTAAAAACCATGGTTGGCGGGGCCGCGACTACCCAGGAGTGGGCCAACAAAATTGGCGCAGACTGCTACGCCGAAGACGCCAATGACACAGTAAGAAAAGCGAAAGAATTACTCAAATAATAAAAGGGGGTGATACGACCAGTAGATATCAAAAAATCTCAAGAATCTGTCCAAGAAAGGAGGTGAAATGATGATTAGAGGACTCCAACCAGGCATCAGCGTACTCGAGGGTTTTGGGTTGAACATGTTCTCTCAGGATGAGCTTTATGAGATTCATCTGGCGACCCTGGATGTCCTTCAGAATTACGGGGTCGGAGTGCATTGTGATGAAGCCCTCGATATCTTTGACGGCGGGGGAGCGATCGTCGACCGCAAGAACAACCATGTTAAGATCCCCGCTCATTTGGTCGAAGATGCCGTTAGATCAGCACCCAGTACAATCCTGTTGGCCGGTCGAACTCCGGAATACGATGTGACCCTTCAGGGCGGACGGGTTGGGTTTACCAGCTTCGGGGCCGGCGTCATGGTGGTCGATCCCTTCACCGGGGAATTCCGCGAGTCGAACAAACAGGATGTCGGCTATACCGCTCTGGCCTGTGATGCCTTGGAACACGTGGATGTTTACTCAAGTGCCGTCGTGGCCAGGGACGTGGAGAAAGCCACCGATCTCAATGAGGCCGAGGCATTCTTGACCAACACGTCCAAACACTGTCAGCACATTGACCTGACAGGTGGCGCAGGGGCCAAGAAGTTCTTCGAAATGGCCGCCGCCATCGTTGGTGGCATGGACAAACTGAGGGAGCGGCCACTCGTCTCTGCCTTGGTCTGCCCAACGAGCCCGCTGGAACTGCACACTCATACCGCTGAGATCATTATCGAGTGCGCCAAGGCCGGAATTCCGGTCAACGTTCTGTCCATGGCCATGTCGGGCGCTTCAGCGCCTGTGACCCTGGCAGGCACCCTGGTGACTCACAATGCAGAAGTGTTGTCAGGGATTGTATTGAACCAGTTGACGAGCAAGGGAGCACCGCTGATCTACGGGAGCTCGACCACCACCTTTGATCTGACCTATGCGACTGCTCCGGTAGGTGCTCCAGAACTGGGTATGATCAGTGCAGGGGTCGCCGCATTGGCCCGATACTACCTACTGCCCAGTTACGTCGCAGGTAGCTAGGCTGATAGCAAGGTGCCCGATGCGCAGGCCGGGCATGAAAAAACCATAACCTCCCTGCTACCTGCATTGGCCGGCGCGAATCTGATCTATGGGATGGGCATGCTGGAGTTAGGGGTGACTTTCAGTTTTGGCCAGCTCATGATCGATAATGAAATCGCCGGCATGGTAAAAAGGGTGGTTCAAGGCATTCGGGTTGCGGACGATACTCTGGCCGTCGAACTCATCAAGGAGGTCGGAGCCGGAAAGGACTTTTTGGCCAAGAAGCATACGAGGCAGTATATGGGTTCAGAACAGTCCAAGGTGAAGTTACTCGACCGGAGGATGAGGGGAGCGTGGCAGGGAAGAGGAGGCAAGGACCTGGCTGAGGCAGCCAGCGAGAAAGCCCAAGACATCCTGAAAAACTACAAGCCCGCTCCATTGCCGGCCAAAGTGGTATCCACGCTAAGGTCTATCGTTGAAGACGCGGAAGCCGAAGAGACGGCGGCCGCAGCCTGACCCAGCTTTGTAAGGGGTTCTTCATAAACTCAGGATAGACAGCGTGCAGGGGCATTCTGTCTATCCCGGGACTTTTCGAGGACTTGGGGGGAGTCTTAACACGTATCCCTGCAAGTCCTCTGATTCTGAGGGACCCGAACTAACGAGTTTAATACCAAAACGAAACATGGAGGGTGAACTTATGGCAATCACACGAAGAGAATTCTTGAAGGCTACCGCCGCAGGGGCGGTACTCACTGGCATCGGGCTTCCACGCTCGGCCTTCGCCGCCAAGAAAACGGTAAAAATCGGCTTCTTGGCACCTCTCACTGGAGAAGTCGCTGGATGGGGCCTGCCGGGACTCTACGGATGCGAGATCTGGGGAGAATGGATCAACGCCCAGGGCGGGATCAAAATAGGCGGAGACAACTATATGGTGGAATTTGTCTCCTTTGACAATGAGTATCTACCGGACAAAGCCCTCCAGGGGGCCAAAAAGCTCGTGACAGAACAGGATGTCAAGTTCGTCATGATGCTCGGCGGGTCCACCTGGCCAGGGGTACAGAAGTTTTTCTCCCGGGGAAAAATGCTTACCAGCACCCTGCTGCCCAGCGATCTAAACCCTGATTCTCCCTACCACCTCGCGCCATGTGAGGTCCACCCCATCTATAACATCACCGGGGTCCAGTGGCTTGGCGAGAAGTTTCCAAACCTTAAGACGGCCGTCATTGCGGCCCAGGACGATGAGCTGGGTATCCCGTCCGTTGCGACCTATCGGGCAGCTTTCGAAGTTGCCGGTATCGAGGTCATTGGAGAAAACATCTTCGATATCGCAACAACTGACTTTGCCCCCATTGTGACGTCGTTGCTGGCGAAAAAACCGGATATTCTCTGCCTCGACACCTCCTATCCTGACTTTGTCAATCTGCTCTCTGAGCAGGCTTTCCATCAGGGGTTCAAAGGCAAGATGATATCCTGTACCCTCGATAACTATCCGGCCATCATCGAAAAGACAAGCAAGGAGTTCCTGAATGGTTTTATCTTCCAGTTTCCAGATTTTGATGACCCGGCCCTGAACGCCCCGAACATCAGCTTCAAAAACCCGAACAAGTTCTTCCAGGAGTATAACAAGCGGCATCCAGCGTCATGGACTGCCGTCTCATACGAATACGCGTCCATCATGGACCTCTGGAAGGCAGGGGCCGAGAAGGCGGGTAGCGTAGAGCCTATGGCCGTGTACAAGGCGATGAAGAGCATGCGGACCTTGCCGCATATCTTCGGGCCGGCACAATGGTGGGGCGAAGAGCTCTGGGGGATCAACAATGCCCTCGTGGGCAATTGGCCTGTCGTTACCATTCAAAATGGAAGAGCAAGAATCGTCGAGTACAAGAACATTCTTGATTGGTGGGCAAAACACAAAGACGTCTACATCAAGCACATGGAACAGTTGAACCAGATGTGGTATCAGCAGGCGTGATACGACACATTTGATTCTGCAAGAACCAACCAATCGCTGGATCTCTCATGGAACCGGGGCAGGGAATGCCCCGGTTCCCAATATTGAAGGAAGGACGTATTAGGATTGGAAGTTATTCTCCAGACCTGCATGAACGCTCTGGTCGCGAGCGGTTTTTTTGCCCTCACGGCCGTGGGGCTCGTTTTGATTTTCGGTGTCATGGGAGTTATCAATTTCGCCCATGGGGAACTCTTCATGGCCGGCGCCTACACTGTCTGGTATCTGTATTCCAAAACGGGGTGGCCTTTCTACCTGGCCGTGGTGGGAGGGGTCGTTGTTGTTACGCTGATCGGCTTGTTCATGGAACGCTCCCTGTTCCGACCCATGCGCGATAATCCACTCGGTGGGCTGATTGCCTCCATCGGGGTCTTGTTCATTCTCCAGGTAATCGCCGTCAAGATCGGCGGATTGGGCCTGATGAAACATGTTCCCCCGGCGTTCCCGGGGACCGTGGAGCTGATGGAAGGCGTCACCGTTGCCACACAACGGCTCGTGGCCCTCATCGTCGCCAGTGTTCTCCTGGTAATCATCTGGTTCTTCCTTACCCGTACTAAACTCGGATGGGCGCTTCGCGCCACTGCCCAGGACCGTGAGGCGGCGGCGCTACAAGGAATGAGCATCAATAGGATCTCGATACTCGCCATGGGCCTGGGTGCCGGTGCGGCGGGAGTGGCCGGTGCGCTTATGGCCCCCTTGACCCGTGTAGAGCCCTATATGGGGCATTCAGTCATTATTACTGCATTCATAGTGACCATCGTAGGAGGTCTTGGGAGTCTTTCAGGCGCCATATTGGCCGCCGTTCTCTACGCCTTTTTCCACACTTTTGTCACCACTTTCTATGGAGGCACCCTCGCCACGATGCTTGGACTCCTCATCATGCTGTTCGTTCTTGTCATAAAACCCACCGGACTGATGGGAACCCGTGCGGCTGAGTGAACCTTCGTAAGAGTGAAAAATGGTTAGTAAACGAACAACCACAACGTTAGGGCTCGTCACACTGTTCGCCTTTCTCGGGGTGCTTCCGTTTACCCTGAAGTTCCATCAACAGGATTTCATGATCTTTCTGATCATAAATGTCCTGGTCGTGGTCAGCTACCGGCTCATGACCCTTACCGGTGAGTGGTCACTCATACACGTGGTCTTGATGGGTGTGGGCGCGTACACGAGCGCTTTGCTCGCCAAAGGATCTGGCATGTCATTCTGGCTTACCATGCCTCTGGCCGGGGTGATTTGCGCAGTGATCGCCTTTATCCTCAGCTTCCCCCTTTTTCGGATGAAGGGCTTCTACTTCCTAATCGGCTCTTTTGCCGCCGGGGAAGCCATTCGCCTCAGCTGGGTCTATTTCAAGGTGCCCTTCGGGGGCCCGAAAGGGCTGATGCTTATCCCATCGCCTGTGCTTACATTACCTGGCCTCAAGCCTATCGAAATCTGGGAACCCATTCCCTACTATTTCCTGTCACTGGCCGTGGTAACGTTCTGTGTATGGGTCTTGTACCGCCTTGAAAACTCGCGGATCGGGCTGACCCTCCATTCTGTCCACTGGCGCGACGCGTTAGCGGAATCGATTGGTGTCCACACCTGGCGGTACAGAACGCTGGCCTTTATGATTGCCTCCTTTTTTGTGGGCATCGCCGGTTCACTGTTCGTGCACTACCTGGGGTCAGCCAATCCACACCAGTTCAGTGTAGGTATTATGGTCTATGTCCTTGTGTGGGTGATTGTCGGAGGCACATCGACCTTTGCAGGGCCGATAATCGGAGTGACAGTTCTTTCGGTCGTCAACGAGTGGTTTCGTGCCGCTGAACTCTATCGTCCTCTCATTTACGGCTGTATCTTGATCGCGTCTATTCTGTTTCTGCCTGAAGGATTGGAGAGTTTACCGTCGAAGATACGAAGTCGGCTCAGAGGATCAAAAAACAACGGGGACAACATGGTAAATGATACGAACCGTGAGAACGTGAAGGACAAGTCAGGGAAATCAATCGAGGAGACCGCCGATGGCGTTGCTTGAAGTCAAGGAGATAACGAAACGTTTTGGCGGCCTTGTTGCGCTGCACAACGTCAGTTTCGCTGTGGAATCTGGTGAGATTCGTGGGCTCATCGGTCCAAATGGCGCAGGCAAGAGCGTCATGTTTAAGACCATTTCCGGCTTCTACCGGCCGACCCATGGCCAAATATTCTATCAGGGAGAAGACATCACCGGGCAGAGGGCAAGCTACGTTGCAGAACGTGGGTTGGTCCGCACATTTCAGGAGACGACACTATTTCATGAGCTCACGGTCTATCAGAATGTACTTATTGGCTGCCATTTGCACGCCCGTTCGAATCTGTTTACCGCTCTCCTTAGAACTGACCGCGAGAAACAGAAAGACGCCGCGGAGAGGACTCTACGCGTACTCGACTTCATGGGCCTCGCGAATCGCAAGGATCAATTGGCTCTAAATCTGCCTCTTGGATCTCAAAGGGCCTTGGCCATTGCTGTTGCCTTGGCCGCCGAACCCAAACTGTTGCTCTTGGATGAGCCGTTCGCTGGAATGAATCCGGAGGAAACCAACCACATGATGGATCTGGTCCGGAAGGTCCAAGAGTCTGGCGTCACGATTATCCTCGTGGAGCACGATATGAAGGCGGCCATGGGGCTCTGCGGGCGGCTCATGGTATTGAACTTCGGGGAGTTCCTCGCTGAAGGCACACCCGAAGAAATCCGGTCTAACGGTGCGGTTATCGAAGCCTATCTCGGGTCTGCATGATATGTTATTGAATCTACAAGATATTGTAGTTCATTATCACAAGGTTGCTGCGGTTAAGGGAATCTCAGTCGGAGTTGAAGAAGGGCACCTTGTGACGCTTATCGGGTCCAACGGTGCAGGAAAAAGCACGACGCTGCGCACGATTTCTGGACTTGTGCGTCCCAGTGCAGGACAGATCTGGTTTGACGGGCAGCGAATAGAAGGACTCCCCCCAGACAGGATCCTCACGATGGGCATTGCCCACGTCCCTGAGGGCAGGCGCGTATTTCCAGGCCTTACGGTTCTGGAGAATCTGTACACGGGCGCCTATGTCCGCTCTGACAAGGAGGGGATTCAACGGGATTTGGAAAACGTTTTCTCTCATTTCCCGATTCTCAAGGAGCGACGTCGGCAAGCGGCAAAGACCATGAGCGGTGGGGAGCAGCAAATGCTTTCCATAGGACGGGCCCTTATGGCGAATCCACGGCTGCTGATGTTGGACGAACCCTCACTCGGCCTTGCGCCTTTAATCGTTCGGGAGATCGCTCAAATCTTGGCGGAGATCAACAAGAATGGCGTTCCAGTTGTTCTGGTCGAGCAAAACGCGGAGCTTGCCCTGAATCTTGCCCATTATGGATACGTCATGGAGACCGGTCGAATCGCGCTCCATGGAGAGCCGACCGGGTTGATGAATAATGAACATGTTCGTAAAGCTTACCTGGGTATTTGACACCTTATCTACAGATGAGCTGAATCTCTAAACCCTCTACCCTGGTCGACTCGAGAAATCCAAAACAGCATTGGAGTGAACGCGTGGAGGCGAATTCCGAAAAGGAGACGCCCAACAGGGAGTTTCTCTGGGTGCAGCACTGTGAAGCAGCCTCCCTGGAGTTCGCAAGAAACCTTTATGCTGTTGCAGCGACGCAGTGGGAAAAGGCTTACCGCATCGCGCAAGACTTTGGCGATTCCGATCCACGGGTGGCCAGTAGCCTCAACAATTTGGCAATTGCCCACCGGATTAAGGGAAACTTCGAGGAGGCTGAACGCCTTTACCGGTGTGCCATAGAGGGCTGGAAGGCGTCGTCACACTGGATCGACAGCATGTGCCTTTCGCCGCGCGCTCGGAGCTCGCTTTTTCATTTCCGACTGGAGCAAAAACACCGGAAACAATACGATCAGATCGCACGATCGAAATATCAAAAGCTGCTCCATGCGGGTCAGGCCGGAACACGGAACAACCTTGGAGAACTATTCCAGACTCTCGGCCGGTTGCAAGACGCGGAAAAGCTTTATAACCAGGCTCTTCAGGAACGCATAAAGTCGATGGGCATGGATGAGCGCGGAGTCGAAACGATTCGAAGGAATGTATCGGCCCTTTCCGATGTGATCACCCCCCGGGCAGATCACACGGTAAATTCTACCCAGAAATCATGCGGTGATGAATCGTTCAATTCGCAGGCTTTACGGCAAGGCTGGATTGTCGACGACCCACCAGAATTCACGGACGAGGGCAGGCTGATGGCGGCCATCTTGCTGACCTGTCTCATCGATCATTCCCGCTTGTCCATGGCGGATGGATAACCGACCTGCCAGATCCGCTGTGAGTTCTTCGAGAATTCGAACCGGCGGTGCCTTTCCAGCGATCGTCAACAGCATTTCCTGGATCTCATTCAGTTTAGACAATTGAGAATGGCCCCGGCTATTCCCTTCTCATCCTCCACAAAACAGAAGTTTCCCTTTCCTTTGAGAGCCAATAGACGGACTTTTTCCTGCTTGACAGGTGGGAACCCGATGACACTCAGTTTATCGAATCGCACCGCCATCTGGAGCGGATCCCCTCCCTGGTTCCATGCCCCATCTGTCAGAAGCAACCCCATCTTCCGCTCAAATTTATCGATGTGTCTGAGCCCTCTCTCCAAGGCAAGGCGAATGTCCGTGTCGCCTCTCAATTCCAATGCAAACAGTCTTTCCAGTACTTCTTCCGGGCCCGTTGGCTCATCGATTCCTTTGAGGAAGGAAACCTGGTTGCTGAAGGCAAGGATGGCATAGTCGTTTTTGAAGTGCTGGGCAATAGAAGCCGCTGTGATGGCAGCAAGGATGATCTTCATCCCTTTCATGGAATAGCTGTGATCGAACATCATCACAAAGGCATTTCTCTCTCTGTGCCGTCGGTAGGACATGAGACTATCCACGATCCCTCGGTCAGGTTCTTCTGCGTATTTTTCCAGGCTCTTGTCCAACTCGATATCGGCACCTTCGGTGAACCCCCTGACAAGCTTCAGTTGGCCGGACCGGTATCCCGTGTCAGCGATCTGTTTGGCTATCTTGATAATCAGCCGACTGGCTATTTTGACAGCCATGTTTCGCACATCATGCTTTAGCATGCCGAAAATATTGGCGAAGACTTCTAGGGAATCCTGTTTTTCAAAAAACTGAGGAAGCTCTTCAGGATGGGCGTTAAGATAGGAGGCGATCTGGTAGAAGTAGGAGTATTCAATGTCCAAATCATCGTCTAGAAACTGATCGCCTACGTATCGATCATCGCTTTTTTTTTTCGCTTTCTCCGAAATTTTCTTCTCGTGATCCTCCTGAGTCGATGGCGAACCGGTTTTTCCCTTTTTCTTACTGCCCTGGAATTTCTTGTGGCGACCGCCGAGATTCGTCCAGATCTCTTCGATCAGTTGGTCCGACGTTTTGCTGGTCATCTCGTTCAACCAAATCTTGTTAGAGAGGGCCATCTGCGCGGCAACCAAGAAATTCGTGTCCGATTGGTCAGCAACCTTTTGCATGCCATTGAAAATATCGATCAAATCGATCGCGCCCCGGACAGAGGCGCCCATCTTGAGATCAGGGTGTTCCCGTGTTTTCCGCACCATCTTCACCGCAAAGGTGATAGCCTCGGTGTCCTCCGTCCCGGTCCGAAGCCGGACAATCTCCCGCTCTTCGTCCTCGTTCTGGTAATTCATTTTGATCAGGCAGATTCGGTCCAAAAAAGCCCTGCTAACCCGGACCGTACCGACGTCATCGTAAGGATTCTGAGCTGCAATCACGGTGAACGGGCGAACGGCTTTAACAACTCCGTACCGGGGGATCGATATTTCTCCTTCTTCCATCGGCGAAATGAGCACGTTTGAGACGTCTGCCGGCATTCGGTTGAATTCTTCGATGTAGAGAATGCCTCCGACCTCCATGGATCGAGTCAGTGGCCCCTTCTCAAAATACTCGGGCTGGTAGCTGTCCTCCATCACCTTGGACGGGTTAAAGTGGCCGACCAGTTTCGCAGGAGTCAGATCGATGTTTCCCTCCACGATATAGAAAGGGATGTTGATTTCCTGCGCTATTCTTCTCAGCACGGTGGACTTGGACGTCCCGGGGGGGCCTTCCAAAAGGATGTGTTTCCCCGCCTCCATGGCAGCGAGTATCGACTTTATTTCGATCTCCCTACCAACTATCCCTTCACGAATTTTTCCATAGACGGTAAGCATTTTCGTTTTCTCGGGAGGTTCTATCGTAAGTATAATATCACATTTTGCCACAGATTCCGCCCATTTCTTCACGGTGTGTCCCTTTTTCAATAATCATCTTCCAGATTACAGGACGAATAGAGTGCCCTTATCGGGCGGGCAAAATTCACGTTCCCCTCTCTCATCCCGGCCAGGACACCCAGAAAAAAACAGGGTACGCCTTGAATTTGGTCGCTCCCCTTTTTTTTAATTATGAGTAGGAGAGTCTAGGATTCTATGGGTTTCGCTTCTCCTCGAGGCACACTTGGATCTCCCAGAAAAGGCGGGAGGTAAACTAAAATGTCAGAACATAAAACACATAAGACCATAAACGGCGTTGATGTCGATCAGTTGTTTGGTACGGTCGATGTTATAAAGGACAAACCTGACGTTGCGAAATTCAAATTTCGAGCACAGAACAGATGGGTAAACGGCGGGCATAATCGTACCACCGTCAAAGACTTTTACGGGGCTGGCAAAGAAGACACGTCTCGAACAAAGCCCTTTGTCTTTGAAGAGGACGAACCTCCAATTCTTTTGGGCGAGGATCACGGGGCCAATCCTGTGGAGTATGCTCTGACGGCATTGGCAGGATGCCTAACCACCTCACTCGTCTATCATGCAGCGGCACGGGGAATCAAAATAGATGAGGTTGAATCAAAGTTAGAGGGCGATCTTGACCTCCGTGGCTTCCTTGGAATGTCGGAGAACGTGAGGAATGGGTACGACAATATCCGCGTCACTTTCAATGTCAAAGCGGATGCGCCAAAGGAAGAGATAGAGAAACTGGTAGAGCTCGCTCAGAAACGCTCGCCCGTCTTCGATATCGTCTCCAATCCGGTGCCAGTTTCCGTCAAGCTTGAAGAAAAGAACTAGACCCTGACAGAACAACCTCGACTTCCCTTTTGGGATGGGGGTATCGAAGGCTGAGTGTCCCGTAACAGGTCAGGTGAAGGGGAACCACCGAAGATATGAAGGCTCCAGAAAAACCGTTTATGCCTCCCTTAGTGAAGGTCACGGTGATTCTGCTCTTTTCGTCCCTAGCCTTCAGTGTGCTGATGATGCTCTTCGTGTCTCTGTCACCTAGTCAACTCCCAGGGTGGTTTGCACCCGTGGTTGGCGGCATCTCGGTGGTGATAATGGGATTCCTTACATGGGCAATCGCCAGTGGTCGCCGGTGGGCATTGAATGTATATCTTATTCTCTTTATCCTCGGTATTCCAGCATCCCTTGAGATCGCCACGCGAATGCCTGATGGGCAGCCGGCATCATTTATGGGACTGCTGGCCCAAACCCTGGCTCAGGTGATCGCGTTGGCCATTCTTTTTGGTAGAGTGCCTACGAGTTGGTTTGCAGCCCATCGGAGTGCTCGAAAGGCCTAAGCAGCCCAGGGCAAAACCGACGAGGCTGAAGCGACCAAAAAACGATTCGAGAAAGCGTGAGCCATAGGAGACGTGACGCTCAGCGCATCGAGATTCTGAAGGGTCAGTCACGAGGAACCAAATATGTCACGGGACAATGGGCCCCATTTCAAAGGCGGCAGAAATATTGCCATGAAGATACCGCAGCACCTTTTCGACAAGACCGTTGCATTTTACAGGGATACACTATCTTTGCCCGTGGTTGAAGAAGGAGCGTCAACTGTCGTCTTTGAGTTTGGGACGAATCGGTTGTGGCTCGATCGGACAGACTATCTTAGCCAAGCAGAAATCTGGCTGGAGATCACGACTGACGATGTGCCTTCGGCTAAGTCGTATTTCGCCAGCACGAATACGATACGAAAAGACGAGATCGAAGCCTTGCCGGATGGGTTTGAGGGGTTCTGGATTAGTAACCCGGCAAAGGTGATTCATTTGGTTTCACGGAAATAGAAGAGATCGAGGAGAAATCCAATGAATATGAACTTCATCTTGCCCCTCAGCATTGTCCTTGGTCTGTTGACTTACAGTCTGATCGCGAAATGGTACGTCATGCCGGCCCTGTCCCGCCGCCCCAAGGGCCAGGCACTCATCCCACTTCTCCTTCCCCACTGCTTCCGCTACATTGGTATGGCGTTCCTCATCCCGGGTGTCACGGCAGAAGTTCTGGACCCCCGTTTTGCAAATCCGGCAGCCTGGGGGGATCTCCTTGCGGCAGTTCTTGCTTTGATTGCGATTATCGCTTTACGCCTCCAAACGGCCGTAGCCATACCCCTGGTGTGGGTTTTCAACATTGAAGGCTCACTGGACTTGCTGAACGCCTTGTTTCAGGGTTTCCGGCACACTCAGGACGGTCACTTAGGGGCCGCCTATTTCATCCCGGCAGTCGCAGTCCCCGCTCTCCTGGTGACCCACTACATGATTTTTGTTCTCCTTATGCGGCGAGAAAAAACGACTGGGACAAAAGTCTGAAAGCAGGGCCAGATCATGTCTTATGTATTGATACGGCACAAAGTCAAAGATTTCAGCGCATAGAAGCCACTCTACAGTGGCCACGTTGCCTCACACGAGGAGGCCGGTTTAGAGGAGCTTTTGCCTTACGAAAAGGTGATAGCGTATTGCTTGAAATTCTGAACAGAAAACCCACATCGAAAGGAAGACGGAGGGTGTGATATGAGGGGAGTGTGTGTCCTTTTATCCTTTCTGGTTCTTGTTTTAACATCATTCTCATTGTCCGTTGGTTCTGAGCCTTCGTACAAATCCACGTATGTCGGTCAGGAAAAACGAGAAATAAAGAGCCTCTCTGAACAGGACATTGAAGAATTGAAGAAAGGATCGGGGTGGGGCCTTGCCAAGGCGGCCGAACTCAACGGTCTCCCCGGTCCAAAGCATATACTGGAAATGAAAAAAGAGATAGGGCTTACATCAGACCAAGAAAAACAGATAGAGAACGTCTATGAATCTATGAATAGACAGGCCGTCAAATTGGGCCATGAACTGATCGAGCTCGAAAGAGAGCTGAATAATCATTTCGCCAACAAAACGATCAACGAAAAAGTGCTACGTAATCTTCTCGATAAGATAGCAACCACCTATCGAGAATTACGGTTCGTTCATCTGTCCGCGCACCTGAGAACTCCTGATATCCTCAGAAAAGCGCAAATCGAGCAGTACAACAAGCTACGTGGCTATGATACAGATGATCCCTGCGTCAATATCCCAGAGGGGCATGACCCCGAGATGTGGAAAAAGCACCACAGGTGCCCCTAGACAGAGAGGTGGCTCTCATGAATGACAAGCTCCAAAAGACGCTATTCCCTCCTCTTCCGATAGAAGAATGGGAAGAGACGAAAAACACCGTGCACCTCTATGCTCAAATTGTCGGAAAGATCCGCCTTGGACTATTTCCCAAGAAGAACCATTGGTGGCACGTGACCTTTTATGTTTCTTCCCGTGGCTTTACGACCGGGCCCATTCCCTATGGAAGCATGATCTTCGAGATCGAGTTTGACTGTATTGACCACGTATTGGCCATGAGAACAAGTTACGGATCGAGGAAAAGCATTGCTCTCAATGGCCTCTCTGTATCCCAATTCTACAAGGGGCTTTTCTCTTCCCTTTCTGAGCTTGGCATCGACGTCACCATCAGGGCCGTCCCCTATGATGTCCCGAGCATCAGTACAGAACCCTTTGAAACTGATCATCAGCACGCCGCATATGACAGGAAATACGTGAATCGGTTCTGGCAGGTTCTCGTCCAGGTTGATTCCATATTCCAGGAGTTCAGGGGCAGATTTATCGGGAAATGTTCTCCTTCTCATCTTTTTTGGCATCATTTCGACCTCGCCGTCACCCGGTTTTCAGGTCGGCCTACCCCCGCACGGGACGGTACGAATCCCGTCGAACGTGAGGCCTATTCCCATGAAGTCATAAGCTGTGGATTCTGGGCAGGCGACGACAAAGTCAGAGAACCCGCCTTTTACGCCTATGCCTATCCTGAGCCAGAGGGTCTCTCAAAAGAACCGCTCAGCCCCGCGGAAGCCTTCTACAATCCTGACGCCGGCATGGCCCTTCTCATGTACAATAAGGTGAGGGAATCCCAATCTCAGAAACAGGTGTTGTTGGATTTCCTGGAAAGCTTCTATCAGGCGGCAGCAAAGAGAGCAAACTGGGATGTAAAGGCCTTTCAACTTCCCCTTTTGTGACATCCCTGGATTATTCCTTTCAGCTCGTGTTCCCCACTCATGAGCGGAATGGGGCTTTATCCGGTTTACCCAGTTCCCTCCGAATGGTATATATCTTGCACCAAAGGCCGAATGTTACCCGCCGGCACATGCATCCGTGTCTCCTCTTTCAGAACAATCCAAAGATTGGAATGACGCCATGAAAAAAGCACTCCCATTATTTCTTTTACTTATTCTCCTTTTTGTCCTTTTTGGCGGCAGGGGCTCATTGATCGCCGCGCCCTTATCTCCTGACGATGTTCCCGAACCGCTCAAACCCTGGGTCGAATGGGTGCTCCATGGATACGAGAACCAGCGTTGCCCCTCCCTCTACGGCATAGGGGACCAGTATCGCTGCAACTGGCCATCCCATCTCGAATTGAACTTAACCGATAAGACGGGAACTTTCAGACTGAGTTGGCACATGGTCACTAGGGGCTGGGCCACGCTGCCCGGGAGTGAAAAACACTGGCCCCAGGACGTGCGTGTTGATGATCAGGTGTCCCTTGTCGCTCAACGAAACGGACAGCCGGCGGTCTATCTGGAGGCCGGAACGTATACGGTGAGCGGCGTGTTTGGGTGGGAGACCCTTCCAGAGTCACTGAGGATTCCGCCCGACACAGGACTGGTCGCCCTGTCCATCAACAACCGAGCCATCGATTTTCCCCGGCTCGACGCCCAAGGGACCCTCTTGCTACGAGAACAGGTCGCGGAAGAAGAGATTCCCGAAGAAGAAAGGAAGGAACGTATTGGTCTGAGGGTTCACCGGCGTATTGTGGATGAAATCCCACTCACGGTCATTACTCGGATCGACCTCAACGTGTCCGGACGGCCTCGTGAAGCGCTCCTCGGACGGACCCTGATCGAGGGGTACATCCCATTGTCCCTCAGTAGCCCCCTGCCGGCCCGGCTCGATCCTGACGGCCGCCTCCGGGTTCAGGTCAAACCAGGTCGCTGGACGATTCTGCTCAATGCACGGCATAAGGGACCCGTTCACGAGATACGGCTTTTACCAACCGAAGGACCGTGGCCAAAGGAGGAGGTCTGGGTTTTCGATGCACGGAATCACCTCCGCCTCGTCACCATCGAAGGTGTCACCCAGATTGATCCCCGGCAGACCACCTTACCGCCGGATTGGCAACGGTTTCCAGCATACCGAGCCCAGCCGGGCGATGCGCTTCGAATCGTTGAAAAAAGGCGGGGAGATCCGGATCCTGCGCCAGACCAGCTCGCCCTCCATCGGAGCCTTTGGCTCGATTTCAGTGGAGGAGGCTACACTATACAGGATCGTGTCACTGGCATGTTGACCCGAGGGTGGCGTCTGGAAATCAATCCGCCCATAGAACTCGGACGGGTTCTCGTGGACGGTCAACCCCAGTTCATCACACGCATCGGCGAGTCAGAACGTGCCGGGGTTGAAGTCCGACGCGGCCAGATTCAGCTCCTCGCAGACAGCCGTATTGCCGAGCGGCTGTCGCCTCTTCCCGCTGTCGGGTGGGACCACGATTTTCATCAGGTCCAGGGAACACTGAATCTACCCCCTGGCTGGGGCCTGTTGGATGCGACGGGTGTCGATCAGATTCCGAACACATGGCTGAAGCAGTGGACATTGCTCGATCTCTTTCTTCTCCTTATCATTGGCCTGGCGATTGCGAAACTCTGGAAGTGGCCGTGGGGAATCCTGGCATTGGCCACTCTGGTCGTGACCTACCACGAGCCCGGAGCACCCAAGTGGGTGTGGCTCCATCTGTTAGGCGCCATCGCTCTTTTGAGAGTGCTTTCAACGGGTCGATTGCGAAATCTCGTGCAGGCCTATCGGACGGTGAGTCTGGTGGCCCTCATCGCCTTTAGTGTCCCCTTCATGTTGATTCAGGTCCGCCAGGGCCTGTTCCCGCAGTTTGAAAAACCGTGGCGTGTCGTCGCCCGTGGGGTAGCGGGGGCTCCTGAAGGGCCGGTTATCCAGCAGGAATTAGGGCTAAAGGGAAAGCTCGAAGAGGAACTTCGGGACCAGGCTCTTCCCAGGAAACGGTCCTACTACGAAGCCCCGAAAGAGCCCACCCAAGACAAGCGATACAGATCACGATTGGATCTGTCGCAGATGGCACAGGTCGATCCCAATGCAAACGTCCAGACTGGACCTGGTCTCCCGCTGTGGCAGTGGAGATCCATTCCCATGCGCTGGAATGGGCCTGTCGAGCGGGATCAGGAGATCCGTTTTATCTTCCTGTCACCCGGGGTGAATACGGTGTTGGCTTTCCTCCGGGTTGTCCTCCTGGCTGTTCTCGTCATCCGTGTGATAGGCATTCAATACACCCGGGGGAGTGGACTCAAATTCGACTTCTTCAAAACCGCTGCCCGAACGGCAGCCCTCATCGCGTTCTTGCTCGTGCTGCTAAGCCTTCCTAAACAGGCTCGTGCGGACATCCCCCCGCCAAAGCTGTTGAACGAGCTCCGGACACGGTTGCTGGAGAAACCCGAATGCGCACCCAACTGTGCCGCGAGTCCTCGTTTGCGGCTCGAGGTCAAGGCAAACATCCTCCGTGTGCGGATGGAAGTGCACGCCTCTGCCGACGTTGGCGTCCCCCTCCCGGGTCGCTTCCAGCAGTGGCTGCCTCGAACCGTACTCCTCAACGGCGAGCCCGCAGAAGGCCTTTTCAGGGCACCCACAGGACATCTCTGGATCGCCCTCTCCAAAGGACGTCAGCAAATCCTCTTGGAAGGTCCCTTGCCGAACCGCGATACCATACAGATCCCCCTTCCCTTGAAACCTCATGCTGTAGAGGCAGTCGTGGAAGGTTGGGTGGTGGAAGGTCTTCATGACGATGGAATTGCGGACGATAACCTCCAACTGCGGCGCTTGGACGAAAACAAGGAGAAGAAACGCCTGGCAACCCTTGAACCCGGTACATTGTCCCCTTTTGTCCGCGTGGAGCGCACACTCCTGCTTGGCCTGACCTGGCAGGCCGAAACGAGAGTCTTTCGGGCAAGCCCCGGGGGGACCGCTATCGTCCTCGAGATTCCCTTGATAGAGGGGGAGTCTGTCACCAGTGCCGATGTCCGGGTTGAAAGAAACCGGGCATTGATTAACATGGCACCTCAGCAATCTCAGGTCAGTTGGGTCTCTGTCGTCGAAAAACAGAGCCAGATGGCCCTGAAAGCCTCAGACACCACCTCGTGGACCGAAATCTGGCGCCTCAATGTGAGTCCAATCTGGCATGTGGAGTTAGAGGGTATCCCGGTGATACACCATCAGGACCAGGCCGGCCAATGGCTCCCAGAGTGGCGCCCCTGGCCAAACGAAACGATAACCCTGAACATAACTCGCCCTGAGGGGATACCTGGAAAGACCGTTACCGTCGACAGCAGCCGCCTCCTCGTCTCCCCAGGCCTCCGGGCAACCGATGCCACCTTGGGCCTCAGCATGAGAAGCAGTCGGGGCGGACAGCACGATGTAACTTTACCTGAGAATGCCCGCCTCCAGGTCGTGAAAATCAATGGAAAGAGTCAACCAATTCGTCAGGAAGGCCGTATTGTGACACTGCCCCTGACACCCGGGCGGCAGGTCATGGAGCTCCAGTGGCGAGAACCTGATGGCATTACGAGCCAGCTTAAGACACCGGCCGTGGATGTAGGGATTGAGAATGTCAACACCCAGGTGCAGGTAAGAATGCCAGGCCGCCGCTGGGTCCTCCTCACGGGTGGCCCTCAGCTCGGACCAGCCGTACTCTTCTGGCCCTTTGTGATCGTGATCTTGCTCGTCGCTTTTGGCCTTGGACGTGTGACGGTGACCCCGCTCAAAACCCACCACTGGATCCTCCTGGGTCTCGGACTCACGCAGGCACGCATCGAGATCGCCATGTTGGTCGTCGCCTGGCTACTTCTCTTGGGTTACCGCAAAGGGCTAGGCAAAGAAACGGGAAACGCCGTCTTCAACCTCGCCCAGCTAGGATTGGTGATTCTATCAGCCCTTGCCCTCTTTTCCCTTATCTATGCCATCAGACACGGTCTTTTGGGGCACCCGGAGATGTGGATCATGGGGAATGGATCCAATAGTCACTTGCTTCAGTGGTTCCAGGATCGTTCTGACGCAGCGCTTCCCCAGGCTTGGGCATTCTCGGTTCCGATCATTTTCTATCGGATCGCCATGCTCGCGTGGGCGCTCTGGCTGGCCCTGGCCATGCTCCGCTGGCTCCGCTGGGGCTGGGGATGCTTCAGCCACAATGGCATCTGGCGACCGATCACACTGAGAAAGCCGAGGAAGAAAGCGAGAAAGGGGAAAGGGGAATCCCTGGAGCTGGATGTGGAAGAGTGATGGATCATGATGTCAAATGACAAAGTTCAAAGTCCAAATGAATGCCAAATTTCAAATAACAGACGTGGAAAGATTCAAAGCTCTTAGCTGCCGGGATTTCGCCTCGTTCTAACGCTGAATTGGCTGACTTTTCATTGAATACCGCGCCTTGACATTAAGGCATTTCGGTTTCATTGTGCATTTGGATTTTGACATTTGAAATTGAAATCTTCCACATAGATTTATTCTTGACTTTTCCTCCCTCTGTAATAGCCTTTAGATAAACCGAGGGGGGTGATCGCTCCCGTTCCCACTGTCTGCGCTTATTGGTTTCACATTTCCCGCTCTTCTCAAAACCCTGATACCCCTTAACCCTCCTAAGACAGTTGGTTCTAAATCAACATGATAGATTTCGGCCAATTGGTAGTCTTGAGATGATACGATGGGATTGAGGCAAGAGGAATAGCTTGTCATGTCCCATGTTAGAACTGATCCCACCTTTCTATTATTATCAGACCGTGAATCAGGTTTGATCTCATTTAGGTAAGTGGCATGGTAAGATGGTGTCGGCTTTTTTTGATATTTATTTCCGCCTTTTTCCGCAAGAAAATCCTTGTCACTGACACCTCTCATTTATCATTCAGAGTCTGGCCTCAAGAGGCGGATAGAAAGTACATGAATAATGCGAGCTTTTGGACGATTACCGAAATGGGACAATTGGATTTGCTGTTTAGGTCTGGGCTATTTAAGATCTGCCGAAGGTATCACTGGTCACCATTGGTTGGGTCTCAAAAAATGGTTTACAAAAAACCGTTGAAACGTCTTGAGCAGTTTGAATTAAGGTCCAGAGTAATCTACTGGGACGATAAGTGGTTGTATTTGAGGCAAACTTTTTTGAAGAATGACCAACTAATAGCCAACAGTTTAATAAAAATCATATTCAGAAGCAAAGGCAGTAACATCCCTGTTTCCCAGATTCTGAATTCCTTAGGAATTGAAGCAAGTCCGCCCCATGAGACTATTATAGATAATTCGGAAGAAATTGACCGGGTATTGCTGGAATCAGAAGGAACATCAAAGTGAAACAGTGTCAGGTCTTGACATGAGACATGAACCAGTGGGTCACGACTGGTCTTGACTTTGACGACCCCAAGCAGTCTGTCAGTTTTAGATCAACTTGTGAAATAGATTTTCATCAGGTGAACTCACCCAAGGGGACGCACCGGAAGCATCCCCTGGATGCAAAAACCGCCTTCCTTCCTTGAATTCCTCCAAAAACCGAGCAAGATGAAGTATACTTCGAAAAGCCTGGCTCGACCGCAGTGCACCGCCTCAGATGAAGTCGAGAAACAAGGTGTCAGAAGCAATCCGAATTGGTTGCTTACAATTCGTTGCACGTACTGGAAATCAGCCGGCTGGCTTTATGTTAATACATTGCTGACTTAAACTCCTTTGGCCCACAAGTGAGCCCGACCGTTATGCGGTAGATGTTTTCTATAACATGGTAAAGGGTGGAAAGATGGAAAAAGTCTATGATGGTAAAAGGCCAGCAAAACTGGGTACTGAAAAAAAGCCTGGTGTTGTTAATGTCCAAACAAAAGCACGATTGAAAGAAGTCGCATCAATATTTGAAAAGAGCGGGTGGAAATATAAAATTAAATTGGAACCGGATAAACCAGAGAATATTAGCGATTTAGAAATACTATTGAATCCACAAAAACCAAAGATAGCGGAAAAGAAAGTTAGACGCAATGAGCCCTGCCCCTGTGGCAGCGGGAAAAAGTATAAGAAATGCTGTGGCAAATAAGGCTATTCTGCATGTCAAAAGATCTGTCTGCCCATAACCTCCTATTTCACCCTAACGGCTGGCAGCCGAGCAACTTTTGTTCTCCATTGGTTTGTTGAAGTTCCTCGCTATGAAAGCAGGCTTTCGACAGAATCGGGGGCCGGTCCTGACTTGAAACAACGCCTCCTTTCGAAAAGCCCAATTTACCCTGGATTCTCCTCAAAGTCGGGAGTTCTGCTGATCTCGCCGCCCATTCTACTCCAAAGGGGACAACATTATGAATAACGGTCGAAACCGATTAAGGTTTCGGGATTATGAGTCAAGCTAATAGAAGAAAGACCAAGAACAAATGACCAAGCGGCGAGGAGGATCATTTTATTCCTTTGAAAATGCACTTCATGCAGGTAAAAGCCCTGACTAACCCTAAATCTGTGACGGAACGTATTTTTGCAACAGAGGATTATGCACAGAATCATTGCCAGGTAGGAAATATTGGGCTTGCCCTTGATGTGATATCAAAGTGGATTTCCAATATCTCCCTATAGACAGGAATCACACCGGGGAAATGGTAGAAAAACTTGACATATAACAGAAATCAGAGGCATTGGGCGTGCTGAAACAGGCGTTTGCCACACATCCCATGTTGCCCCCAAATACACCCATACATACGACTGAAGGAATGCTCAAACGTATGATCGATACCTTTCGTACCGAGAAAGCCTACCTTTTTGGGATACGCAAAGAAAGGACTCTTGCCTGCGTCTCATTTTCAGTGGATCCCCACCATGAAACTAGAACCCTGACAATTTTCTGGTTCTTCTTTAGATTGCTCCGCATAGCAGGGTGTCGACTCACCAAGGATTTTTTTCGGGCCTTTTCGAAACGGCCGAAGTATAAGGATTCCTACCTCGAGCTTATCCTTCTTGGGACTTTGCCCGCGTTTCACGGGCAGGGGCTAGGAAGAATGATGCTGCAGTTTCTATATGAATTTGCCAAGGAGCGTGGTTATCATGGTATCATCCTCGATGCTGCCAAAGATACCCCAGCATACCTTTTTTACCTCAGGGAGGGGTTTGTGGTAGACAAAGAGGTTTCCGTGGGCACCATACGGCTGTGCAATACGCGGCGAGTAAATCGAAGATATTTCAATCCATGAAGGATCCTTCGTCTGGTCACCATGCCTCAGATAATGGGAGGCAGAGAATTCAGGGAATAAGGCCTTCTAACAAGCCAAAGCGGCCCCTCAGAGAAGGTCATTGGAAGTGAAGATGACAGATAGAGATGTGCATATCCGACGGGGAATCCCGGCAGACGCCGAGCAGTTGGCGGAGTTTGGAGCCCGGATATTTAAAGAGACCTTCGGGCCCGACAATACCGATGAGGATATAGCAGCCTACCTATCCTCCACATACAGTGTTCCCCAGCAAACTGCAGAACTCCGCAGTCAAGATATTGCCACACTGCTGGTCGAAAAGGGGGGTCTCCTGATCGCCTTCGCTCAGGTCCGGCGACAATCACCGCCCGATTGTATGACCGGGGAATCGTCTGTGGAGCTCTGGCGCTTCTATGTCGATGAGCCGTGGCAGGGGCGTGGAGTGGGGCAGCTCCTGATGGATGCCGTGCACGAGGCCGCACGTGAACTCGGGGGACGGACACTCTGGCTTAGCGTCTGGGAGCGAAATGCCTCTGCTATTGCCTTCTACCGGAGATGCGGCTTCAGAGATTTCGGGACAAAGGATTTCTGGGTAGGTAGTGATCGGCAAACAGACCGCGTCATGGCTGCGGCTGTTCGGGCCCCATGATCCATGTCGCATAGCAAATCACCCTAGCGAATTGGGTAATCTGCACGGCTGAGCGCTAACGTAAGCCTCTATCTGAGGAAGCAAGGGCCTTCGGTGAAAACGCTGATTTACGGTGCAGGTCCGCTTGGCTGTGTCTATGCGCATCTTCTATACCAAGCCGGAAAAGACGTGACCCTTCTCGCTCGGGGTAAAAAGTACGATTCTATAAAGAAACATGGTGTGGTGGTGGTGAATGAGTACACCAGTGTAAAGACTGTTTCGAGAATGAATGTGGTGGACAGGTTAGAGCAGGAGGATGCGTATGACCTCGTGGTTGTTTTGATCCGGAAAAACAAGCTTCTCCCGGTGTTTCAGATCCTCAGAGGGGACGCGAATATTGGAAACATCCTCTTTATGGGTAACAATGCACGTGGATTTGCTGAATACCTGGAACATCTGCCTCCGGAGAGGGTCTTATTTGGATTTCCAGGGGCAGGTGGTAGCCGAAAGGACAATGTCGTCTATTACGTTGACAGCGAAAAACCGGATGGGAACCGAATACCTATCAGAATCGGTGAAATTGATGGTGAAATGAGAGAAAGGACGAGACGGATCCAAACACTTTTCCAAACCAGCGGTGTTCCTGTGGAAATAGTTAAGGATATTGACGGATGGTTGAAATACCATGTCGCACTTGTCAGCCCAATTGCCAGCGCCCTCTATATGCACGCCTGCGACAACTACGCACTCGCCAACGACAAGGAGACTATCCGGGTTGTTGTGCGCGCCTGCAAGGAAGGCGGCAATGTCCTTAGGGTGCTAGGGTATTCCAAGCGTCAACCTTTCAGGTTCAATCTCTTCTACTGGATGCCCGAATTCGTGACGACTCGAATTTTCCGGGGAATCTTCAATAGCAAATATGGGGAAATCGGATTTGCCATGCATGCGAAAGCAGCAGCGGATGAAGTGAGGGAACTGGAGATTGAATTCAAGACCCTGATTGACAAAACGTCTGTGAAAACACCAAACATCGATAAATTGAGAGGTTTTATCCCGCAAAGCTAGTGTCGTCGAACGGCAGAGGTCCAGAATGGGGGCGACAATGGGATCACCCTTTTCTTTTTCCTGATGAGAACGGCAGATACGACCAGCTAAACGGGCCAGTTGGTGACCCACAGGATTCTCTGGGGTTCCCATCTCACCTCGTGACGCGTTAGCCACCAGACAACCTTTTGGAAAACAACAAATTGTCTATCGAATTCCTATTCAGACAGAAAAAAGGGGCATCCATGTGTCGGACACGCCGAGGGTCCTTTTGAGAAGGATGTGAAAAGAATGAAACTCACCAGGGAAAAAATAACTATAATGTCTGTGCTGGTAGTCGCCGTTTTGGTTTTGGCGGGCTTTACTCTTTTGCTCATAAAAGATAGAACCTATTTTCATACCCCTCAATACACGCCTGGCGAAGAGCTAGAATCAGATATTTTAGTTGTTTATTATTCCCGATCAGGGAATACAGAAGCAATGGCGAGAGAAATCGCTCGCACAATGAACACTCACATAGTGAAAATAGAAGCGAAATCATACAGCCTCGACTTTAGAGGATGGCGTAACGCCAGTCATGATGCATGGGCGAAAAACAAAACTGAAATCAGTCCGGAAGTCGCCGATTTGACCCCGTACCGTTTGATTTTTATGGGGGCGCCAATTTGGTGGTATCGCCCAGCACCACCTTTATGGACGTTTGTCGATAAGAACGACTTCACGGACAAGAGCGTCATCCTATTCAGCACGTTCAACAGTAGTTTCAGAGCTATGGAGATTGAGGAATTTAAGAAACAGATTGAACAAAAAGGTGGCACGTTTGTTGATCATGTCTATATACGGCGAGGGCGCGTCTTCTATCAAAAAAGCGGAAAGGAATTAATACTCGAAACTCAAACTTTGCTCGATGCAAAAGTGCCGAAATGGGAGAAAATCCAGTGAGAGGCGATCCGAATTGACACTTGACAGGTCATCGGATCTAATGGGACGTAGGTGGCGGGTATTACGAAAAACCCGACGTCATTGAGATCTATGAGGGCTGTAGCTCGCTTCCTCAATAGGCTGCCATATGAGGATACTCGAAATGGACATCTAGCAGAGCTTCGATACGGGTCACGGGCACGTTGTGCTTATTGTGTGAGGCGACGATTACAAAAAAAGTAGAGGAGGAGCAGAGGACTATGCGGAATCTAGCGATAGTAGTAATCGGACTGTCGGCAGTGGGATTTGTCTTAGCGGTCATCGCCGTTGCAATGAGCACGTCGATAATTGGGGGTTACCCCAGAAGGATTCTCACGAGCTTGCAGCAATCTTGCACTTATCGCCATTGCGCTGGCTGTGTGGTTTAGAAAAGGGAAGACCTAAGATCATAGAGAAACCTGAATCGAGTTTGAGGGAGGTCACCAATCGCTGGAGGGGACGCACCACGTGCGGTGCGCCCTGAAACCCAGAATCATGTGAGGGAGGAAGAGATTGTGAGATGAAGACCGTTTATCTCAGTGGCCCGATTATGGACGAACACGAGGGTGTGGCTCGCAGGTGGCGAGACATTGCTGAATCTCTGCTTTCATCGCATTTTAGACTTTTGGATCCAATGCGTCGGAACTTTCGTGATAGAGAGGTGGATTCCGCCAATGAAATTGTTGAGTTTGATTTACAGGACATTCGTGTCGCTGACATTGTCCTTGTGAATTATTGTAAACCGAGCATAGGAACGAGTATGGAGGTTTTCTATGCCAGCCAGAATCTTGGAAAATTTGTGATTGCCTTTTCCCCCCTTTCGTTCAAAGACTGCAGCCCATGGATGGTCAGATACTGCACAAAGATTTTGCCGAGTCTTGAGGCGGCCTGCACATACATCAAGGCCCATTTCCTCGATACGGGATAACGCTGATAGGGGGGGTAACCACAATAAGAGGCACTATGGAATCAAAGAAAACGATTCGTGTTTTTGATGGGACCACCGCGATTGTCAACGGTGGTGCCTCAGGAATTGGTCGAGCCCTTGCCGAGGAATTGGCAAAACGGGGCTCCGAGGTGGTACTGGCTGATCTTCAGATCGAATTAGCAGAGAAAGTCGCCTCAGAAATCCATGCCGTGGGCGGCAAAGCACAAGCAGTGGGCATAGATGTGGTTGATTTTTCTGCTATGGAGCGGCTAATCCAAGATACCGTCAAACGTACCGGCCGGTTAGACTATGTTTTCAACAATGCGGGAATCGGAATTGGTGGTAGCGTCGAGCATTACGGTATTGAAGATTGGCATCAAATCTTAGATGTCAATCTCCGTGGCGTGATAAATGGCGTGCACGCAGCATACAAGGTTATGATTGTTCAGGGATTCGGGCACATTGTCAATACTGCTTCCCTGGCTGGACTCATGCCCTCTCCAGGACAGGTAGCGTATGCAACAACCAAGCATGGGGTCGTCGGTCTTTCAAAATCGCTGCGAGCTGAAGCCGCATAGAGAGGAGTGCGCGTGAGCGTCTTGTGCCCGGGCTTTGTTCGAACGGCCATCTTGCAAGGAGGAGGGAAGTATGGCAAAATGCTTATAGATCTGTCACCGGAACAGGAGCGTCGCTTGTTGGAAATGATCGAAAAATTCAGGCCCATGTCCCCAAATGTTTTCGCAAAAAAGGCTTTAAATCAAGTTGCGAAGAATAGAGCCATCGTCATTTTGCCGTCATGGTGGACCTTGTTCTGGTGGATCCACCGTCTGTTTCCCTCCCTCGGGATATTCCTTGCCCAGAAGCGTTTTCAGGATTTTCAAAAGAAACTCCATATGCCGCAAGAGAGCTAACATCGGTTAGGCACCCGGTATGAAGGGTATCCTTTCTATCGAAGGAGATTGGCACGTTGGGGTCAAGTCATGATAGGGGAAAATTCTGACTGATTGTTTCGCCTGATAACCAAACGGGGGGAACCCTTCGATGCTTCGATATTCCTCAGCACCCACCCACCGACGTCACTCAGGGCCACTGAGCCCGGGCGTTAGGCATGGCAGACCATGTATCCTTGTGGAGGCAGGATCATGATTGTTCGGATTTGGCATGGCTGGACTACACCCGCCAACGCAGATGTATACGAAGGTCTTCTAAAAAAGGAGATCTTCGTGGGCATCCAGAATCGTCGCATTCGTGGGTACAAGGGGATCCAGCTTCTCCGCCGCGAAACACCTGACGAGATCGAGTTCATTACGGTCATGAGGTTTGATGACCTGGACGCCATCCGTGAGTTCGCAGGGGAGGACTACGAAACGGCGATTGTTCCGGCCAAAGCACGGGAAGTGCTATCCCACTTCGATGAGCGTTCCCAGCATTACGAGGTCAGGGAAGAGCTTGAGGCATAACGGGTGCGTGTAAAGGGGTCGTGGCTGCTTTTGAATCGTGGTACGGAAGATAATTCTTCGGTTTTTGGGTCAACTCCTCTGACTAGACACGGCTCCTTGATTCAGGAACAAGGCGCCCAGATGCGCCGCGCGTTAACGGGGTCTTAGCCCGGTTTCAATCCGTCCCCTAACCCCTGCATTGTTTCAACTTTGGAGAATGAACGGATGAGCTTTGACGAACAATGTCACGTCTCCCTTCGACTTCTTCCACTAGGATTGCTCGAGAACAGGTGTCTCCGTGTCCAATGAAAGGGTCCCTACGCCGCTGCCTTGCCTATAAGGTATGCAGCGATGTTTTCATCCAGCTTGGCGCCAACGCTCTCCAGCTTAAGTTCCGGCACTCCGCCCCAGATCGCGGCCGCCTGTGAGATAACAGGGTCGGTGCGCACAGAAGTAATAGGCACGCTCGAGTACGTTTCGGATTTGAACAGCTGACGAATACCCCAGGCCCTCCCAACAAACAACCGGTTGATAATGCCGGGATAGGTCATGAATGGGTCCCGATACCAAGCAATCTGGTTCTGGGGGGTCGCGTGTTGACGATTCCACAATAGCCAGCCCAGAGAGACCATATCGTGGGCCAGGAGAGATGCAGAACCGAAAACCAGGCCTGGATCGGGCTCGGTCGCAAAGCCATGATCTGGGCCGAATGTGGTCTGCACCTTGGTGGCTACCGTCAAGACCAGCCTGAGCTTTTGCATGAGTACCTTAGCGTCGTTGATCTCAGCGATCTTTTGGAAGAAGCTCTTCGCGTCGCGATGGAGCTCCAGACGGCTGTCGTCACGAAGCCAGCCCACGGCGGCTTTGAGCCCCAGAGTTGTGCCGGCCAGAACGTGACGGCTCACCCGCGGCAACAGGACGACGTGGTCCACCTGATTTAGGATGTTCGGAAGGATCAACTCGCCACTCCAGTGGTTATTGTGTTCAGGCCGGTCGCCAAAATAGTCATCATAGCTCTTTTCATCGAAGTAATGCAACTCAGCCCCGGACTCGAGAGCTGCCTGATGTAAACCGTTTTCAGTCATCACATTGCGGCTTGAGCCACGTTGGCCTTTTCCGTCGTGGTAGACATACTGTACGCCCGATTTATCGGCCACGATGACCTTCCCCGCGCCTTTCTCCTCTAAAAGGCTCACCAGCCCTCGGATTGAAAGGGGTGAGGTGGTGGCAGGATATGGCCTGGGAGAGTTAGCTGCAGGCTTGATCAGGACCGTATCCCCCCGAGAGAGCCAGGAAAAATCAGTTGCTCCCTCGGCCACGTTTCGCACGGAGGCAATAATCTCGTCGTCACTCGCGCCACGATGGACGGCCTTCACCACCACGAGTTCATTCTTATCTGAAAATTGTGGCGTAGGCACCCGGAGCTCGAACCCGCTACTTAGCCGAGGCAGGGAAATCCCCATAAGCAGAAGCCCCACAGTTCTCAAAAACGTCCGACGATCTTGATACATGGTAACTCGCTTCTAACACCTTTGAATATAAGGGGGAAGGAGCCTGCATTTCAAGGAAAGACACGCCGTCGCAAAAGGGGGCAAATCGACCTGTGATTCATCTACCTCTTTTTGATGGGAGGAATATAGTCACCTCCCTCCGTTTCTACCAAAATAGACGGATATGAAGCATACTTCCGAAAGAAAAACCGATCTACAGGTAGGAGCCGACGGATCGAGGGAATCAGAAATCAAGAAAGGTGTGGAAAGATCCGAGAAGCTCAAGTCGACTACCCGTCGTACGCCGGTGTGACACCTGCTGGGAAGATTAGAACGCCCGGATGTTTCGGACTGCGTGACTAACCGGGACAGATGTCTCCACCACATTCGTTGGTAAACTCCACCATTTGTTTTCCACGGTCCGTCCAAAACTAGCCAAAAAGACCGATGCCTTAGGCGACGGGATGCACACTAAAAAACAGGAGAATTGGATTATGGGAGATGGTGAAGAAGCAATACAAGCGCCAGATTTCACAGATCGAAAGACATGGTTGGTCGTATTCGGCATCCTTGAGATCATTTTCGGTGCGTTTTGCGCTCTCCTGGTGCCTATTATGGTGCTAAGCATCGTTGCTTCTTCTGCCCTAGACAAAAGTTCAAGTGCACCGATGAGCATCACCGTGATGATTCCTGGCATTTTGTTCTACCTTGTACTCGCCGTTTGGTTTATCTGGATGGGAATCGGTTCCATTAAAGCAAGGCGATGGGCACGGGTCCTCCTTTTGGTTTCATCATGGATATGGCTTGTAGTGGGAATAATTGGGCTTTTTATTATGGTTGTGCTCATGCCTGACGTATGTGGAAAGATGGCTGAGGTCGGACAGATACCTCCCCAACTAGTTACCGTGATGAAATACGGGATGACTGGTCTTATGGCGTTTTTTTTCGTGGTAATTCCTGGAGTGCCCGTGCTCTTTTATGGAGGGCGGAATGTAAAATCAACATGTGAGTTCAGGGATTCCAAAGAGCGCTGGACAGACAAATGCCCCTTACCCGTCCTTGCGCAAACGCTGATGTTTGCTTTTGGCGCTCTATTCATGCTGTCGATGATATTCTGCGGGAGTGTCATACCTTTCTTTGGAATCGTCTTAAGCGGAATTCCAGGGTTGGTAATCGTTTTGGCGACGGCGATAGTACTTGGCTCTCTGGCTTGGGGCAGTTATAGGCTTAACATGAATGCATGGTGGGGCGCGGTTGCCCTTATCACTCTCGGTGGCATTTCGGTGATCGTTACGTTGTCGCGGGTGAGCATATTAGAGTTCTACGAATGGATGAATTTCTCTGCGCAGCAGATACAACTCATAGGGTATTACGGACTGCCCCAGAGTTTTCATATCGCCATTTATACAGGGGTTTGGATGGCGGGCTTTCTGGGATACTTGATTTATACCAGACGATACTTTGCTGGTTTCTCCTCTCTCGAAAGTGTTTAAGAGAGGGATCAATTCTCCGTTAAGTTCATTTTCTTCCTCGGTCGCCGGCAGGTGGAACCTCTAGAGACCTATCTAGAAATCAGAGGGGGGATGCCGATGGATTTCTTAGTATCCCCCCGTGGTGGTCGTTCACCTCTCGACCTCTTGGATCAACAGTGGGGGATGCTCCTTTGTGTCCAGGGACTCCCCGAATCTTTGTCCCACCGAACGTAGCTCTTCACGCCCTGTGGAATCTTCGACGCCTCATCGGACGTCTTCGTTACTCTTTTTATTGGGTCAGGCGGTAGTTTTTGTGTATAATCACCCCCCGTACAGGAATCACTTACCCGAGTCCACTCGAACAGTGTGTGAAGACAGAGCCGCTTTATGCTTTCATCTCACTTAGTGGGCGTTGTTTTCGCGCTCGCCTCGGCGTCATTTTGGGGCACCGGAGATTTCGCCGGAGGGCTTTCGGCACGTCGGATTAACGAGTTTCAAGTCCTGGTGCTGGCTCTTATTTCCGGCATTATTATCATTACACTGCTAGCCATCGTGAAGGGTGAAGCACTTCCAAATCTTGAGAGCTCAGTTTGGGCGTCCTTGGCCGGGGTGTCAGGCGGACTGGGAATAGCCGCCCTGTACCGGGGGCTTGCTTTAGGCAAGGCCGCAGTTGTGGCACCCACGGCCGCCGTGATTGGCGCAGCTCTTCCTATTCTGTTTGGCCTTGTCTTCGAAGGTGTTCCTCAATCGACCCAGATTGCCGGTTTTCTCGCCGGCATCACCGGCATATGGCTTCTCGCCAGATTCCCATCAGGATCAGGAGACGACGTCCGAAGCGGTCTGCTCCTGGCTTTCTTGGCAGGTGTCGGCTTCGGCAGTTTCTTTATCCTCATCGCTCAGGTTGAACCGGACAAAATTCTTACTCCCCTCCTTGTTGCAAAGGCCGTGGCTTTGTGCGTCGCACTGGTCATCCTATTCACAAAGTCCTTAGGGTTGCCTCCAATACGTCATAGTCCAATAGCACTTCTTGCGGGCCTATTAGAGACGGGTGGAAGCATTTTCTATCTCTGGGCAACTCAGTTCACGAGACTGGATGTTGCGGCGGTCCTCTCATCCATGTATCCTGCGGCAACAATATTCCTGGCGGGTCTAATCGTTAAGGAGACGGTCTCACCTACACAGTGGGCAGGCGTTGCCCTGTGTTTGGTTGCTGTCGCTCTGATTGCAGTCTAACAGTTTGCGGATTCTGTAATGGTTAATCGTCTCCCGTATGCTTGAGGATATCTGACCAACCGAGCCGGGCACATTGAAACGATCTTTATAGGTAACATTGATTGACAGGCTCGCCCGGTATTTTCTCCATAGGGTCTCTTCGACCTTCCTCTCACCAAAAACTCCACAGCAAACAAGCGGACTGATTGACACCACCCTCTCCGAGATCTCATCTTATGTCCATGACCCTGGTGAAAAAGATTTTTATTTTGAAAAAGCTCGCAACCTTATGGTATTGTCCTAAGCTCTAATCGGGATAGAAAGCGACTTATGTTGAAGACGAGAGGCGGAATTACCCTGTCGAGGAGTGACAAATGGTAACGACGCTGACATCTCATCGCCTGGATATAGTCAGGGTAGCACTCCTGTCGGTAGGTCATATGGTGGTTGATCTCTATCCCCCTTTTCTGGCCGCCCTCCTCCCTCTTCTAATCGAGAGACTCGGAATGTCTCTTACCCTAGCGAGCATGCTTGCTTCCATCCTCATGGTTTCAGCCGCATTAAGTCAACCTCTGTTTGGAATCTTGTCTGACAAGATTGGAGGGAGAAAACTGGTTTTCTGGGGACCGATGATGGCCGCGACAGGGTTGAGCTTCATGGGTCTTCTCCCCAGCTACATCCTGTTAATCCCCTTTTTGGTAATCGGTGGATTGGGGGTCGCCTGCTTTCATCCTCAGGCGGCTGCGCTAACTGGTTTTTTCAGCGGTCCAAAGAAAGGCCTGGGGGTGTCTCTGTTCATGCTCGGGGGAAATGTCGGATACGGTCTTGGACCTCTCGTTATCCTGACGATCGTTCTGGCTCTCGGTCTGGAAAGGAGCTATGTAGCGTTGATCCCAGCGGCCATTTTCGTTTTGGCCTTGGTTCGGTATTTCCCAGAGACCATGCTCAGATCACCCGCTCTCGAGGTTGACAGATCAGCAATAAGAGCTCTGCGCTTTCACGATCTACGTCGCTTTGCTTTACTGTGGTTTGTCGTTTGGCTGAGATCGACGGCCATTCTCAGCCTGATAACATTCCTGCCCACCTTTCAGACGATGAGGGGCCTGTCCCTGACAGCGGGTGGGAGTTCCTTCACGGTTTTCATGATTTTCGGGGCGCTTGGGGGTTTCCTCGGAGGAGGACTATCGGATCGGATCGGTCGAAAAACGACCGTAGTACTTTCCTTCCTACTCGTCATCCCTGTATTCTATGGTTTTCTTTATGGTCCGGTCCACTGGACCTTTTTGTTCCTCGCCCCTCTTGGCTTCCTTTTTTTCCTGGGGGAATCGCCGTGCATCGTCATGGCGCAGGAGACAGCTCCCGGGAGGGGCGGAACAATGTCAGCCCTGATAATGGGTTTTGCATGGGGAATGGCCGGCTTGGTACTGATGGCAGTGGGAGCGTTTGCCGATGCTTTTGGCATGAAGGAGGCGATGGATGGGCTTTTGGTTCTCCCCGCTGTTGCCCTTGTTCTGGCCCTTTTCCTTCCCCAAGTGACCTCAGAATATCAAAGCTCGGCGTCAGGTGAGTCGGATCAAGACGCACGCACAGTGAGGGCGAAACCTGCCGGTCAATAAGTACTCCACTAAAGCCGTCGAAAAAACGGGCGTAGCTGTGGCAGAATAAACTTCACTTTTTCATCAGCCCTACCCATTCGTGCCCTTTCCAGTTAGCACCCAAAATGGATAGAATTTCCTAAGCCGAAGGATTCTTCACAGCGCCCCTGTCGCTGAGAGATGAGAATTATAGATGGTCCATCGAGCACAATCCAGGAGAAGGTACGATTATGACTGACTGAGAGTGATGACCGTCTTGTTTCTCATCCCCTATCATACAGCAAGGATCTTCGACTCCATTCCGTTTTATGTGAAACACGAACCACCGATTATTGGCCTTGAGGTCCTGAGGAGATTTCTCGATCCGTGGGGGATGCCGCTCCTTTTCTTGATTGCCGGTGCGTCATCCTGGTTTTCGCTGCAAAGTCGAACACAGGGAGAGTTTATTAGGGAAAGAGCAAAACGGCTCCTGGTCCCACTCGCTTTTGGGACGCTTGTCCTTGTCCCCCCGCAAACGTACTATGCAGCGGTGAGTAAAACCGTCGAGTTTCAGAAGTCCTTTTTCCAGTATTACCCGGAGTTTTTTTCAATCGGTGGACTCGATTCCTTGACCGGGTTTGAAGGCACATTCACGCCTGCTCACCTCTGGTTCATTTTGTACTTGTTTCTTTTTTCAATTATCGCATTGCCAGCATTTCGGTACCTGGATACACAAAGGGGACGACAACACATATCGCAACTCGCCCGGATGCACGGCTGCCACACGTGGGGGATGTTCTTATTCGCAATTCCTCTAGCGTTCGCCCGCTTAACGGGCCTGCCCTATCCAAACCCATTGTTCTTTTTCATTGTCTTTTTATATGGTTACATCTTCTGTATCACTGACCAGTTTCAAGAAGGGATAGACAAGGTTCACCCCATGGCCATCATGCTTGCGGTGTTGGGCCTCATTCTGTTCTATGTCATCAAGCTGTCAGGATTCTCTCGTCCACCCCAGCCATCCTTCGGAGCACAATACGTTCTGTTTGAGATTTTTCACGCCTTCAACACGTGGGCGTGGATCCTGGTGCTCCTGGGGCTTGGAAAACGATATTTGAACTTTCCTCATACCCTTCTCACCTACCTCAATGAAGGCTCCTATCCGATTTATGTCCTCCAGCAAACGGTGATTGTTGTGGCGGGTTTCTACCTTCTTCAGTGGCAAATCAACGTGGTCGCAAAATTTGGACCGATTACCCTCACGTCGACATTTCTCATACTCTCTCTATATGCGGTCGCCGTAAAACGAACAGGTGTAACCCGATTTCTATTCGGTATGAAGGCCGGCGGAGGCATCACCACTCAGGAAGGCTGAACGAAATACTGCGTGAGACGTGAAAGGGAAAAACCCACACATCTGCGTGTGAGCTCTTTGCTTCTTTGGGAGGGAATAAGGGAAAGGAATCACGTCCCCGGGTGAGACGTTTTTTGGGCAATCTGGTCTACGGCCTGTTTTGCCTCGCTCAAGCCCACCTCGTGAATTTGCCTGTAGAGCTGTATCGCCTCAATCTGGCGGCCATCGCGAACAAGCTGCTCGACATCGGAGTCCGCGCCGAAAGCGCTCCGTCCATAAACTCCAGAGTAATTCGGCTGTTCCCTGCTCGCCCGTCTCAGGACAAGAATCAATAAAGCGGTAAGGAGTGAGGCTCCAATAATTACGATGTTATTCTTCCACCAGGGAGCTTTCCCCCGCGTCGGATCCTTTGCAGCCGAAGGCTTGACCGACGTGGTGACTGGACTTCCTCCATACCTGGCAATGGCCTCATTTAAACGTTTTTCCCAGCTACCGTTGTACTTTTTCACCGCCTTCTTGAGAACATTGACAGCGTCGGCAGTACGGCCTTGTCCGTGAAGCGCCCGAGCGTACTTAAGATGGATTAGCTCGAGCAGATGATCGTTTACCTCGGTTTCCCGTTCTTTCAGCAACCTCTCGATCAAGTTGACCGACCTATCATACTGTCCGGCATCGTTATAGAGTCGCCCCAGGTTTTCAACGATACCCGCAATAGTATTCCCTGGCTTACCGTATGGACTTTTGTATGAAAAGTATTTTTCAATCGCATACTCCTGAAGCTCGATTCTGTGGGGGTAACTGTACGTGTAGTTCATGAGCTTGATTGCGTTGACGACAATATCCACATCTAACGGATAATCAAGAATCGCAATGTAAGCGGCTTTAAAGAACTGGCTCTTGGATCGATTCTTGTCTTGCCAATAGCTGATTAAATCGTCATAGGTATTAATAGTCGCACCCGATACAGATACGCGGTCCCACCACTCGGGCTTTGGGCACCTTGATTCAAACTCCTGCCGCGCCGCCATCACGTCCTGGGAGTTTCCAGTGGTGTCTGCCCACGTTACGTTGGCTATCAATGGAAATAGGACGACACTCAAAACAAAAAGCTTTGAAAGATTTCTCATTAGATAATCTCCTCTTTCTTCACTCGGAATAAGAGAACGGGATGAGAAGCTAGGAGCAAAAGGCATGCCATCCAACCCTTTGGGAAAAAGGCCGGTCGCCTGATGGAATTATGAAAACTGTCTAGGGGTTTGAGAATTAGAGATTGAAAGCGTTGAAGGTTGGGTATGGCAAACAACCGTGGTGGAGATATGCTATAAGCCAGAGAGGCCAGAACCCATAATCAAATTCCTCCCAAAATCGGCCAGGACGCAGTATACTCTAGGACCCGGTCATGAATAGAGTCTGATACCATTACAGCTTCTTTCCAGTAAAGTTAGAAGGGAGCGGAGGACCCTATGCTAAAACCCACGATCGCGTTGCTTTTGTTGAGTCTCCTTTTATTCCCTGGATCGACAAGTTTTGCGAGTGACTTCGGTCTGGATCTCACAAGGCTCAAGAAGTCCAGAGTATAATACACCCGTCTTGATGCATTGGAAGTATTTCCGATGCCTGTGCTTGCCATAAAGAGGGGCGGACTGGCAACAGGAGCACAGGAGATTGAAGAAATAAAGGAGAGAATCGTTTATCCCTTGATTGTCGAGAGTGCCGATCCAATCGCATCGATTGTGGTGGAGTTTTTCTCTGAGACAGGGGAAGAAATCGGTGTGACGGTTTATTGGAGCAACGGGGCAGTCCATGAATCTCTGATCGGCAAGAACTCCCAGGGGCACTATGACAGGGATGCCTGCCAGATTTTTTTCAAAAAGCCTACCCCATAAACACTGCGAATGGCATACAGCATGGTCTCGAAAAGCGAAGCTATTGTCCCTTGAGCTTCTTACGAAACAACTCTCCCAGCCTCTTAAGATGACTTTTCTCCTCGGTCACGATGGCAAAAAAGACCGCCTTTGCTTCTTCCTTTTGAGTTTTGTGAACCATCCTGAGATAGAGATCGAGGGCATCGGTCTCCAAGGACATGGCGAGCTCTATAGCATCGCGAGAATTTTGAATTGAATCTCCCTGCTCCTCCAGAATTTGGTCTGCCGTCTTCCCTCCCTCCATGGTTTTTGGAACGGTTTCAGCTTCAAAAGCCTTTCTCGTTAGCCGACCCGAAGTCAATGCCCTGTAACTCTCCCAGATGTTGTTCTTGTGGTGGACCTCAGCTTTGGCCAATTTCTCGAAGAGTTCTCCAACGTCTTTTTCGGTCGATCCTTCAGCGAGGGTCGAATAGAACCGATAGATCCCATCTTCCAATCCATAGGCAAGAGACAGGACCTCCTCTGGGGATTCGTCCCCCTCAATGAGGTATATCCCCTGATCGACTTCTGCTCTGGAAAGGAGACCATTCCAGGCATCAATCCCTCCCGTCATCGAGGTCGCATCGAAGGCTTCATTTGAAAGCAGGTTTGCAGCCGACCGGCTGCGGCCCCCTGCCTTTCAATAAGCAAGAACCGGTTTCTGTGGATCAATTTCAGAGAGCCGGTCGGAAAGTTCTGAAAGGGGAATGAGAACCGCTCCAGGAATGTGTCCCTCCTCATACTCTTCGGGCTCTCGAACATCCAGAAGCGTGACCGACTCCTCGGGGCTCTCATCGAGCCACTTTCTCGACTCCTCGGCGTTCATCGTCTTGACCTGAGAAAATAGATCCATGAATCTCATCCTGCCTCCTCCAATCCAGTCATCCCGTTTCTCCCGAAACCTGGAAGTTTGACATGAACCGTCGATCGAGAAAGCTCTTGAAGGCAAATGCCAGTTTCCCTTTCCACACCCAAGACCCTCGGACAAAGAGACCCGAGCCGTCTCCGAGGTTGAGTATCAAAAGGTATCGTTTCTGCGGCTTAAAGGCCTTGAGCGGCTTTCCCTCTAGTCTCGCCAAGAGATTGTTGAAAAGAATCGGCGCCTCCCGCACGGCATAGACACCGACCCGGTCCACTCGGCTTCCATGGATGGCGATACAGTCTCCGCCTCCAAAGACATCCGGGGAGCTCGTGCTCTGAAGGTAGTTGTTTACCAGGAGCGCGCCGTCTGCTGCCGTTTCCAATCCAGAATTGCCGAAAATCCTCTGGGGCATGATCCCAATTGTCAGAATAGCCACATCGTACCGGACTTCTTCACCATATTTGGAACGGGCCCTTCCCTGGCTTAGATTAACCACGCGAAAGTTGGAGCGGATATGTATCCCCCGTTGAGAGAGAGACTCCTGGGCAAGAGAACTCGCCTTTTGGGGGAGCTCCGGCAGAACCCGGTCTCTGGAACTCGCCAAAGTGATCTCCCCATAGCCATCCTGACTGCAGGCCAATCGCCAAATATTACCAGCCAGTTCAACACCCGCAGGACCAGCACCAACTATAAGAACTTTGGGAATCCCTCTCTGAAAACCCTCCAATATGGCCCGTCGGGCTTTTTCCAGGTTCTCGATCGGCTTTACAGGAATCGCTCCTTTTTCGGCACCCTCGATACGGTCCATCGGCACATAGCTTCCTATATTGAAAGAGAGGAGGTCGTAAAACACTTTCTCTCCACCCGCCAGGGTAAGTTCTTTTTCAGGTGCATCAACTGAGGCCACTTTGTCTTTAACAAACGACCCTCCACGGGATTCGACCATCTTTTGAATGTTGAACCGCACCTGCTCTGGCTCGTAGATGCGTGAAACCATTCCTGGGCCCATGCCCGAATAGTAGTGAAATCGGTCCGGGGCAATCACCGTAACCTCGGCACCCCCATCCAGGAAACGGCCGATATTCTTTAATGAAAGCAGGTGAACGTGTCCCCCGCCGACAAAGACGAGGCGTCTTTTGGGTCTATCCCCAGTCATGTCGACCCCTGCCTCCTCATATCATTGTCTTCAGCGGACTCCGGCTTTTCGGAGCCCCTCGACTTAGGGGCATAAAATCTTCAGTAGATTTTGGACAATTATATCATTTTTGAGTTTTCTCCTGGCGTCTCCTGTCGCGTTCACCAAAGGGAAAAAGGGTCGGCAGATTCACTTGAAACTAGAATTTGAGAATAACAGTCAGTGTGGGATCCCACTTGAGGATGAAAACGCTCGCTTTCACGGAGATAAAGTTGATTGAATCAGTTGATAGAGAGTATTATGGCTTTCTAAATGGCAGGCGAATACACTCTGAAATCTGACAGGAGATCAGCTGATCTGTGTGTCAAATTCCCTTGTTTGTCGCTCCTGCAGTCACACCACGGGGCTCCCCCATTATCCGGTTCACAGCCGGATAGCAAACCATTTCTTATACACCGCTAACGGCGTGTATACGAGCCAAAATGCCAGCAATGCCCAAATGACCAAATTAGGTCCGTCCAGCCCTCCACCGCTGGCTGTCCAGATGAAGTACCCCAGTCCCCAAATCACCAGGCAGTAAGCCAGGATGGTTATCCAGCGCGGCCGCACGGCGGGACCTACCCTGACGTCTTCAGCAAATTCTTGGATTTCATTCCTTCTCATTCTCCAGGCTCTCCTCCAGTACCTTGTACTTTACCTGCTCCAGGTCGTCAAAGTGGCCACTGGCGCGGGCGATGAAATAGGCGCCCCAGAAAAGGGCCAGAATAAGCGCTACAGTGATCCAGACCAACCAAGTCGCCGGAAAAATCATCCTGTCACTCCTATTTTAGGGTCAACAGATAGGCCGCCAGTGCCTCGACATCAGCCTCCGGAAGATGGGCATACGAAGGCATCAGGGTTCCCGGACTCACCAAGGCCGGGTCCTTGAAATGCAGAATGTGCCATTCCTTGACTGAGCCGTAGGGACGACTGGCAACGTGAGATAAATCCGGTCCCTGACGCTCGGTCCCCCAGTAGACAGGCTTCTGGAAGGCATAGTCACCGGCCGAGGAGGCAGGACCGATGTCTCCCTTGACCTGGATGGTTCCAATACCAACCTCTGGTGGGCGGACCTGTTGGGTATGGCAGTACCAGCACCCTTCGCGCTGATAGACCAGCCGGCCCAGCAACTCGCTTTCAGTGTATTGGTGAGCCAGGTCAGTGGGATCCGGTTCTCCAAGGGCTGGAATCAAGATGGTTACGATAATACCCAGAATCAAGGCCACCAGTGAACCGGTGATCAAATAGGGCAGACCCTGTTGATCGATTCTCCAACGCACCGTGTTGCGTCCTCCTTAACCCTGGGGCACCCGCGCACCCAGGGGCACCCAGCCTTTCCGGGAAGGCACGCTCTCTGCTCCTGTCTTCCAGATGTTATAAGCAAACACGACCTGGCCCACAAATATCATGAGCCCACCAAATAACCGCCAGGTAAAGTAGGGATACATGGCCTGGGTCGTGTCCAGAAATCGGATCCCTCCAGCCAGCCAGTGCTGACCCTGGACCAAACCTGCCAGCCAGAGGCTGGCCATGAAAATCATCAGCCCCACCAGGGTCAGCCAGAAGTGCCACTCAGCAAGAATACGGCTGTAAATGGGGCGTTTCAGCAATTCCGGAACGATCAGGTAGACCAGGGAAAAGGCCCAGAGGGAATAGTCGGCCACAAAAGCCAGATGGGAATGGGAAACCACCCAGTTAGTAAAGTGCACGTAGAGGCTAAAGGTGCGTAACGACTGGGCGATCCCTTGGATGCAGGTGAATCCCCAGAAGATCGCGCCCACCACAAAAAACCGCACCGCCACATCCTGCCCAACTCGCAGCCAGCGGTACTTCATCGTCTGGTAGAAATTCCACATAAAGGCCGTCGTTGGAACAACAGCCAGAACACTGAATACCACTGTCAAAATTTCGAGCCAATCCGGGGCCGGGCCCCAAAGTTGATGGTGCTGACCTGTCCAGACGCTCCACAATCCCCACATGGCCAGGGCATGGCTGTAAAGGGGTTTATTTGTCAACCGAGGCAGCAGGTAAAGAGCCAAACCGATGCCGCCGGTGGTAAACCAGGCATTGAAGAGGTTGTGGACGTAGAAATAGTTGATGATGTTATCATTCATGCCGGTGTAGGCCCCGGTTGGGTCCCAGATCTTGTTGCCGATTGCATAGACGGGAATGAGAATCAAGGTGGCGGCCATAAAGTTCCAGATGCTGACGTACAGCTTGGGTTCTCGTCGACGGGCGACGGTGCCCCAGATGTTTATTCCCAGCAAGCCAATGACAACCAGAAAGAGCAGGTCCAGGGGCCAGATCATCTCGGCATATTCACGCCCCTGGTTCATGCCAACAAGCAGAGTGATGGCCGCTAGAGCGATCAGAAGGTTCCACAGCCATAGGGCCACCCGGGCAAGTCCGGGACTGAAAAGGGAGACCCCTGTCAGGCGCCTGGTAATATAGAGCATAGCCCCAGCATATGCCATGGAAAGCCACCCGAAAATAAGCGTATTGGAATGCATCGGCCTCAGGCGGCCGAAATTCAGGACTCCTTTGAGGGGCTGTGGAACGAACTCTTGCAGAGATGGGGTGGAAAGGAACGCGGCCATCAAGATCCCGGCCAGGGCTGGAACGAGAAGCCAGAATATGGCGCAATAGAAGTAAGCCAGGATAGCCTGTCGTTCCTGTTGGCTCAATTTCGCATCCTCTTTGGGTCGGAATTTTACCCGATCTTTTTGCCGGGTTCGGTCTCATCAGGGGCTGTCTGCATCGACTTCAGCCCCCATCGATACGACGTGAAACCGATCCACAATGCAAACAGGATCGAAGGTACCAGAATATACCAGGCACGCTCAAAGAAAAACTTCTGCGTGATCTCGGTTGAGAGACCCAATCGATCCACGCTGGGCGGCAGGGGAGCACTGAGAATAGCATAAGGAATGCTGAGAACCACAATGGCCCCAACAAAGGCAACAATGAATGCCGTAATCCCCACGGCCAGCGCATCCCAACGTCCTGCCGCCGCAACACCCCCGGTCCGCTCCTTATCGGGGTCCGGTGAGACTTGATCTGTTGCGGTATCCGATTGGGTCGGAGAAGTGGGTTTGTCACTGTGAGCCATCAGCGCACCCGAATTTTGACAATTTTGATCCTCTTAATCGCAGCGCCAAGGAGTTCGTCCCAGTGACTATGTACCACGTTGTCGTAACTGGGATCAACCCATTCAGCGAGGTCTTCCGCCACAGAGGCCTTCTTGTGAATCGCCAGGTCACCCGACCCGGGAATGGTTCGCCTGGCCCTTCCTATCGAATTCCGCTTGACTTTAGAGTCTGCTCACCTTTTAATAGCCATCGAAAAAGATGGTGAGGTGAGCCTATGCCATACAACGAAGAAATCGAAGCCCGGATCAAGCGAATTGCGTCGGGTTGGAAAGACACAACGGACAAGAGGATGTTTGGGGGCGTGTGCCATCTCTTGAAGGGAAACATGTTTTGCGGGGTGTATAAGGATTTCCTCATCCTTCGACTCGGTGAGAAAGACGCCGAGACCGAGCTGGAATCACCCTTTGTAAGGCCATTCGACATCACGGGACGGCCTATGAAGGGCTGGGTCATGGTGGGACGGGACGGATTCAAGAGCGATCAGGAATTGGAGGGGTGTTTGAAAAAGGCCAAGGAGTTCGTAGCGAAACTGCCCTCAAAATAGAGAAGTTCGGGTATGGGTCAGTTTGAGAGGGCCATTGCCGTCCTCCTAGACATGAAAAACCCAGGTCAAGACCTGGCAGATGGCTTGAGGAGAGGCCAGATGGGGTTTTACGAAAAATACATCCTACCAAAGCTAACGGACATACTCTGTCGTGCCAAGCCTTTGATGATGCAACGCCAGAAGATCGTCCCACTAGCCCAAGGGCGGGTATTGGAAATCGGAATAGGTTCGGGTTTGAATCTGCCCTTTTATGACAAAGCCAAGGTTACACACGTATGGGGGTTAGACCCCTCCAAAGAGTCACTCGCCATGGCTCAGATACAGGCTCGAAGGGTTGGTTTTGATGTTGAATTCATAAGGCGTTCGGGTGAGGAAATACCCTTAGACGATAGAAGTGCGGACACCGTTTTGGTGACGTACACGCTCTGCACCATTCCTGATGTGGCACGTGCATTGGAGAACGTGGGGCGAGTTCTCAAACCGGGTGGGGAGCTGATATTTTGTGAGCACGGTGCCGCGCCTGACAAGGCTGTGCGACGATGGCAGAATCGAATAAACCCGATCTGGAAGAAACTGGCCGGGGGATGTCACCTTAACCGTCCAATCCCATCTCTCATAGAACAGAACGGGTTCGCCATAAAGCGTCTGGAAACTATGTATATTCCCGGCTGGAAGCCCGCATGCTTCAATTACTGGGGCACAGCAGTTCATCGGTAGATCTCAGAGATTCTGGGGCCGCCTGTGTTTTTGATTTTTTTGTTTCGCCTGGGCAGGCGGAACACCCAAGACCCATCGGGAAAAACAATCGCTGGGACACCGCCACCATATTCGCGGGGAACAACGAGCACAGATGCCCGAACTGCCCGATATCGAGATCTACATTGAAGCACTTCAGAAGCGTATCCTTGGCCACACCCTTCAGAATGTCCGGCTGAGGAGCCCATTTCTTTTGCGAACCGCCGAACCCCCTATGTCGACGGTCGGCGGCAAAAGGGTTGAAGCGCTTCGCCGTCTTGGGAAACGGATCGCCATCGGTCTTCAAGACGAACTCTGGCTGATCCTTCATCTCATGATCGCGGGACGCCTCCATTGGCACGAACAGGGTTTACCACGGCTGGGCAAGCGGTCGCTGGTGGCGTTTGACTTCAGCACCGGAACTTTGACCCTCACTGAAGCTGGGTCGAAGAAGCGGGCGTCTCTTCATCTCGTGTACGGGAAAGACGGACTCCACACCCATGATCCAGGGGGGCTCGAGGTTCTCGAGGCAAATCTCGAGACCTTCCACGCGGCCATTACACGTAAGAATCATACCATTAAGCGAGCCCTTACAGATCCACGGCTGCTCAGTGGAATCGGGAACGCCTATTCTGACGAGATCCTCCATCGGGCGAGACTTTCTCCGGTGGCTCTATCGCAGAAGCTAGGGGCTAAGAAAATCGAGCGGCTTTACCACGCCACACGAGAAACCCTCATAGAATGGATTGATAGATTGCGGATCGACGCAGGGGAGGGATTCCCCGAGAAAGTGACAGCCTTTCGAGATGGCATGAAGGTTCACGGGCGATATGGCAACCCCTGTCCAGACTGTGGCGCGCCGGTTCAACGTATTCGCTACGCAACCAATGAAACGAATTACTGCCCTCGTTGCCAAACCGGCGGTAGGCTGCTCGCAGACCGGGCACTGTCACGGCTGCTCAAGAAAGACTGGCCACGGTCGCTCGAAGAGTTAGAACAAGTGCGCAGACCACCAACCACAGGATAGGTGTCGCGTCTTTACGGGCTGACGTGTTCAGGCGGAGTGTGAACCGTCTCGAGACCTCAGGTGATAACAGGTTTCGGGTGCACCTTGGTCGACTTGGTCAGATCGGTCGTGGCACATTGGATCCAGAGAAAAGATAATCACGAGGACACACAGGGTAGAACCTCAATTTAGACGACCCCACCCCCTGCGAAGGGAGGCGAAAAAATGACTGCCCCTACCCGCTTGGACGATTGCCTGTCGACCCGGAATGGACATCTTTTCATCGAGGAGTGCGATACTGTTGATCTGATCCATCAATTCGGTTCGCCGCTCTTTGTGCTATCTGAGAATCAAATCCGTCGAAACGTCCGCCGTTTTCAGGAGGCATTTAACCAGGGCTGGCCAGATGGGCCGGTGAAGGTATTGCCGGCTGCAAAGGCGAACTGGATCTCTGCGGTGCAGCGAATTCTAGCTGATGAAGGTTGCGGTTGCGATATCTATTCCTCGGGGGAGCTCACCGTCGCGTTAGAGGCTGGTTTCGATCCTCAGTTTATTTCAGTCAACGGGGTGCCGAAAGACGAAGATCATATTGTCAGAAGTATTCGGGAAGGTGTACGCATTACCATCGACAGCGTCGAAGAGGTTGATACTATTGAGAAGGCATCGAAAGAGCTCAACAGAGTAGCGAAAGTGCGGCTTCGCCTAAAACCAGCGATCTCGGGTTTTACCCATCATAGCGGCTTTGTGGCAGAGGGGCTGGTTCCAACGGATATCGCCGCCATGGCGTATAAGGGTGGACTCTCGTTCGAACAGATCATGGTCGTTGGACCCCGGCTTCTCAAGATAAAAAACGTCGAGTTAGTCGGTTTTCACGAACATCACGGTCGGCATGATCCCTCAACGCGATACTGGGAAGAGCAGATGAAGGCGTTTGCAGGAGAGATCGGGAAGGTATGCCAAGCATTGGGTGGTTTTCAGCCACAGGAGATCGACATTGGCGGCGGCTTCGCCGTACCCAGGGACCCCTTCAATGCGGTCACGGATTATAGTGAGCCTCTTCAGTTGGCAGCACTTTATGCACTTTCAACAGGGCTCAAGGTCCTCGGCTCGAATGGGCGTTACAAAGCACTGGCGAAACTGATTGACAGTATCACAAAAAAGCCGAATCAAAAGCCCGCTCCGAGCATTGAGGAGTATGCCGATGCGTGCACGGCCACTCTTCGGAGGGAGTTGCCAAAGTACGGCATCGATCCGAAGGGTCTCTTGCTCCAAATTGAACCCGGACGGGCGATCCACGGTAATGCGGGAATCCATTTAACAACGGTCAAAAACATTAAACGTATGACAACCCCCATTTGTTGGAACCTTGTCGTCGTGGATACAACGGAATTCTGGTTCACTGGTGGACGCTACGAACACCACCTCCACGATTATGTATTCGCCAACAAAGTCGACTCAGACATGATTGATAGGGCAGATATCATCGGACGGAGTTGTTACGGCGACCGATTAATGCCGACGGTGCGCATCCCCGATGTCCAGGTTGGAGATATCCTCGCTGTATTCGACACGGGGGCATATCAGGAGGTCTCTATGAGTAACTTCAATGCCATGCCCCGGCCGGCGACCGTACTGGTGAATGGTGACCAGGCCTTGATCATCCGGCGGCAGGAAACAGAAGCTGATGTCCTCAGCCGTGATATTTTACCTGACCATTTGAAAAGGGATAAGGTGGGTGAAGTAACAGCCTCAGATGGAGGATAGAAAGAGCAAGAACGTTGAAGGAAATTCTTAACCCTGCCGAGAAATCAAGCGGGCGCTGGACTGAACCAGACACACCCTGCAAATGGAGACGTCATAAGCGGAGGCTTTTCTCGGGTCCTCCTCCGGTCTTTTCAATAACCTCATAAACTACCGGAACAATGATCAGCGTCAGGACTGTGGCCATGGAGAGGCCGAAAATGATGACATTCCCCATGGGTCCCCAGAGGCTTCCACCCATGACAGACAGGGGCAGAAGGCCCGCAACGGTAGATACGGTGGTCAGCATGACCGGACGAAAACGGAGCCTTCCAGCTTCTATTACCGCGTCCCTCAAGTCCCCTCCGTCTTTCCGAATGGTGTTGACGAAATCGATGAGGACAATGGCATCGTTGACCACGATTCCTGTCAGACTCACCACCCCCAAGAACGCCATGAAACCAAATGGATATCCGGTGACCCACAGGCCGAGCACCGCGCCCACCAGACCGAAAGGCAAGGACAGAGCGATGACAAAGGGCTGTTTATACGAGTTAAACTGGGCGACTAGGACGACGTAAACCAAGAGGAAGGCGGCGATCATTGCCCAGCCCAGACTTACGAACGATTCATTCCTTTCCTTGGTTTCTCCTTCGTATTCAACTAAATAGCCAGGAGGGATTCGAAGAGAGACGGCTTTAGCCTTCAACGCGTCAACCACCGCCTGCGACAGGGTTCCCTGGATTTCGCTTCGAACGGTTGCCGTCCGTGTCAGGTTCTCCCGTCTAATGGTGCCAATGTCTGAGACGAGCTTGACGTCGGCGACCTGACGGAAAGGAACCTTAAAACCCTCGAGCGATTTCAAGTAGATTTCATTGAACGTGGCTACGTCGTTTCGCGATTTTTCACCCAGGGAAACCACCACGTCGATCTCCTCGTCCTCTTGGCGAAAGCTTGTTGCAGTGGTCCCATAGACCGCTGTTCGGATGGTCTGGGCGATCGTCGCATTGGTTATCCCAAGGAGCTGGGCCTTGTCCGAATCAATACGGATCTCTATCTGGGGAATCGTCTCAGAGGCATCGTCCGTCACATCGACCGCGCCGGGGATAGATTTCAGCAGGGATTTGAATTCCTGAGCCAGACGCTCAAGGACATCCAACTCGTCCCCTTTGATCTTGATGGCGATGGGTGCGCCAACCGGAGGTCCCTGCTCGAGTTCCTTGAGCTCGATCCGTCCGCCGGATAAGCGAGCCAACATAGGTCTCAGTTCTTCGATAACCCGCGCAGCGGTCACACCGCGTTTGTTTCGCCTAATGGTGACGAAAAACTGGGCTCTGTTTGCCTCCTTTATGCGAAAGAAGTTGATGTTGTAGTAGATCCTGGGCCCGTTCTCCCCGACATGGGTCATCACCGTTTCTACTTCTTCCTTTGCCAGGAGAATCTTCTCTATTCGCGTGGCAAGATTCAAGGTGGTCTCCATATTCGCGCCCTGGGGCAACTGGACGTCGATAATGAAGATTTCTCTTTCGGCTTTGGGGAAAAACTGAAGGCCTAACCGGGGGATGAAAACGAGGGAGCCGATGAAGGCCATCATGGTTACGCTCAGTGTGAGGATTTTATGGTTTAGGGCAAATCCCAGGATGCGAGCGTAGAAACTGATCACCGGACTGTTGCCTCCGTCTTTTCGTCCAGGCTTCAAAAACCGTTGGCTCATGAGGGGTGAAACGAGGACTGCAACCATCAAGGACCCGGCGATTGCGAAAATCATGGTGAGAGGAATGCCCCTGATGAATTGACCCGTGTCTCCTGACATCAACAGGAGTGGCGCAAAGGCGAGCATGGTTGTCAGGGTGGAGGAGGTGATTGCCCCCAATACCTCCCGGCTTCCGGTCAGGACGGCTGAGATTCTGTCCTTTCCCTGGTCCAGATGTCGCTGAATGTTTTCGACCACAACGATGCCGTTATCGACCAGCATCCCAAGGACGACGATCATCGCAGCCAGGGTTATCTGGTTCAAGGAATGGCCGAGCCGGTAAAGCATGATCAGAGAAAAACTGATCGATAGGGGAATGACAAAGGCCACAACAAAGGCCATGCGCATGTTCATCAGGAGGACTGTCAAAAAGATAACGAGGCAAGCCCCGATGGCAAGGTTATTCTGAAACGTGTCCAATCGGAGGGCCACTGAAACCGCCTGGTCAGCGAAGACCTCAAGCTTGAGCTTCTGAGGAAGGTGTTCGGTCAATTCATCGAGGCGATCGCGGATCTTTTCAGATACGCCCAAAAGGTTTGACTTGGGTTTCTGGGTCACCAGAAGATTGATGCTTTCTTCGCCATTGAACCGGACCCAGTACTCGGGCCTCTCATAGGTATCCTCGATTTTCGCCAGATCAACCAGGAACACGGGGCGTCCCTCGTAAGCACCAACAATCGTTTTACCCACTTCGCCCGCTCGCATGAACTCCTCATCGGTCCGAACCAGATAACGACGTCGACCCAGGTCCATGTGTCCCCCTGGCAGACTCACATTTTCGGCCTTAAGCTGTCCGATCACCTCGCCAAGGGAGATCTTGTACTGGGAGAGGCGATCCTGGTGGACCCTAACTTGAACCTCTCTTTCCTGATCTCCATCGATCTCGAGCGTCATGATCTGGGGGATCTTCTCCAGGTCTCTCTTGATATATTTTGCGTATTTGAAGAGCTGCCCGTAGGAGAAGGGGCCGTTCAAGTTGATGATGAGAGAGACGGTCTCGGTCTTCCAGCGGGTTATATCCGGATCGGTGGCCTCTTCTGGGAGATCCGCTTCTCCTTCTCTAACCTTCTCCCGCAGCTCTTGCATGTTCTGATCCATGTCCGAATCCGGGTCGAACTCGATAAAGATCGTCGACGTTCCCTGGGATGAAGACGAGAAAATCCTGTCGATTTCATCGATCTCATTGATCTTCTCCTCCAGGGGTATTGTCACGTAGCGCTCAACATCCCGTGGGCTCGCCCCGGGATAATGAGACTGTACCGTCGCTCCGGGGACTTTGACGAGTGGGTCCTCGCGACGGGGTATCAAGTAATAGGAGAGTGCCCCCATGATCAGGAGCAAAATGATCCCCAGGACCGTGAGCCTATATCGCTGGACTGCCAATGCGACAAGTTTCATTGTTTGTTTTCCGATGTTCGGTCGATCAGGACCGGCTGTTGGTCATCCAAATATTCCTGGCCAGAGACAACGACCAGCTCATCGGGGACGAGTCCCTCGAGAATCTCTACGTCCGCACCAGCCATCTCCCCCAGCTTGACAGCACGCCTCTCCGCGGTCCCATCGCGCACGACAAAGACAGTCGGATTGGCTCCAAAATCAAGGACGGCATCGAGCGGTATGAAAACGCCCAGTCCCTTTGAGTCGTCCATAACTTCCACACGGGCAATGAGACCTGGACGCAGGATTTCGTCCGGGTTTTCAAGCCTGACCTCAATGCTGAATGTCCTCGAGAGGGGATCGGCGCTCGTCTCCAAACGAGTAACAACGCCCTCGAATCTTTTTTGGGGGGTACTGTCAACCCCGATGACCGCCCTTTGACCTGGTTTGACCTTCTGGATCAATGTATCCGGCACCGCCGCTCTCACGAGTGCGGGATCAAGCTCAGCCAGGACGGCGATGGGTGTCCCTGGGGCCACAACTTCCCCAATTTCGGAGAATTTCTGGGTGATTCTCCCGGCGAAAGGAGCACGGAGGACACTGTTGTCGAGGTTTTCCTGGACGATCTTCAGCTCTGCCTCGGCACTGACCAGGGCTGACTGGGCATCCTGGTAGGAAGACAACGGAACGACCGCCTTACGATACAGCCTCTCCATCCTATCGCGGTCCCGTTTGGCCTTCTGCCTGTTTTCTATGGCCTTCCGCTTCCGCGCCCTAAGCTCGGTCGGATCGAGCTCAGCCAATAACTCACCCTTCTCTATGGACTGCCCCTCCTCAAAGGCGATGCGTCGTATCTTCCCTCCGATCTCAAAACTCACCTTCAGGTCCCTGTTCGCCTCAACGGTTCCCAGCACATTCAGCAGACGCCGGTTCACCTCTTGTCGCACGGCAGTGACACTGACCGGAACCTTGTTCTCTCGGGTCGTGGCCTCGTCCGCACCGCTTGAGCAACCGAACAGAACCAGACTTCCCAGGAGTACGACACTCCATGTTACGCCTGACATTATGCCCTCCTTCTCAGTCCATTCGTGATGACGTCGAAACTCGTCTCGACGAGTGAGTCCAACGAAGTGGGTATAAGCTTCCTGCTATCTTCTTCTTCAAACAGATTGAAGGTCCCATTTAGGAAGCCCCACGAAATCACAGCAAGTTCCATAGGATTACGGGGTTCGATGTCACCGGACTCTATTCCTTCTTGTATGACTCGCGCCAGGATTTGCAGACAGGCAAGGCCCTCATCAAAACATCTTTCATAAAGAGGCTCTGAGATCCGTGACGCAAACTCGTCGTGCTGGAGCAGAAAGAGTATGCGAAAGTAAGGCTTACAGTCCAGATAGAATCGGTAGTACGCCTCGCCGAGATCCCTGAGTTGTGTCTCCCAGTTTCCATTCCCGTCACACGCCGTGGATAACCGGGTGTGCAAGTTTTCCAGACCCTCCAAGAGGATGGTGCCGTAGAGGTCATCTTTGCTCGGAAAATAGAGATACAGCGTTCCCTTACTCAGTTCAGCCTCTTCTGCAATTTGGTCCATGGTAGTCGCCTGGAAGCCATTTTGAAAAAAAATCGGTCTGGCCGCCTCTAAAATGGCGTTTCTCCGAGCCTCCTTCTCCCGTTCTTTGCGGTCTTTTGTTCCCATCTCGTTTCTCGCTTTCTGAATTACAGTTATTAAATGACTCTTAGTCATAAGATAACCACAAGTCATAAACCTGTCAAGTCTTTTCCTTCAAATTTCCCGGGAATATCAGCGTCGGAGGGGAGGCCCTTCAGCCTCAATAAGGAAGTACCAGAAAGGATCTCTCTAAGATCGGAAAAACTCTGTTACCGGTAGATCTGGGTAATCATCTTTTCAATGGGCTTGATTTGCCGCTCCACCAGCATCTTTTCCCATCTATGCATATTTTCCTGCTTTATGTAGACCCCCGGTAATTTCACCAATTCCTTCTTTGATGTATCAACCAATCCTGTCCAATACAACTGTCCGGTGCTATATGCCTTGGTGCCGACGTAAATAATCATGTCAATCTGAAATTTCTGCCTCAGACCCTCGATGACTTCAGGGTGTGGCGCATCGTAGGTGGCCTGACCCACAAGGAGAAGCAGTTGAGTATCCTCCATTTCCTCCACGATCTCTTTCAGCTGTTTGAAATACTCTCTTTCGAGGTTTTTCTGGAGTTCTGTGACGACACCAATCCGGACTCCTCTGAATTCCCTTGACTCTGGCAGAGTCGCCTCCAGCCCCTCTTGGCTCATCCTAGCAGCAGTTTTCGCTCGAGAGACCTGGGCGATCATTTTTTCAATCGGTCCGATTTGCTCGCTCAACAGTTTTTTCCCCACACCGGGAGCGGGCCCATAAAATGCCTTCCATCCCATTTCGATGGGATCAAGTTCAACAAGCCTGCTGGCCGGAATATCAACTAATTTTGTGTAGGCATTCAGTCCACGTGTTACGGCACCGTGGTAGACCCCTTTGACAAATATCAACATGTCAATCTGAAACATCTGTCTCAGTGTTCTCGCCGTATCGATATCGAGTGCATCATAGCTTGCCGGATAGGAAATACTGACCAGATCGGAGTCCCATCTTTTCTCTACGAGTTCCTCGAGATTGGCAAAATACTCTCTTCCAATGTCCTCTGAGAGATCCGTCAAAAGCCCGATCCGGACTTTTTCGAAGGGTCTTGCTTCGGCAGGAACGGTAGGTGCCGCCATCTTCTGTCGGGAGATTTCGTCAATCATCTTTTGGATCGGCCCGAGCTGTTTACTGACAAGCTTCCTCTCCCAACGAACGTCTAGGCCGCCTAGCCCGCCGAGCCCGACAGGATCGAGTTCGGTCAGTGTCTGAGCAGAAAGGTCAATTAACTTTGTATGGCCCTCGTACCCGCGGCCGCTTGCCACGTAATTCATGACTCCGATTACCATGTCGATTCTGTGTTTTTGTTTCAGATTTCTGGCCGTATCCAGGTCGATACTTTGATAGCTAATGGATTCTTTAAGGGCTATTATTTCAACGCTTGGTCTTTTGCCGAGCTCATCGGTTAGGTAGTCGATATACCTCTCGAAAGACTCTGCAGTAGGATCCAGCATCGCGCCAGCAAAGCTCGTCAGAAGGCCGACGCGGATCTTCTCGAGGGCTCTTGGTTCCCCAACTGTGGCGGCAGCCGCTATCTTTGCCCGGGAGATCTCCTCGGCCATTCTTTCGATCTGTCCGATCTGTTTACTGACGAGTTTCTTCTCCCATCCGGGCCTGAATTCCGCATATCCAGCACCAATATCTATTGGTTCGAGTTCAATCAGTTTTTGACCGGAAATATCGATTAATCTCGTAATCCCCTCGAATCGGAGGCCAGGTCGCCAAGTACTCGCGACACCTATCAACATGTCAATCTTATACCGTTGGCTCAGAATCTTAGCCGTATCCAAGTCTAGGTCACGATAATGTATCGTGTCTGGGAGGGGTATCACCTCGCGGCCTGGCTTTTGTCCGATTTCATCCGTTAGAAGGCCAACATAGTTTTGTTTATCCATCCGAATTGACCCCCCAGTAAGACTTGTGACCAGACCGATTCGCACTTTCTCGGATGTTTCTGGCCGCGGAGTTGACCGTGCACCCCTTCGGACAGCAGTGAATTCGAGTTTTGTTACGATGTATTGGTCTTCAGGACTATCCGTTGCAGAGAAAAACTGTATCTCGTTCTTTCCTCTTCTGAACTCTTTTGTTGACATCTCTATCTCTATTGTTTCGGTCAATGTGAGTGTCGTGAAATACTCCTGAGGAGTTAGAAATATCCCCAAATCCCGTTCCCACTCTCCGATGACAATCCTCGGCCAGCTGTGGTGCGTTGCGTCTGTTGTGACGGATAGGGTCACCCTTTCCATTTTGAAGAATCTGTCCGGTAGATCAACCCTGATGGTCGCCACATCACTGACGAGGATATCTTCTTCAAAGGGTCGCCTATAATCCTTCCATATACCCTCTTGCTTGATTCCCTCCTCGGCGATGGACCAGCCGATCGTCCCTGCCACGACGACAAACAGGGTGACCACGAGAATCTGGCCCCACCCATAGACAGAGAGCCGTTTTCTATCTGACATCCTGGATCTCCTCGAATCCCTATGAAGGCATAAGAGCGTCATCAGTTCCGACCTTCCTCCCATACTCACGGAAGACATCGGCGGGGAGGATGTGCTACTGGTTACCCTATCCTTTCTCTAATCCGGCCTTTTGCAACGTCTCGACCAGGCGATCGACATGTGTCGAATCTTTGTAAGCGAAGCTCCTGCGCCAGGTCTCGAGCGAAAAGGTTGGGTGCAATCTCAGGACCTCCTCTGCATGACGACGGGCCTCTCCCTCCCGACCAAGCTCTACGTAGACAACTGCCAGACCGATATGCGCCCATAGGGGAGGACACTCACCCTTCTCGCAGCGCTCAAGGAGTTGTTTGTAGGAGGCAAGCGCTTCCTCGTGCCGTCCTGCATCCCGGTAAGCATGGCTCAGAACAGTCAGATACCATGCAGGGTAGTAGGGGCTGAGCCGTATGGCCCCCTCGGCATGCGCGACTGCTTCTTCGAACCGTCCTGCGAAGCGCATGCTCTGGGAAAGCAGGATATGACTCAGGGCATTATTCGGATTCAGCACGATAGACTTCTCTCCTTCGGCAATGGCCTCGTCATACTGCCTTTGGAGCAGATGAATGCCTCCCAACAACGAATGGACTTCTGGCTGTGTCTCATCCATCGCCGCAGCCTCTTGAGCAAGGGCGACAGCCCGTTTGAAGGCCAGGATGCGCGAACCGCTGAAGCCATACGTCGCATCGATCAGATGAGTCCAGGCGAGCATCGCTTTTGCCGCCGCAAAATCTGAGTCTAGCTCCAAAGCTCGCTCAAATAGCTCCCGGGCCTTGGCATTGTCCTCTTTCGTGAAACGTTGATACAGGCTGTATCCTCTGACTGCGTGGCCCCAGGCTTCCAAGTTGTCTGTGTCTTGCCAGATAGCCGCCTGCTCGCCGTGGGTCAGCTCAATCTGAAGGGCAACCACGATCTCTTTGGTGATCTCATCCATGAGAGTGAAAAGATCTTTCATATCTCGATCGTAGCGCTCAGACCAGAGGTGGTGACCCGAGGTCGCATCGACCAGCTGGGCTGTAACTCGCAACCGCTTGCCTGATTTCTGTACACTCCCTTCGAGGACATACCTCACCCCAAGCTCCTCACTTACCTGCTGGACCTTCACCGCCCTCCCCTTGTAAGTGAAGGTTGAACTCCGGGAGACGACGAACATCTCTGGCACTTTGGAGAGAGCCATAATGGTATTTTCACTGATGCCATCCGCCAGGTAATCCTGCTCGGGATCACCGCTCATGTTGACAAATGGGAGCACAGCAATGGAGGGTTTGTCGGGAAGGGGAAAAGCCATCCTCTCTTCTACGGCAACCTCTGAAGGCCGGGGAGCCTGCCGTAGAAAGAATATCCACACGACGACGCCGACAGCCATCAGAAGGACAACCAAGGCAGCAGCCAGAGCGGTGTTCTGCCACCATTTTGTTGCAACCCTTTCTTCGGGCAACAGTCTGACGGGGGTTCCTGGTTCCATCACGATTCGATACACCCGAACCGGCTCCGCGATATTCTTGACCTTCTGCTCTCCCAGAAATTCAAATCCCAGTGCCAGTTTATTTCTGACGTGATCGTAAACAGTCCCGGAAACACAGATCCCGCCCCCCTCGGCCAACCCTTCCAGTCGGGCAGCGACATTGATCCCATCCCCGTAGATTCGTTCTCCCTCTGTGATCACATCGCCAAGGTTGATCCCGATTCGAAACTGCATCCGCCGGTTTTCAGGAAACTCAGCGTTTCGAACTTTGACCTCCTCCTGGATCTCGACGGCACATCGCACAGCATCCAACACACTACCAAACTCGGCCAAAACGTTGTCCCCCGAAGCGTCCACCACACGGCCCCGGTGCTTCTGGACGACCGCGGCCACGAGCTCCTGGTGTGTCGTTAGGGTCCGGACGGTTGCGTCCTCGTCCTCGCCCATGAGGCGGCTGTAATCCTTGACGTCGGCACTCAGGATGGCTGTAAGCTTACGTTTGAAGCCCTCTGGTGGCATATAGGTCTCTCCGAGCAACTGACTCCCGGCACTGATTATAAGTTAGGCGCCGGGACGGTGTCAAATCATATCGCCCAGACAAGAGGATGATAATTTGATTCAGATCGAACTTAAATAATTTCAGAGAATTGGGAATAAAAAATGACTTTTATTAATTTTCTAGTTGACTTTTTTAATATTTGGTGTATATTTAATTAAATAAATTGAACGAGGCGATTTTATGGCAAAGGATTGGCAAGAACTGACGCGGCTGACCAATGGCGAAGAGTTCTTGATCGAAAAAGTCAGACTGCCACGAAAAGAGATTTCAATCGAAGGCATCTTCGACCTGCCGCCCCTGGCTCGGTTGTCCACGGAAGACCAAATATTTGTCGCGGCTTTCGTCAAGAGCCATGGTTCGATCAAGGAGATGGAACGACTTTTCGGAGTCAGTTATCCAACGGTCAAAAACCGGCTCAACCGAATTTCGCAGAAGCTTGATTTCGTGGATATCGCGCCCGTACCCTCACAAACAGAAGCGCTGGAGCTCCTCGAACACGGTGACATAACCGTTGAGGAAGCATTGGAGAGGCTCAGACAGTGATACGGCCCCCTGGGACCGTTCGACTGCGGGTTGTGGAGAAGAGGGTGTCATCAGATGGTCCCCAGGAGATTCAGGCAAAACCCGTTAAGGCTGAGGGAAGGGATAACAGGTTTGATACGTCTTATCCAGAGGAGGATCCTCATGAGTGAAGACCGCCAAAAGATCTTAACCATGCTCGCCGAGGGAAAGATCACCGTCTCAGAGGCAGAGAAACTGCTCGATGCTTTAGACATCCAGGCCGACGGATCAGGACAGGACGTGCCGTCCCACACGAAAGGGAGAAAGTTGAAGTACTTCAGAGTTCACGTCGAGCCGAAAGCCGGTGCAAACGGTAAACATGAACGGGTGAACATCCGCATTCCCCTGCATATTCTCAGGGCGGGGATCAAACTCGGTTCAATCATGCCTCAGCACGTGAAAAACAGGGTAACCGATTCCCTTAAAGAAAAAGGCGTCAATTTCGATCTTTCGTCACTCGATGGAGAGAAACTTGAAGAGCTCATCGAGGCTCTCGCGGACCTCAGTGTAGACGTCGACAGTGACAAGGAGAAGGTTCGTATCTTTTGTGAGTAGCCCCTGCCCTTCGTTGGATCCTTTTCCATCTGGACGAACGTCTTACCAGAGAGGTTTCTCTTCAAACCGAAGATGGTTTCACAAATTTTCCAGTCAGTCTCCGGTGCTTTCTCGGGTCCTTCGGGCCTTGGCAGCCTCTTTCAAAACACGAAGAGAGAGGAATACAGAAATAAGAGCCACCACACGGTCCCGCTCTCTCGGCGCCACGTAAGGGCCAATCCTTCACGTCTTTTTCTTCTCTCGATGGCTTTTCGCAGCGCCGAGCAGGCCTGCAACAACACCTCCAAAACCGAGGAACAAGGCGGCCCCCTTGACCAGCCAACCCAGCACGGGCACCCAGCCAATCACCCATAGGACTATGAGACCCAACATGGTCGCCCAGATCACGTTGAGATGGGGCTTCTTCGCTGCGGTCGCCATCTTACTGCCAATCAGTTGGGCCATCGCAACATAGCCAACCAGAAATGCACAGCCGACCAGCATAAATTCCAACGGTATCAACGGTATCCCGACCAAAGACACCACCAGCGATACAGCGAGAAAAATGATGATCACCAGCCCCACCAGGCCCCAGAGAATCGATCGAAGGATATTCTCCTCCACCGTCCTCAGGACTGAATCGAATGGTTTCGGAATAACCGTCACGAGTACCACTGCCAGAGCGAGAAGACCGAGAAAACTGATAATCCTAAAGGTCCAAAGCCATTCTCGCCCTTTAGCCTGGGAAAAAAGTCCGAAAATCGAAGAAATCCTTGGAATATTCACCTCCACAACATCCCCTCGAACTTGGGCTCCCTCGCCTTTTTCAATTGTTCCTCCCACAGAGACGGCATCTCCACCCACGACTGCCTGGGGCCCCAAAAAAATTGACCCTCCAACTGCGACAGCATCACGTTCGATGACCCCATTGACGGTTACATTCCCCCCGATTGCCACCGCTTTGTCCACGGTCGTCCCTTCCTCGACCACAACATCGCCACCGAACTTGACCAACTCCCGAGCTTCCGCTCCAGCGAGGGTAAGAAAAGCGAGCGACAATCCAATAAGAGAAAAAGCAATCCCTCTCCTCATCGTGAGTTCCCTCCTTTCCGTGTCTCTGCTCCCTCTGGCCGCTCCTTTTTTCGAGCATCTCTAGCCGGGGATCTCGTCCCTTCTCCTTATGACAACCAAAAAGGCCCAGCTTTTTGAATAGGCCAGGCCGACAAATTAGACTAACGATCGTTCGAGCTTCGGCATATCCCCCCCACTGGCCTCAGCGTCAACATGCTGATCGTAACAGACCGTGAGGACTTGTCAAGGATTTTGTATCCTGCCCCGGGCGGACGTGTTCGGAAGGGAGAGACCCTTCCCACAGATGGCAGGAAAAGGATCAATCATCTTTATCAATACGGACTGTGAGGGTTAGGGCCCAGCTGCAAGATTGGGTGTTTTCTCCGGTTGACTGAAACGAAACGGTAGTCTATTGTGCACTAAGGAAAGAGGGGAAAAGGGTAGATGGTCGACTTGTTGATCCTCAACGGAAGAATCGTGGATGGCATGGGAAATCCCTGGTACCGTGGAGATTTGGCTGTTGCCGGCGACAGGATAGTGAAAATTGGACGACTGGCTGAATGGGAATCGAGAAAAACTATCGATGCCAAGGGATGCGTTGTTTGTCCGGGGTTTATCGACGGCCATAGCCACTCGGATCTTTTTATCTTCTTGGATCCGCGAGCAAAACAAAAAACCAGGCAAGGTGTGACAACCGAGAATGTGGGAATGGATGGAATGTCCCTGGCGCCCATCGATGAGAGAAATGTCGCCACCTGGCAAAAGCATCTCTCTGGACTGAACGGGAATCCCAAGATGGATTGGACGTGGAGAAGCCTGGCGGACTATTTTGACAAGATCGACCGACTGCCGACGGCACTCAATATAAGCTCCTATATTGGCCTGGGAACAATCCGGCTCAAGGTTATGGGGATGGCCGATCGGGAGGCAACACCTGCAGAAATCGATCAGATGCGGCAGATAGCGGCCCAGGGCATGGAGGAAGGGGCCAGGGGAATCTCTGCGGGGCTCATCTATCCACCAAATTCCTATCAAAAGGTGGAGGAAGTCGTTGAAATTGCGAAGGTTGTTTGCCAGTACAATGGTATCTACGACGTCCACATGCGAAGCGAGGGAGACAGGTTGACGGCGGCAATGGACGAAGTGATCGATGTTGGGCGACAGTCGGGAATCTCCGTGCTCATCACACATTTTAAGGTTTCCAGAAGGAGAAACTGGGGACTTTCACAAAAAGCGCTCGAGATCCTCGATGATGGGCGGCGCAACGGGGTTGATGTGACCATTGCCCAGTATCCATACACGGCCGGAAGCACGATGCTCCATGCGGTCATTCCGCCCTGGTATCACGCAAAAGGGCCAGACGAGCTCATCCGTGTTTTGCTGGAAGAGAGGGCATCCGTTAAGAAAGACATTCGTGAGAGAGTGGATTGGGAGAACTTTTCGGCAATGAGCGGTTGGGAAAACATCCTCGTTTCATCTGTGGAGAGCAGTGCCAATAAGGAATTCGAGGGGAAAAGCATTGCAGAAATTTCCGCCATACGGAAAGTTCACGATCCGATCGATGTCGCTTTAGACCTCTTGATTGAGGAAGAGCTTGCTGTGAGCATGATCATATTTCATATGGATGAAGACGATGTGGTCCGGATCATGAGACATCAATCCGTAAGCTTTATAACCGACGGCCTCCTCGGCGGAAGCAAACCCCATCCACGGGTCTACGGAACATATCCTCGGATTCTTGGTACCTATGTCCGAGAGCGGGGAATCCTCTCTCTTGAAGAGGCTGTGCGAAAGATGACCTCCCTACCAGCCGCTAAACTGAGACTGAAAGAGAAAGGCGTGATCGCCGAGAAATACGACGCCGATATCACCGTGTTTGACCCAGACACAATCATCGACAACGGGACCTACGAGAACCCGAGGCAGTTTCCATCGGGAATCGAGTGGGTCATCGTCAATGGACAGGTAGTGGTCGAAAAGGGAAAACATACGGACGCCACCCCTGGGCGGACGATCCGGACAAGATAGAACAGTTTTAAGAATATCCTTAGGAAGGGACGATTTCGACGACTGAGGCTGGCATGGTTGATACGATCGCACCCGTATCCCTGAGCCTCGGTGCGGTCAAGGTAAGCCCTTCTACCGCAGGGGATCCTGATCGAAGTGCCCCGGGGGGGAATTTTTTGACCTGTCTCGACTGGAGAAACAGATCCGCCGAACACCGGCGCACCTCTTGACTTCTCTGCAAAACCAGCACTGAAGTCTATTGGCGCAACAGTGGAAAAGAGTGAGCTCTATTGTAAAATATACACAGACGGAAGATGACCCCACAATACCGGTAGTCGAGACGTTGGTGACCGAACTAGATCGATTCACCAGATGAGTGATGGGGAGCTAAGCAATGGCTGATTCAAAAGAGTTTACAGGCGTCGTTTTGGTTGCTGATCTGTCTGGCTACTACGCCCTGACCGAGGCACACGGAAGCGTTTCTGCAGCCACGATTGTGACCCGATACGTCGAGATCGTTAAAGGGACGTTGTTTCCTGGCACTCGCCTTGCGGAACGAGTCGGTGACGAAGTCGTCATTGTCGGCGACGATGTTGTGTCCATACTCGAAACGGCTATCAAGCTCCGCGACGCCATAGAACGAGAACCCTACTTCCTGGCGATCCACGCCGGGATCCATGTGGGGAGCATCTTGAAGCAGGCCGGCCAATACTTCGGGACGGCACTTAACCTGGCCTCACGAGTCGCCTCCTATGCAAGAGGGGATCAAGTCCTATGTACCGAAAAGGTTGTCGCTCTGGCTGGCAATCTCGAGGATATGGAGTTTCACGACCTGGGACCAATCCGCTTTAAGAACATCCCAGAGCCGGTCGTGGTTTTTGAGGTTGTCTCAGAGGGTCAGGAAGGTGGCGCCAAGCTTTTTGATCCTGTCTGCCATATGCAAGTCAGTCAGGACATAGCCCCTGCACGATTGCCATTTGGAGACAAAACCTACTATTTCTGTTCTTTTGCCTGCGCCAAGATATTTACAGAACACCCTGATCGCTATGTGGGGGAGCGAAATGAAGACACTCGGACCTGACGTCATCTGTCTCAGGCGTTCAGCTCGAGACTTTGAGGCCAAAAAGGGGAAATCTCATGGTCGAAGAAATCATCAAGAAGTACGGGCAACGGGTTGGGTATTCTCAATCGGAGCTTGAGACGTTTCATGACAAAGGGCACAGAATCAGACATGTGAAGCAACTCTCTCAAGCAGCTCCCCAATACTCAATTGAGGCCGAGGTTATTGAGGCAAAGCACTGTAATTCAGGGCATAAGAAAGGCCAAAAGCTCATTATGGACGTGGACGGTAATTTCATAACGAAACGTTGTCCCGGGAAAATGTGCATCTATCTGATTTCACAACTGACAATCCCTGTCGCGCTCATCAATGAGAGATTGAGTGAAGGCCATGACCCCAATGGTTTTCATTTCATGAGGTACGTGAGGTGCCCGGACGCGGGGGTTCACTGCCTGGGATACGGCGAGGTGACGCTAAAAGTCCAGGCCATTCCGAGGGTCAAGTGATGGACCGATCAAAGAAGGATGTCAATCGGACACAGATGATGGTTCTAAAACTCAGGAGTGGATGAGATTCAATGAGACCTTTTATATTCCTTGTCCCCTTTTTGTTGCTCTCAGTGACTACGGCCTATGGTGGAGAGGCAGACGTCGTTAAGGTCGATGTCGAGAAAACGGGTAGCAACATCTATCGTTTTGACGTGACAGTACGTCACGAGGATGAGGGGTGGAAACACTACGCCAATAAGTGGGATGTGGTGGGACCAGGCGGTGCCCTTCTCGGCACTCGCACCCTCTACCACCCGCATGTCGATGAACAGCCATTCACCCGGAGCCTATCTGGGGTGAAAATCTCACAGGAGATTGATCGGGTGACGATTCGGGCTCACGACTCGGCCCATGAATACGGCGGTAATACCATAACCGTGGCGTTACCCCGGTGAAAGTGGTCCGATTTTGCGGCTTCACATCGCAGAAACAGATAGAGAAGAGCCGGGGAATTCATTTTTGAAGGGTGACTCCGGCTGTGATCCCCATCTCTGAGCCTCACGTGGGAATATTATGGGGGAAAGAACTATGAAAGAGAACCTGCGTGTTATGAGTGAGAAACCATTGAATGCGGAGACACCAACTGAACGTCTCCGTTCATGGATCACGGCCAATTCCATGTTCTTCTCAAGGAACCAGGGCGGAATCATGAAAGAGCCGATTCCTCTTTCCGATTGGGACCTGATCATCGAAGGGGAGGTGGGAAAGGCCCTACGTCTTAATTTCGATGAGATCATCCGCATGCCGAAGACAATCGTGGCCAATACCATTGAATGTTCCGGTAATGGCCGTTCACTCTTCAAAGAGAAGGCCTCGGGAAATCCTTGGACCACTGGCGGAGTGGGAAACGCAGTGTGGGGTGGCGTTTGGCTGAAGGATGTGCTGGAAAAGGCACGGCTAAAGGCGGGTGCCAAACACGTGGCCTTTGAAGGATTGGACGAGCCCCTTGGGTCCTCCGGGATCAAATTCATCCGGAGTATTCCGGTGGAAAAGGCGATGTCTTCGACCATCCTCGCTTATGAGATGAACGGCGAGCCCTTGCCTTTGGAGCATGGGTATCCTGTGCGGACGGTGGCTCTTGGTTGGACCGGGGCTAATTGTGCAAAATGGGTACACAGAATCAAGGTCTTGGCAGAGCCCTTTGGGGGGCACTACATGGACCGGGTCTACCGAATATTTCAGAAAGGAGAAGACCCTGAATCAGGAACGGTCGTGACAAGGCTCAATCTCAAGTCCTTCATCACCCAGCCCCTGCAGGATGAAAAGGTTTCGACAGGGCAAATCACTATACTTGGTGTTGCGTACGCCAGCGATGCCAATATCGAGCGCATCGAGGTATCGGTCGATAAGGGTAAGACCTGGAACATGGCAACATTGATCGGTCCCCATGAGCGGTTCGCCTGGAGGCACTGGCAGTATGTATGGACGGCGACAGAGAAAAAAGACCATACCTTGCTGTCACGAGCGACCGATTCTGATGGCTATCGACAGCCGATGAACGGCCACTGGAATGTCTTGGGTTACGGAAATAACGGCATCGTGGAACACGCTGTGACCGTCCATGTGAGATAATTGGCCCGGGCCGAACGATCCAGGACGAGGATCTTGAGAAACACGACTTGAAAGGGATGAATTATCATGAAACCAAAATCCTTTAGCAGAGAAGAGCTGAGATCGATGCTTATTCGGAACTGGATGACCCATGATGCCTTATGGTACGGGGAGGCGGCCGCACGGTTCGGGATGGCCGAGGCCAGCCCCATGAATCTCCGGGTCTGTAGAAAGTTAGGAAGAATCGAATGCGGGAGAGTAATGAAGGCCGTCGAGGCCGGATCACCGAGAAAGATGGATGAATACCGAGACCTGTTTGAAACGGTCTGGCGTGTCTTTGTTCCTGACTTCATGGAATTTAAGGTCGAGTACCCAGGGGACGACGCACAGGTTTTTCACATCTCAGAATGCTTCGCTCATCGAGGCATGGAGAAAGCAGGGACCCTAGCGGATTACGAGTGTGGAATTTTTGAGAGGATCGAGGGGTGGTTCGATGCCATGGGCCTGGATTATTCCCGGAAACCCGATCTCAGTCGCTGTCTCAAGTTCAGGGGTCAGGAGTGCACGGTCACGGTGAATTTCTCCTTTTGACAACGCCATGGAGGTAAGAATGAAGGGCTTGGGCGGTTTGATCGGCGCCGCTTTTTGCTTTTATCCAGTTCTCCTTTCCGCACTAACCGCCACCCTCCCCAAGAGATCACGGCATACTATGGGGCCCAAAACTTTGGCGTTGCCTTCAGTATTCCTCAGGAGAGGAATGCCCTTGCCGATTACCCTTCGCCAAAGGACCGTCCTGATCATCTTCGATCAGAACGGTTGAGACGAGTCCACGGTCATATGCTGGAGCTCGAATCTCGCGAGTTGGACATTGATCCAGGAATAATACTGTCGACGGGCTCTCGGGAGAGAGAGCTTATTCGGCCAGGCCTCCTGCACATAGAGAACATACTTTCTCGCCGTGATGGGATCATTGTCCTGGCAACTATCGTTTACGGAATGGATCCCAGGACGAACGCCATGCTCGTCGCCCCTTTCGAAGGGGGAAAGATGGCCGAATTGCCCGGGGCCGTCGTCAGTCCCACGGCAATCTCATATCGGGAAATCCACGAGTGGGTAGTTCGGGGTGGGCGATGGTTCATAGAGGACGCTCGTGTGGGCCAACTCGATCAGAGATGATGGGCTCACGGCCCGAATTGTGATTCGCGAGTCATGACACGGTTTTGGACCACCCCTGATCGCTTCATAGGTGCCTGAATGAGAGGAAAGGAGATATGACGATGAAACCGGATCTTCCAAAAGGGCCCTTTTGCCAGAGCTGTGGCATGCCGATGGAAAAGCCAGATGATTTCGGTTCCAATGCCGACGGTTTCAAGGTGAACGACTACTGCCGTTTCTGTTTTGACAAAGGGGCATTCACGGACCCAAACATCACGATGGAGCACATGATTAAGAGGGTCTCTGTGTTCATGTCGAAAATGAATGACATACCAGAAAGTCAGGCGCAAACAATGGCCAGTGAGTTCATTCCAAGGCTCAAGAGATGGCAATGACCCGCAGGTTGTGAACGCGATTTTCAATATGAAGAAACTGACCGATAACGTTTTTCTGTTGGGCAATCGCCACTTCAACTATTTCATGGTTGGAGAAAGAGAAACCGCCATTGTTGAATGCGGGGTGACCGGCGGGGTTGTCAGTTTAGAGGCTCAGTGGTCACAGCTAGAAAGTAAGCCCAATGTCAAATACCTGGTCGCCATGCACGCCCATTTCGACCACGTGTGTGGTATCCCCAGATTGCGAGAATTCTTTCCCCAGGCGCAGGTACTCGCCAGCGAAAAGGCTCAAAAGGTTCTCGCTAAGCCTAAAATTGTCACCAGTTTTTTCGACCAAGATGGAAAGATGTCTGAGACTCTGGTTCGGGATGGCATCCTATCGATGAAGTCGCCGCCTCAGAAGCCGACCAGAATTGAAGTCGATCAGATTATCAGGGACGGTGATGTCATAGAGCTTGCGAATGACGTGAAATTGGAGGTTATGGCAGCACCCGGTCACAGTCCCTGTAGTGTGGCATGTTACCTGCCCCAGGATCGAGTCATGTTTCTGTCTGATGCAGGTGGCTTCCAGATATCGGACGAAGACATCTTCCCCATATTCTTTCAAGGGTACGATAGGTATGTGCAGACCAACGAGATTCTGATGGGCTTTCCAACCCGGGCCCTGGGCCTCCCCCACGGAACGATCTGGGGTGGAGATGAGGTGAACCTCTTCTACCAGCGAGCGTTAGAGTCCGCGAGAACGGCGTTCGATAGTATCCGGACCATGGTGAATGATGGTATAGATGAAGAAACGATGAAAGGGGAACTGTTTTCTCGCTATTACCGAGGGGCCCTGAGGATTTACACTCCCGAAAACATCGATATTTGTTTAGAACTCCTTATTCGACGGGTTAAAGAGTGTCTGTAAACGGTGCCTAGCCCCTTGTCCTGTTTGTCCATGATCTCGATTATTCCCAGTGAGGGGATGGGATCGTGGCGACTGCCTCCCGGCATATCTCATCCATAGCCCTGGCCATATTGACGGCTCTCAGTGAAAAACCAGCCTGGAACAGTCCAACTGCCAGGGAGACAGGATCGAGAGCGATCCGGACGGTGTGGTCCCGTCGCGTGTCTTTGAATCGCCAGAGGGTTTCACCAGAGGAGGTGGAGATCATTTCCAGTCTGAGACCTGCAGCCAATTGGGTGTATAGGATGCCATAGATGTAGTCGAGATGAACGACCTCCCCGAAGATAACACCATCCACGGCCAGCAAATCCCCCAATGCTTCAGGTCTGACAGCTTTGATGGCATCCCAAGAGGTCAACCCTTCTGCTTTGAGCCGAGCGTCAACGCGGCTGGGATGGATCATTTCAAAGGGTAGCTGAGAGATCTGCCCGTAAAAGGCAAGCCGCATCTGTTCGGCCAGCGGCGTGAGGGAGTCCTCTTTTTCGCCGCTCAAATCGAGGAATAGTTTCTGACTTCCCATCACCCGGCCTTCTCCGACGAGGCTGCGAAATGGAAGGACAGCGATGATTCGAGGTGGATTGGTCGCAAGTCTGGGGTGAATGTAAAGCCTCCCTGAAGGATCTAGCTCATAAAGACGGTCAACACTGGTTTTGGTCTTACGGGGTGCGCAGGAGTTGACGGGGAGTAGGAGCGGAAAAACCAGAAAGAGCAATAGGGCCGTATGGCAGCGTTTCATCGGCTCGATCACATCCAGGCAGAAAATTTGGGATTAACCTTCATTATACAATCTCATAGAGTCAGGAGCGACATCAAATCGATAGTGAAAAGGTCTATCCTGTAAGGAACCAGGGGTGGATCGCGTGCCGCAGGGGGGCCATGTGTCGACTCAGACGAGGGATTTGGGGTTGAGAAAACGGATAGGGCCCTACCGTCTCGTGGGGTCGCACGGCTAACCTGGACGTGTTGCCATTGGTGCCCCTATCAGGCTAAATTAGAATTGCAAAAATCGGGGAGGGTCTATGGCTATACCAAAACTGAGATCGAAAGACATTTTCAATAAACTCTGGTGGCTCCACGACTCTTTCTGGCACGCCGCGCTTGTCAGGGAAATAGGAACAGATTGTGCCAACCGTCTGAACCTCGAGGTTACTGAAAAGATATTTCGGATGCTCACCCTCAGGCTTCTCCGAGAAAAAGTCATTCAGAAACCCCGCTCAATCCAGGATCTGATGGTCATTTTCAAGACCGTATGGAAGAACGCTTTTTTTGATGATCTTTACATCAACGAGCCTATCGAATTCAAAGAAAACACGGCGATCTGGACGGGAACCCGATGTCATGCCTATGATTCTGTCAACAAGGCCAACATGTCAGACGGTTATAGGTGCGGCTGCCAGGGTTTGAGAGACGGAGTGATGAAGGCCCTGGGGCTCAAGCCCATTCACGAGATCGAGGAGAGCCTCGTGAAAGGGGATGGCCGATGCGTCATTAAAGTCACTTTTTCTCCGGAGGAACAAAGATACTCCGTGAATTCTGTTTTGACCGGGTGAGGAGAAAACCTTTTGAGGGTGCCAACCAGGGTCTCGCTATGGGTAATAGAACAAAAGAGAACCTGCTAGCCTTACAATTTCACACGCTCACCCGCGACCGGTGGATAGATTTTCAGAGGCTATTTGGCGAGCGCGGTGCCTGTGGTGGCTGTTGGTGCATGTGGTGGCGGTTAAGACGCTCTGAGTTTGAGCGCCAGAAGGGCGAAGGCAACCGCAGAGCAATAAAGAAGATTGTCGATTCTGGCGAGGTGCCTGGTATCTTGGCATATGCTGGAGATGACCCTATCGGCTGGTGTTCGGTGGCACCTCGTGATCGTTTTCCGACTCTAAATCGCTCCCGGATTTTGAAAAAAATCGACGAAAAACCGGTTTGGTCCATTGTCTGTTTCTTCATCGACAAGAAATATCGCAACAAAGGACTCAGTGTCCATCTCTTAGCGGCGGCCATCGGCTATGTCAAAGAGAGAGGAGGAACCATTCTCGAAGGGTATCCGGTTGAGCCCAAGAAAGACAGAATGCCCGCCGCCTTTGCCTGGACAGGGCTCGCTTCGGCCTTCAAGAGGGTTGGCTTTGTTGAGGCAGCTCGTCGTTCAGAGACCAGACCAATGATGAGACTCTCTATTTCAGAAGAGTCGTGAACAGATAGTTCACGCCCTGTGGACAACGAAAGGGACCGGTCAACATGGGTCGGATCCGACTAGAATTACCAAAAGGGTTTGAATTCTCTACGGAGATTCCTGTTCGCATAAATGACATCAATTATGGCGGCCATCTCGGTAACGACTCTCTCCTCTCTCTGACCAACGAGGCTCGCCTGAGATTTCTGAAGCACAATGGTTTCAGCGAGTCGAACATCGACGGAGTTAGTCTGATCATGATCGATGCAGTCCTTGTCTATAAATCGGTGGGGTTCTACGGGGATATCCTAAAAGTCGAAGTTGCCATGGATAACATGACGGGATATGGGTTTGACCTGATCTACAGAATCACAAAAAGGGAAACAGGCAAAGAAATCGCCAGAGTGAAGACTGGTCTTGCCTTCTTCGATTACAAAAGAAACACGGTCGTGAGAGTTCCAGAGCGATTCAGATCTAATTTTGCGTCGGAATAACCATTCCATGGGGACTCGTATTGTTCGAAGCTCCATGAGAAACCTCCTCACCCAAGGCACGCCTAATGCCGGCAGTCAACCGTGCGGAGGGTGGGGCTGCATGATTCAATAGAGAGGAGACAGATCATGAGGAAAACCGGACTGAGCCTTTTTTATTTGGCTGGATACCTGTTGGTCGGCGGAGTGGGCTTCCTCGCTTTTCCGCAAACGGTGCTTACCTTCTTTTTTTCAAACGGAAACTATAGCAACGTGATGGTCCGTCTGGTCGGCATCCTGATGTTATCCCTCGGAATACTTATCGTTCAGCTAATACGGCACAAAGTCGAAGCCCTTTACAAGACCACCCTGATCGTCCGCACGATCATTCTAATCGCTCTTGCGTCGTTCTATTTTGCTTACAGAGACCCGCTCATGATCGTCCTCTTCGTTATTGTGGGTATCGGTTTTACACTAACCCTAACCAGCTACCTCCTGGACCGTACGGCGGCAAGCTAATTGCATTAAGCCGTCACCAATATCAATGTCCATTGTGTAGACAGATCTGGTGTGCCTTGGGTGGGCATCCCGTGTCGAATTTGACCCGCCGCTTCGATATGGAAAGAAGCGAATCTCTCCGGGCTACCTTTTGTGCATTCTTAAGAGGAATCAGAAGGACGGACCTATGGCAAGAATCGTCTATGGTGTCTGTGGCGAAGGATCGGGCCATTCATCACGTTCCAGGGAAATGGTAACCCACCTTGAGAAGAGCGGTCATACTGTGAAAGTGGTCAGTTATGACCGTGGCTATGAGAATCTCAAGGACACTTTCGATGTATTCGAGGGTGAAGGGCCACGAATCACCAGCTTAGATAACCGAGTCTCGATCATTAAGACCTTTACCGATAATCTGCGACGGCTGCCCGAAGGCCACAAGAAGCTGCAAGCGCTGCGCAGGGAGATTTTCAAGGAATTCCGACCTGATTGCGTCTTTACCGACTTTGAGCCAATGACCGCCTACCTGGCCAATCACTATGATTTGCCTCTTGTGACTGTAGACAATCAACATCGGATACGCTATATGACCTATCCTTGCCCGACCAATCTCATGGCAGATCAGCTCGTCGCCGAGAATGTGATCAGAGCCGTCGTTCCACGACCCGATGTGTCTCTCGTAACGACGTTCTACTGCGGCAAAGCGAAAAATGATCGGACCTTCTTCTTCCCACCTATCTTGCGTCAGGAGGTCCTTTCACTAAGACCACGTCGGGGAGAACACATTTTGATCTACCTGACGACGGGCTTCGAAACATTTCTCGAAAAACTCGGGTCTTTCAAACGGGAACACTTCATTGTCTACGGCTCCGGTGAGCAAGGTGAAGACGGCAACACGACTTACAAACCTTTCAGCAAGGAGGGGTTCCTCTATGACCTCGCCACGTGCAAGGGTGTCATGGGGACTGCCGGATTTACCCTCATGACCGAATCGATGTATCTGGGAAAACCCTACCTGGCCATGCCCATGCGAGGCCAATTCGAGCAGGAACTCAATGGTCTTCTCCTCGCACAGCTCGATTACGGAATGAACCTCAGACGGGTCAGCCACATGGCCGTCGGTAGTTTCCTGTACCGCCTGCCCGACTTCGAAGATCGATTACAAGCCTACAAGTCTGCTGGCAACAGCGCGATTACGGGCAGAATCGACGAACTTCTCGCAGACGATTGTGCCCTCGCCCGAGAATTTCACCGCAAAAGGACAAGCCAGTCCTAGACCAGAAGCTGGAATCCATACCTGTGGCTCGTGGTGACGCTGTTGTATTCTTGGTTTGTCATGTGGGGTGTTGAGAAATTGAAACCGTAGTATGGTGGCTCTTCAATTCTGGGAACGAGGAAGCCTACCTCAACAGGGAAACCTGCCGGCCCCTGACCAAGGGAGTTGCCTTTCCCTCGGTCTCTCGATGGGACAGGTCATCTGATTAACGCCAAAAGGACGTGATAGCTAAAGACTGTGAGGTAGATGAAGATGATAGAAACGATAATGATTCTCACGAACAAAACGTTCTTGTAGATGCACAGAAGAAAAATGCCGAAGGCAGTGAGAACATATTTCGTGGCAAAGAAGTAGATATTCCCATAGCCAAGGAGAAAATCCATAAAGGGGTTTATCTCGCGGGCTCCCCTTTCGACGTGATAGATCGTAAAGTAGGTATCGAAGACCGAGAGCAGAACAATAATGAGAAGTGCGACAAGGAGCTTATGGCCGTAGCGGTCGACATAGACATGGGTTTGTTGATCCCTTTCCCTACGAATCACAGAGCGTCGGCCGGTAGCAATATACCGACTGATGGGTTTCGTCGTCCCCTGGCGACGATCCTCTCGGTTTCTTCTGTCTTGTTTGAACTGATCCATCTTTCAGCCTCCAAAAAACCTAGCAAAAACGGTTCCACCGATTCAAAGGACTGCGGGAAATAGGATTGCCTGAAGATTCACCACCCTGTTGATAGAAACGCCGAATTAGGGTAGCTTTGGAAGACGGGACAAAATCTACCGATGAATGAAAAAGAAAAAACAGGAAAACTCGCCTTTACCTGCCCCGTTTGTGGGAAAAACACCGACCGGCCCGTTGAGGAGTTCAAGGAGGGGGCTATCCTCATCTGCCCCTTCTGTAACCTCAAGCTCACCCTGCACGGCCATATGTGGGAAGAGGTCAAGGGAGAGATCGAGAAACTGGGCGCCTGAACCGATGGATGGCGGGTGCGAGGGAGTGTCTATACCCAGAGTATGGAGGAGATCCTGATCGGTTGTAAAAGACGGATTATCCTTATCGGCTTCTGTCTCCTGTTACTGAGTTGCAGCCGTGACCCCAATACGGCACCAGTCCCGTCCGGTGTCGAAATGATATTCTGGGAGGATCAGTCGTGGGAAATGGGTGGCGGCACAAGTCGTCTCACCCTCTGGGTGGATGGCCGATCCGAGGTCACGGTGGTGCCCAATGCATCATTCCGCCACAGTCAGGCCAAGATCCAACCACGTGAGGGCTGGATTATGAAGCAAGGAGCGAATGGTCGCTATTTCGTTCGACCAAGCGTATTCCCGGGTGAGGTTGCCAAAGAGAAGTTCACAGCGGCGCTCGAAGCAGGTATCCATCTACTGAAGACGTTTCAACCTCAGTATGTGGATGGTGGCGGAACACTTGTGGGGGTGCAGATTAAGGGGAAGCTAAAAGAGACCGTCATTCCGATGTTTGACGATTCGAAAAAAGGTACACTCAATCACAAGCGATTTCTCGCTGTGGCGCAGATACTCTCCGACTTCGAAAGGCAGCCCTTCGACCTTCCGGATTGAAAGGACGCCGGGAATAGAGACCTATCTAAGGGAGCTAGCCAGGAAAGCAATGGGCGGCAAGAGGGGTCTTCCGAGGATTCTGACGGACCTTTCCTATGAGGATTTGGCAAGAATTGATGTCGCCATGGAAGGAGACTGGAACGCCACGGTTGTCACCGTGTGGTCGCGGGAGAGGGGACTCCTTGGATTCTCGAGAGTGTCGCGATCTCACCCGACCTACAAACCGAGTTTGGAACTCTATTTCGAAGACACCTGGGTAGGCATTCATTGTTTCAAAAGAATCGATAACCAAAACGTCTTCGATGAAGAATTGGCTATCAAAGTGATTGCATCTGTGGAAAAGGCATCCGGTGTCCAACACAAAGGTGGAGGAGATACGTGAGAAGGCGTAACAGAGATCTCCAAGAAACAAATGGAACAGCGAACATGACCAGTGGGGATCCCACCCCCCGAACAGATTTCATCCGGGAGATTATTGACGATGATTTGAGGGCGAAGAAGAATGACGGTCGAGTTGCTACCCGGTTTCCACCGGAACCCAACGGATATCTCCACATCGGACATGCCAAGTCGATCTGCCTCAATTTTGGGATCGCCGCCCAATACAAGGGCACCTGCAACTTGCGATTCGACGATACCGACCCAAGCGGTGAAGATGTTGAATATGTGGAATCGATCAAAGGAGACGTCCGATGGCTTGAATTCGATTGGGAAGACCGGCTGTTCTATGCGTCGGACTACTTTGATCGACTCTACGCTTACGCGATTGAGTTGATCAAGAATGGAAACGCCTATGTGTGCAGTCTGAGCCAGGAAGAGATCAGACAATACCGCGGCACTTTGACCGAACCGGGCAAGGAGAGTCCATATCGAAATCGGTCAGTCGAAGAGAACCTGGACCTGTTTGAACGCATGCGGGCAGGTGAATTTGAGGAGGGTACCCATGTCCTGCGCGCCAAAATCGATATGGCCTCGCCAAATATCAATATGCGAGATCCGACCCTCTATCGGATCAAAAAGGTCCCTCATTACAGAACGGGCGACAAATGGTGCATCTATCCCATGTACGACTTTACCCACTGCCTTTCAGACTCTATTGAGAAAATCACACATTCTATCTGCACGCTCGAATTTGAAAACAATCGCCCCCTGTACGACTGGGTTCTCGACCATTTGAATGTCGACTCCCATCCCCAGCAGATCGAGTTTGCCCGTCTCAATCTAAGCTACACCGTTTTGAGCAAGCGACGGCTAGTCGAACTGGTGGAAAAAGGACACGTTACCGGGTGGGATGATCCACGGATGCCAACAATCGCCGGTATCCGAAGACGAGGGTACACACCAGAATCGATCAGGGACTTCTGCAACCGAATCGGCGTGGCAAAACGGGATAGTGTCGTCGATATCGCACTGCTCGAGCATTGCCTCCGTGAAGATCTCAATCGTCGTGCGCCTCGCGTCATGGCGGTGCTGCGTCCACTGCGTATTGTCATTGACAACTACCCGGAAGAACAGACCGAAGAGCTCGACGCGCCCTATTACCCGGAGGACCCCAGCAGGGGATCACGGAAGGTCCCCTTTTCTCGTGTCCTTTACATCGAACAGGACGATTTCCTGGAGGAACCTCCGAAGAAGTTTTTCCGGTTGGCTCCCGGTCGTGAAGTGAGGCTGCGCTACGGTTACTACATCACATGCACAAGCGTCGTCAAAGACAAAAAGACCGGTGACGTGGTCGAGGTGCACTGTACCTATGATCCCGAGACGCGGGGGGGATGGGCACCAGACGGGCGCAAAGTCAGGGCAACCTTGCACTGGGTGTCAGCGGCTCATTCAATACCGGCAAAAGTGCGCCTCTACGATCGACTCTTCTCAGTTCCAAACCCGGACATGGAGAAGGGTAGCACTCACTTTACGACCTATCTCAACCCGAATTCTCTTGAAACGCTCACGGCACCCCATGTGGAACCGAGTCTGGCAGGCGCGGCGCCAGGAAGCCGTTACCAGTTCGAAAGGCTCGGCTATTTCTGCGTCGATCCGGTCAACTCGTCAGATGATTCACTCGTGTTCAATCGGACCACCACCATACGAGATGCCTGGGCCAGGATCAAGGAAAAGGAGAAGGGTTAATCGGCAGCAATCGTCCGGGCAATCGGATAGAGATCAAACCTTTTCACCCCCAGACTATGGCACGCCAAGACAGAACGATATACCTGGTTCGCTCTTTTGGAGGCGACGGTTTAATGCAGGTGGGGTCGCAGCGTCATCGAAGGCCCGAGAGTCCGGATCCCGGACGATCGAGAATCCTCTTCCACCCCTTCACATCCCAGAATTATGGCATCATCTCACCCCGTCCCAGGGCAACCAACTGCTGAAGACTCCATTCTCCCGATTTTTCCATGTGGATCATGTGCTCGATAACCTCGCGGACGGACCATTCTCCCTCTTTGGGGTGTTCGTCTACCAGCTCTTCGGGATAGCCCAGACATCGAGCAATGAGCGACGCGGCCGCTACATAGAGCTCAGCGGCAAGCCATGCCGCCTCTTTCCGGTCGTATGGCGTGAGTGCCACGATATCACCTGTTGATTTGCCTGATCTCATCATCTCGGTGTTGAACTGATCCCCTCCGATCTGCCCCTCATGGACGCGATATTCCTCGATGGTGTACCTGGTGGCCGCCCGGAGACTCGTTCGAAACTTTCTTCCCTTGAAGTCCAACTCTAGAGGTCGGTTCAGATCCTCATCACTGCATTGCAGCAGCGCGTCCACCATGGCGTCGACCTGGTCTTTGAGCTCATTGAGCTGCTGACGAAATGAAGGGCCCATATACCACCTCCTGGAGAATGTAGTGACGAATCATTGTAACACCCCGGTTGCGGGATTACGACGCTAATATTGTATGATCGCGATTGCCAAGAGCCTATGCTCAGGACCTCATCTCTTTCTATCTCTCAAATCCCCAATCGCCCCTCTGTAATCCCTCGGCCTCGGCGTGATAACCAGCCCTGCGCCCCTTGAAAAATGCAACGATCTAGATTATGAATTGAAAGACTCCCAGACGGACGGGGGCGAGACAAAACGATTCCAAGTTCCTTTGGAGGGCATTCATGAAGAGCGTCCTTTACTTCTATACCGGCACGGGTAACTCGCTCTGGGTCGCCCGGTTGATAGCTCAGGAGCTCCAGGACGCCACGCTGCTTTCGATTGTGGGTGGAAACACTCACCCCGAGGTCCCGCAAGCAGATGGGATCGGTCTTGTCTTCCCGGTGCATATCTGGGGACTTCCTCCCCGGATCGTGGATTTTGTTCGGGAGTTTCCTGTTTCTCCTTCCACCTATGTTTTCGCCGTGGCTGTCAATGCCGGGCAGGTGGTAAACAGTCTCCTCCAGGTCCGGAATCTCTTGTCTGCGAGAGGGATCTCCCTTTCTGCCGGTTTTTCGGTGATTATGCCATCCAACTACATTCCGTGGGGAGGTCCAGGCCCACAAGAGGAACAGCATCGACGTTTCGATGAGGCACGGGAAAAAGTATTAGGAATCGCTCAGGTCGTTCGCAACCAGGAAAGCCCCCCCCTTGAAAAGGGGCCACTCTGGCAGCATATCCTCTTCACCCCACTCAACCGAATCCTTGTTCATCTGATCCGGCGCATGGATAAGAGCTTCTGGGTAGATGAGAAGTGCGACCAATGCCTGGTATGCGAGAAGATATGTCCAGCCCGCAACATTCAAATCCAAGACGGCAAGATCTCCTGGTCGCACCGATGTGAGCAGTGCTTTGCCTGTCTCCAATGGTGTCCCCAGGAGGCGATCCAGTACGGAAAGAAGACGCCAAAGTACGAACGCTATCATCACCCGGACGTGTCGGTGAAGGATATGCTCAAGTCCCTTCACGGTTAAAAGGCGCATACGCTAACCGGATATTCTTCCTGCCGCTAGCAGGTTAAGGGCGGCGCCCCACCCTCGAGATCCTGTCCCATCAATACCTCTATGGCCAAAATGCTGGCAGGATGATCTGAAACAAAAAGGGTTTCGCTCAATCTGAGCCAAACCCTCTTTTGTGGCTGGGGGACCAGGATTCGAACCTGGGTTCACGGAGTCAGAGTCCGTTGTCCTTCCACTGAACGATCCCCCACCAGGCCTATCTATTGACAATACACAAAACCTCGGGGAGGGTCAACACAGAATCCGTTGGAAGCCTCGTGGGAGGGGTATTCAGTCCAAGGTTAGATTCCTGGTTCTTACCAGGACCAGACGGTATAGTAGACCGGTCGTCTTCAATTCTCAAGGATAATTTTCCGGTTTTTGCCAAAGAGGCTGCACGCTGCGCATGCAGCGGTGTCCCAGGTGGATCAATTTTCTGGTCTCTCCCTGTCTTACAATTTCTGGGGGCTCTTGCAGAGGGCATCTCCACCAGACTAAACTAGATTAGAAGGTCCCTTCTCACGATCGTTGTGACGGCAATCAACGACGTGGATCCCTGCGCCAATCGTTGCACAGGGGGTTCTATCACTAAAAGGACTGTTCAAGGTATCCAATGGAGCATTTGACGTGAAAACCAACGATAAAATGAAAAAGGCGACTTTCGGAGCAGGCTGCTTCTGGGGGATCGAGGCGGCCTTTCGACGGGTCTCCGGGGTTGTGTCGACCTCAGTTGGGTACATGGGAGGCACACTAGAAAATCCGACCTACAAAGACGTGTGTTCGGACCGGACCGGACACGCTGAGGTCGTGGAGGTCCTGTATGATCCTGCTCGGGTTTCCTACGATGACCTTCTGAAGGTTTTCTGGGAGAATCACGATCCAACAACCCTGAACAGACAAGGGCCGGATGTGGGCACCCAGTATCGGTCGGCGATTTTCTATCACAATGATGAGCAGAGGGTTTCGGCGCAGTCTTCAAAGAATCGCCTTCAAGAATCCGGTCGATTCAACAGCGAGATCGTGACGGAAATCACCCCCGCGTCGCAGTTTTACAGAGCGGAAGAGTATCATCAGCAGTACCTTGAAAAACGAGGTCTGGCCACCTGCACAATCGGCTGAAGAGCGCGGATGGGTTTATTCTAAGAAGAGAATCGGCAATGAGAGCGCAGTCCCTCGAAAAAAATCGTGACGCCGTGCAATTCGATCTGAGTCGAGGCTTTCTGCCTCGAGAAGATCCCCTTGTGCGACTCCCTGGAGCATTCGATAGATGGGAAGACACAGCCAAGAACCTCCCGAAGATACTCGGCACCGGCAGGATCAGGCAGATCGTGGGGAGTCTGCCACCTTTTGAGGTATCCAAACTCGCGGACCATGGTGAATTTGAGCGGGCTATGGTGGTTCTCTCTTATCTTGGACACGCCTATGTCTGGGGCACGCCCGATCCTCCATCTGTCATCCCCAAGCGACTTGCCGTGCCATGGTATGAAGTCTCAAAGCAGCTTGGCCGGCCCCCCGTGCTGTCCTACGCATCCTATGCCCTGAACAACTGGACAAGGTTTGATTCTGACGGTCCAATAACCCTTGGAAACATCTCCCTCACACAGAATTTTCTCGGCGGGCTGGATGAGGAATGGTTCATCCTCGTACACGTTGATATAGAAGCCAAGGCTGCCCCCGCCCTATCGTCTCTAATTCCCGGACAACTGGCTGTGAAAAAGAGAGACGCCGCTGCCCTAGAACGCCATTTGGCCACGATCTCATCTTCCCTGGAGGCAATCTGCCAGACGCTGGACCGGATGCCCGAGAACTGTGACCCCTATATCTATTACAGGCGGGTGCGGCCATACATCCACGGCTGGAAAGATAATCCGGGACTTCCAGAAGGACTCATTTACGAAGGCGTAGAAGAGTACAACGGGAAACCCCAGAAGTTCAGGGGAGAGACAGGTGCCCAGAGCTCGATTATTCCGTCTCTCGATGCCGCGCTCGGCATTGTGCACAGAGATGATCCACTGCGAACGTACCTCATGGAGATGCGTGAATACATGCCACCCAAGGACCGCGATTTTGTTGAAGCCATTGAGCGTGGTTCGTCATATCGTCCCTATGTCGCTGAGAACACTGGAAAATACCCTGCCCTGCGGGATAAATACAATACATGTGTCCGGTTGATTGATCGTTTCCGGACGAGGCATCTCGAATATGCCGGACAGTACATCCAAAAGCAAAGCCAGCAGCGTGCCTCGAATCCAACCGAAATTGGCACAGGTGGGACGCCTTTCATGAATTATCTCAAGAAACACCGGGACGAAACCTCGACCCATTTGATTTGAGATTGCGTCGAGGAACAGATTAGGGAGATAAACAGATGTCTCTACAAGAAAAGCTCGACGCAATGAAAGCCCGTTTTGAATCGCACACCCCACCATACGACAAGGTGAGTCAGGAGATGATCGATGTCATGCACAGGGCCACAGAAGACCTCCGCAATTCACCCATCGTCGATGGGGCTCTAAAGGTGGGAGATCAGGCTCCAGATTTCACGCTCCCTGACCCAGAGGGCAAGCACGTCAGCGCCAAAGATCTAATTGCCAAAGGGCCTTTGGTGGTCACCTTCTATCGAGGCATGTGGTGACCTTACTGCAATGCAGAGCTAGTAGCTCTGGAGAAGGTTTGGCCGGAAATCAGGTCAGCGGGGGCGACCCTGATCGCAATTTCTCCACAACTCACAAGCCACAGTCGTCAGACCGTCAAGAATTGGAATCTCAACTTTGACCTGTTGAGCGATGAGGGAAACCGGGTCGCCCGACGTTATGGATTGGTCTACCAATTGCCGGACGATCTGAGAAAGGTTTATATGAAGCTCGGCGTGGACCTCGAAAAATTCAATGGCGACGATTCGTGGACCCTTCCCATGCCAGCGAGATATATCATCGACCAACACTCGACGATTCGAGTTGCTGATGTGAGTCCTAATTACACCGTCCGGCCGGAGCCAGAAGAGACCGTGAAAGCCCTAGAGGTCATAAAACGCTCGTGACGCAGACAAATCGAAAAGGTCTTGTCCATCATCACGACAGGCTAGAAAAACCAAGTCCGAAAAAAAGAGGGAGAGATATGTTGAGAAGAGTATGCTTCGTCCTCGTCATGGTCTTTGCACTTCTGATTGAGGCACGCGACGGACCGGCCTTTTTCTCCCGTGTCATCCGGGAAGATGGCCGGACATATATTGTCGACAGCAGAGGGGAACGATGGGACGTCACCCAGGCCGAATCGATTGGCTTTAAGCCAGAGGGGTTTCAGTATGGACTGGGCAGGAATGCCTTTACCCCTCTCGACGATTCCTATCTGAGCGAGAATACAGATGGGGTGTCTCGGCGCCTGCGGGTTCTCGGGGTTGTAAACGACACCGAGGCACAGGCTTACTCCATCCGGCGACTCGGGGGCCACGAGATCGCCAACAGCAAGATTGGATCACAGGCGATTGCCGTCGGTTACTGACCCCTTGTCAACCTGGCGGCTGTGTACAGCCGCGAGATAGACGGTCAAACCCTGACACTCGTTCCCTCAGGATGGACTTACAACAGCACCTTCGTCTTGTATGATAGGGAAACCGGGAGCCTCTGGTACCCGGACAAAAAGAGCCTGATGGGCATCCAGGGCACGTACTTCAAAAGGCGGCTTCCTGAGATTCCCTCTGAAGACACGCAGTGGGCAAAGTGGCAGGAACGGCACCCAGATTCTATGATTCTGAAGTGAGCCCATAAGGCATCCAGGGAGAGCACCTGTGACCTCTCAAGGGGCGTTCCTGAAATCCCTTTTCGCCTTTTGCAACCGTTTTTTGATCGATGTAAGGCTCACGGTGTCAAACGATGCCCTTGTGCTGTTGACCGACTCCACCATGTCAGCAGGCTCGGTTGACAGGATCACCGAGGCTGATAGAAGTCGTGAATAAAAACCCTAGAGAAAGGTTGCTATCATGACATATACAGGAGAAACAATAAGAACTGGAATTAGTTTCGGCTCTGCCCTGGCAATCGTCATATCGTGGTCCCTTAACAAATCCGTCTTATGGGCAATAATCCACGGCGTACTGTCGTGGTTCTATGTGGTCTACTATGTAATCATCTATTGACTCCCATTACCCTCTCCAACCGAGAGCGGGGTTGAGAAAGGAACGAGCATGCGTAGAATCTCGAGAAGACAGTTCATCAAGAAGGCAACCATCAGTGGCGCCACGATCGCTACATTTCCGATGATATTTCTACCGAGGGCACAGGCAGTCTGGACGCCCAGAACGACCGTGCATCCGAATGTGGACAATCTCCGGGTGGTGGGCATCACCGATCACAAAATGACGACAGCTGTCGAACCGGTCTCTTCCTGGACAGAACAGGACCGGCTTGTCGCTACCGAGGTGGTCTGGGAGAACATCGACAAGCTCGCATCTGCGCTTGTGCAAACGCCAGATCCCGTCGAGGCCTGGCGAACCATTTTCATCAAACCTCCCAAGAAATCATGGTCTGATGTCACCGTGGCGATAAAGACCAACAACATCTCTTATCAGCACACCCGCAGTGCTGTCATGGCCAAGATTGTGCACACATTGACGGACACCCTTGGCGTCAAACCATTCAACACACACATTTACGACGCTGTTGATGGCTACAGTATGAGTCAATACACCCCCTTTGTCGGCCTGCCAGAGGGAACAAAAATAGAGGATGAATGGGGCGGAATCACCACGACAACAAGAGTGCCGGCACCCTGGAAGAATTCTGGAGGCAAGTCGAGGTGCGTTAGACATCTCGTTGATGGATCCGTAGACATTCTCGTCAATATTGCTCTCTGCAAGGGACACAGCAGGCGGTTTGGTGGATTCACCATGACCATGAAAAACCATTTGGGCACCTTTGCTCCGGGTCCCGCTCACCAGAACGGGAGTTTCGACTACCTCCTCGCCATCAATCAGACACCGGAGATTCTGGGTAGAATGGATAAACGGACGGGGAAGGTGCTCTACCCTCGCCAGCAGCTTTGTCTCATCGATGCGCTCTGGGCAAGTGAAGGCGGTCCTGGAGGTAGGTCGGATAGCCAACCAAACTTCCTCGCCATGGGCGTGATGTCCCCGATTCTTGACTATCTCGTCGCGACCACGTTACGGGGCGAAAGACTTGGTTGGGAACCGAACATGAAGGCAACTCGTCGAATGTTGACGGAATTCGGGTATGAGGAAGGAGACCTTCCGGCCGGTGGGAAGATTATAGAGATCTGAAAGGGAGCGACCACCGACGGCCGACAGCGGACGAAAGAGGATTCGAGACGACGGCATGAGGGGCAAAAACAGCGTTCTCTCTCTCACGATCACAGGAAGCGGAAGCAGATGCTATCCTCTGCTCAAGAATCTTTTTCCGACAAATCGTTCAGGACAAAGCATTAAGGTTTTGTTTGAATTTTTCGCCCTGTTGCCTTTACTGATTTGTGCAATGGTCCGCTGACAGCTGACCCCCGACAACCGACGACTGAGTTAAGGAAATCTGATGCGACGTTGTGAATGGGCAAAGACCGAGCCCTCGCTCTCCTATCACGACACGGAGTGGGGGGTGCCGCTCCACGATGATCGGAGACTCTTTGAATTCCTCGTTTTGGAAGGCACCCAGGCTGGGCTGAGCTGGGACATCATACTGAAGAAGCGGAATAACTACCGGGTGGCTTTCGACAGGTTCGATCCACGCCTCGTCTCCCAATATGATGAGCACAAAACAGGCGAACTGATCGCCAATCCAGGGATCATTCGCAATCGGCTCAAAATCACGGCTGCCATTCAGAACGCGAAGGCCTTCCTCACCATTCAGAAGGATTTCGGCAGTTTCGACGCCTACCTATGGCGATTCGTAGGCGGCCGGCCCAAAAAGAACAGGTGGCGGACGATCCAACAGATCCCGTGCAGATCGGCTGAATCCGACGCGCTGAGTAAAGACCTTTCACAACGAGGCTTCAAGTTCGTCGGCTCTATCATCTGCTACTCTTTTATGCAAGCCGTCGGATTGGTGAACGATCACACTGTAGACTGTTTCCGGTATTCGGAAATCGTGTCACTCTCAGAGGGCAGACGGGACATGTGAAACCTCCTGACCCGACCCCTCACGGTAATTCCGAGCAGATTCCCAGCCAATGATGACTCTTTTTCTCGTCCTACCCCACTGGTAGTCGCTAACCACCCCGGTTTTTCGAATGACCCGGTGGCATGGGATGATATAGGCAACAGGATTGGCAGCAACCGCGTTGCCGACCGCCCGTGCAGCGGCAGGCACCCCAACGTATCTGGCAATATCCTCATAGGAACAGACAAAGCCACGAGGAATCCTCAGCAGAGCGTCCCACACCTTTATCTGAAAGTTTGTTCCCCGCAGCAGCAGGGTGAAGGAGCGTTTACCATTTTTTGTATCCGTGGAAAAAATGTGGTCAACCAACGGTTTTGTTTTTTCTGCGTCCTCATTCAGTTTCGCCTCCCTCCAGCAATGTCGAAGGATCGCCACCGCCTCCTCCCGCCCAAGGGAGTCGACAAAGGATAGGCCGCAGATCCCTCTTTCCGTAACCCCTATCAGGCAGTCGCCAAACGGACTGGGATGAATCCCGTAAGAGATTTGCAGACCGGATCCCTTAGCCTTGAATTCCCCCGGGGTGACAGCATCAATGGCGACAAACAGGTCGTGCAACCGGCCTGGGCTGGACAAGCCCGAGTCGTAGGTAGCATCGAGAACTGTTCTCGATTCATCGAGGAGTCCTCTGGCATGCTCAACCGTGAGAAACTGTAAATACCGCTTCGGACTGATTCCAGCCCACCGTCTGAAGAGGCGCTGAAAGTGGAAAGGACTCAGATTGACGTGGCCAGCCAGTTCATTCAGGTTTGGCTGATCGAGATAGTGACCCTGGAGATACTCAATGGCCTTTTCAATTCGCCGATAATCCGTTAACATAACTGAATCTTACCTCGCTTTCTAAGTTTATAGTGATTAGTTTAACGGCTCGGGCGAGTGAAAGCCACCCGATTGTTGCTTTGTTTGGAATCTTGAGGATAAATAAAGGGTTATCGCTTCATGAGGGTCCCTGGGGCAGACTGGAACATTGTTTGAGGTCCTTTGATGATTCTTCTCTGGCTCGCCGGACTCGTGAGGCCTTGGGTCGCGCCACAGCCATCCCGGTGAGCCCAGCGAATCAGAACCCTCCGTATTCCGGCAGAGGATAAGAAAGGAGTAAAAGACCATGGAATGCCACGAAGTGGATTACAAAATCATCGGTGATGACATGCAGATCGTAGAGATAGAACTCGACCCTGGCGAAACAGTAATCGCCGAGGCAGGGGCCATGAACTACATGGAAGACGGCATAACCTTCGAGGCAAAGATGGGCGATGGATCGAAGCCGGACGAAGGACTTTTAGGGAAACTCGTGAATGCAGGAAAGCGGGCCCTCACCGGCGAGTCGATCTTCTTGACCCATTTTACCAATGCGGGCAATATGAAAAAGCGTGCCGCTTTTGCCGCGCCCTATCCCGGTAAGATTTATCCTATCGATATGTCCAAAATTAAGGGAGACCTATATTGCCAGAAAGATGCATTTCTCTGCGCTGCCCTCGGTACCGAAGTGGGTATCGCTTTCACGAGGCGCCTCGGCACCGGGTTTTTCGGGGGGGAGGGATTTATCCTCCAGCGCCTCCGCGGTGATGGAATGGCCTTCGTCCATGCGGGGGGAACGGTGATTGTCAAGCAACTAAACCATGATGTTATTCGCGTCGATACTGGATGCATTGTGGCATTCACCTCGGGTATCGACTACAATATTCAGCGTGCGGGCAGCCTGAAGTCAATGTTCTTCGCCGGGGAAGGTCTATTCCTGGCAACCTTGAGAGGAAGGGGCTCTGTGGTGCTTCAGAGTCTTCCCTTCTCCCGGATGGCAGATCGAATTCTTCAGCACGCCCCTTCTGCGGGCGGCAGACGAAAAGGGGAGGGATCAATCCTGGGAGGCCTGGGCGACTTGATCGACGGCAGGTGAGATTCGAGATGAGAGACCATCGTATGAAAGAGAAGGCTTTTCAGGATTGCTATCCAGACAGCTTGAGCTACTGGGATGGTGACGAGACCGTTTGCACTTTCTATCCTGAACCGTATCACATGGCCGTTCCTGGCTACGTTCACGGTGGATTGATCACGTCGCTCATCGATTGCCACGTTACCGGCACGGCTGCGGTTGCAGCATTTCGGGACGAGGGAAGATCGATGGATACGGCGCCACCCCTGCGGTTCGTGACCGCTTCACTCCATGTCGAGTATTTACGCCCAACCCCACTTAATGGACCAATCAAGCCCCGGGGACATGTGAAAGATTACAAAAGCCTGAAGGTTATCGTATCCGTCACGCTGTCAGCTCGCGGAAAGGTCTCTGCGCGGGGAGAGGTCTTGGCCATACGGATACCGAAACATCTAATACCGGATAGCAGCTAAAACGCTGAATATCTATATCGACGAACCTGGTGCCCACGGTTATGGTCAGTTCAGCAGGACCTTTTCTCTCTAACCACAGGGTAGATCTCTTGTGTGCCCGATGGGTGAGGACAGCATAGTTACTCCTGAGAGATCTCCCCAATCATGAAACGAAAACCTTCGCCAATGACTAAGAGTTCTTCGCAGAGACCGAATCGAATTCAGATCGCTCGGAACTGGCTTCCCCGTTATACCGGTATGCCACTCGAGAAATTCGGCGATTACATCCTGCTCACCAACTTCCATTACTACCTGAGGAGGTTCTCTGAAAAGTTCAATTGCGACATTTACGGCAAAGACAAGCCGATGCAGGCCGCCACAAACAGGGATGGACTGACGATTATCAACTTCGGAATCGGTTCAGCAAACGCCGCAACCGTTGTGGACCTGCTCAGCGCTCGTCAACCAGAAGGGGTTCTCTATCTTGGAAAATGTGGCGGGTTGAAAAAATCGACTGAGATAGGAAACTTTATCCTTCCGATTGCCGCTATCCGAGGTGAGGGAACAAGCAACGACTATTTTCCGCCCGAAGTCCCCGCACTTCCGTCCTTCAAATTGCACAAGTTCGTCTCCCAGAAGATCGTGGATCACGGCTACGAGTATCGAACAGGCGTGGTCTATACGACGAACCGGCGCCTATGGGAGCACGACAAGAGATTCATCGACCGACTCACGCAAATGACCTGTATTGCCATTGATATGGAGACAGCAACGGTTTTTGTCGTCGGCCACCACAACGAGATTGCTCGGGGTGCCCTGCTGCTCGTCTCTGACATCCCGATCACGCCCGAGGGAGTCAAGACTGAAAAGTCGGATCTCCGGGTTACCGAGAAATGGTCTGAAATCCACCTCCAGATCGGGATCGAGGCAATGACGGAAATCGGCGACAAGGGGGAGAAGATCAAACATTTCAAATACTAACATCCCCTATGAACATGGACCGATAGAAACACGACCTCCGGGGGTCACAGGGAACGCTCACGGAGTGGTCTGGGTTGTCGACGGATCCTCTCGCGAACAGTTCACCTGAGAGGAATCCCGTTACCCTGTCGATAACCCTGGCAAATCCACTCCGTCGGACATGGATCTCGACGTGCGAGGATCTCCATTGAACGAAATTAAGTTTCACGGGTATTTCCCAGGTGTCGTCGGCATGATTACAGAAGTCCATGCCGTCTACTATCACCAACACTGGGGTTTTGATGTGACCTTTGAGACGCAGGTCGGCGAAGAGCTCTCAGAGTTTATTCGGGAATTTCAGGAGGACAGAGACGGGTTTTGGGTTGCGACCAAAGGCGGACGGTTCGCAGGGTCCATCGTCATAGACGGCCGGAATGTCGCCACAGAGGGGGCACGCTTGCGATGGTTCATCGTTATTTCAGATCTACAAGGCACGGGAATCGGGAAGGCCCTGATGAACCGGGCCGTGAAGTTCTGTGAAGAAAAAGGGTACAGGAGAGTCTATCTGTGGACATTCAGGGGACTCGAGGCAGCCCGGGCAGTCTATGAGCAGCACGGATTCCGGCTCTGTGTGGAAAAGGACGTCTCCCAGTGGGGACAAAATCTGAAAGAACAGATGTTTGAATTGAGCTTCGAGGACTAGGGTATGGTGAATAGCGAGGGCAGTGTAGATGGAGACTCCACTATTGGTGGTTATGGCGGCAGTCTCGGCGTTTTTGCACATTCGTGCTGAATACGGTGGGGCGCGACATCAGGTCTATGTCTTCAAACCCCTTACGATTACTCTCATTATTCTCATTGCCATACTGGCAGGGACTCCGGATTCTTCACGCTATAGGCTTGCTATTGTGGCGGGTCTCGTCTGTTCCCTGGCCGGCGACATATTCTTGATGCTCCCATCGGATCGATTTGTCGCCGGACTTCTTAGTTTTCTCGGTGCCCACCTTTTCTATATAGCCGCATTTACGTCGGAGATTGGCTTCCGCTTTTCACTATGGTCGTCGATCCCTGCCGCCATTATCGGTGTCTCTATGTTCGCCTTCCTCCTACATTACCTGGGGAAGATGAAGCTCCCCGTACTGGTGTATATGGTCGTCATACTGGTCATGGCGTCCCTGGCGTGGGAGCGTTGGACCTACACCGGACAGGGTGTTGCACTGTTTGCTTTCTTCGGAGCGGGGTTCTTTCTGGTTTCGGACTCGGCTTTGGCCATTAACCGATTTCGAGGCCAATACAGGGCCGCACCTGTTTTGGTATTGGGTACATATTTCGCCGGGCAGTGTCTTATCGCCCTCTCGACCGGGTAGAACCTCTCTTCATAGGGGCTCTGCCCAATTGAAAAGACAGGGTATACAATCTAGAACGGAGACCACCAATGAAACCGAAAACCTGGAAGACCCTCTCCAGCAGAGTGGTTTATGAGAATCCCTGGATGCGCCTGCGAGAGGACGTGGCCGAGTTACCTGACAAGCGGACTACCGTTTACGGGGTAGTCACCTTTGGTGATTGTGTCGGCGTTGTGCCCTTTATCGACGATGGCCGTGTCATGCTCGTTCGTCAGTATCGGTACGTCCAGGGCGAAAACCACCGCTGGGAGATTCCGACTGGCGGGGTTAACGAGGGAGAGAATCTGGAACAAGCTGCCCAACGGGAGCTGGCCGAGGAGATTGGCTATCGCGCGGGCCGGCTTATTCATATCAGCAGCTACTACACGTCCAAGTGTATCTGTGACGAGACGGCACATCTTTACATCGGAGAGGATCTCGTCCGAGCGGACGCCCCACCAGACGAGACCGAGTTCTTAGAACGGCGCGTCTTCACGTTCGACGAGGCCTTGCGGATGGCATTGGAGAGCGAGATCATGGACAGCATGAGTGTCGTCGGACTGCTACTCGCGGCCCGACGGAGCGGAAGTTGAATCTGGGAGGTTGCCTTTTGTCATGACGATCAAAATTCCTATCTTTCAGGTTGATGCATTCTCAGGTCAAGTCTTTTCAGGGAACCCTGCTGCCGTCTGTCCACTGGAAGAATGGCTGGACGACGAGATTCTTCAGGGGATCGCCCTGGAGAACAACCTCTCAGAGACCGCTTTTTTCGTCTCTGAGAAGGGTGGGTATCACATCCGGTGGTTCACCCCTGCTGCTGAAGTCGAATTGTGTGGACATGCAACTTTGGGATCCGCCTTTGTTATCCTCAACAAATTTGATAAATCAGCCACCCACGTCTCCTTCCGATCACGAAGCGGCGTGCTCACCGTAGCTCACGAGGGGGATCTCTATGCCATGGATTTTCCTTCGCAACCGCCTTCTCTCTGTGAGGGTCCGAAAGCGTTACTCCAAGGACTTGGCAAGGAGCCACTGGAGATTCTACGTTCTGAGGATTATCTGGTTTTGTTTTCGAGCGAGCATGAGATTCGGGAGTTGAATCCAGATATGCGGATGCTCATGGAATTGGGTCAACGTGGCGTCATTGTTACCGCTGAGGGAAATGAGGTCGATTTCGTCTCCCGTTTTTTTGCACCCAAATTGGGTATCCATGAAGATCCCGTGACAGGGTCGGCTCACTGTGCGCTCACTCCCTATTGGTCGAAAAAGCTGAACAAAAAAGAGTTACACGCCCGGCAGGTCTCAAAGCGGGGTGGAGAGTTATTTTGCAAGGATCGAGGCGATCGGGTTGTCATAGCGGGTAAAGCCGTTCTCTTTCTGGAAGGTCATATCCTTGTTTAGTCAATCGATTCGTCGTGACTGAAAAAGCCTCTCTTTTGCGTGCACGACGAAAACCTTGTAGAACACGGAATGAAAAATCAAACCATTCGCCAGCGGATCATATCACTCCTCTCGGAGAGACCTCACGGTATCCGGGATTTGTCGAAGATCCTGCAAATTAGTGAAAAAGAGGTTCCAGAGCATCTCGAACACGTTGCCCGTTCTGTCTCCTCGCAAAAAAAGAAACTGGTAACCTTACCTTTCCAATGCTTCACATGCGGGTATGTTTTCACGAACCGCAAACGGTTTACCAGGCCTGGACGCTGTCCCAAATGCCGGGGAGGGCCAATTGAGGAACCAAGATTCCAGATCACCTGAGGGACTCCTGGCACCTGGCAGACGGTTTGCCGTGAGGAGTGTTCCATCCTCATAAATAGAACGATTAGATGAATGGGAAATGGTTGGGGTGAATCACACTCAGGCGGGGACACTTAGGTGTTAGAGGGAATCAAGGACCTATTCGGACATCTCCGAGGACGTCAGGTCTTCCCCCATCAATTCTCATTCATTCTGGAGTCTCTTCTTCGGAGGATCCTCATCAGCCCCACCGAGGTGGCAGATCGTCTCCATCTGGTGGAGAATTCAAAGGTGCTAGAAGTTGGAGCCGGATCCGGCGTCTTCAGCGTTGAGGTCGCACGCCGCATCCCCCACGGCTACCTGGAGATTTTCGACCTTCAGACAGAAATGCTTGAGAAGGCTCGACAGAGGATCGACGCTGCCCCTCTCTCCTGTCAGGTGGCCTATACCCAGGGGAATGCAAGCCATCTTCCCTTTCTCGATGCAGTTTTCGACGTTGCCTCCCTCGTGACTGTTTTCGGCGAAGTTGCCGAGCCCCGAAAATGTCTCCAGGGGCTCCACCGTGTCATACGCCCCGGTGGACTCCTCTCGATCACCGAACACCTCCCAGATACTGACTTCTCGACCTTCTCCCGAATTCGGTCGATCGTCGAAGCAGAGGGCTTCTCCTTCACGGAGCGGTTCGGATGGCCATGGTGCTATACGGCAAACTTCCGCCGACCTGAGTATCAAGGCAAATCAGAGATTGAAGGGAGTCTGAGTCGATGATACCAAATAAAAAGTCTTCATCATTACCGGTGTCAAGTCGGTAATTGGATATGCCACAGCCCTTCGATTCGCTACCGAAGGTGCCAGACTTGTCATGGTTGACATCGAGGATGCCTCTCGGGAGACCAAAAAGGTAACCACATAGGGGGGAAACGCGGTTCTTCGTGCTCGATGTGAACAGCGGGAATGGTGTATTAAGTCTATAGGGAGATCAAAGGATGAAACCCCATCCCCTGGGCTGGGTGGTAGAGCCCTTCGTGAACGATCCGTCCTATCTTGAAAAATCGATGTTCGGATGCCGGCGGTGCTATCTGCAAGGGCGGCTCATACTGGTCCTTGCTTCACGGAAACAGGAACCGTGGCAGGGACTCTTGATTCTCACAGCGAAAGAGCACCACCTCTCCCTGCTGCGTCAATTCCCAGAATTGACGGTCCACCCTGTGATGGGAAAATGGCTTTACCTTCCCGAGAGCCTAGAAGACTTTGAAGACCTCGCCTCAACGATCGTCGATCTGATTGTTCAGAACGATCCTCGTATCGGGGTCGTTCCGAAATCGAAAATTGGAAAGTTGGAGATCAGGGAATTCTCCTCTTCGTCGGTTGAGGAGTAGAGAAAAGGCCTGTCCTTCTCGGATGACCCTCAAGGAAGGACGCAAGACGCCGTGCTAAGGCAAATCTCAATATGTCACGGGCGTCTCCTATCTTACAACGACTCCTTTTCTTTTGAATATACTGGGTTGTCCCGGGCCCTCGGATCGGTTCTCGATAGACTTTGTGATCTTGTGAGAATAAGTGGAATAGTGTAAGAATAGTTAATATCAGGATGCCTTTGTCTGATAGGGCCGATACTTGTCATGGAGCGCCGCAGGGCGGGGCTGGTTGACATTGACATTTTCTACCACATTGTGGTAGAGGCGGATTATCCATGGCCCGACTCTGCCAGTGACGCGGCGCATTTCCTGGGCTGGGTGGGCGGAAGGTTGGTGTTCCCAGAAAGAAGTCATGGAAGCGATTTCCCCTCCGAGTAAGACGAGATTTTATGTCCGCCTTTTCTTGATTTGGATGATCCTGGTCGCTCTGGGTCTCTGGGTGGAGTATTGGATCCGAGGAGAGATAGGAATGGGGGCGGAAGTATTGAAAATGGCAAGAGGTGAATGGGGACGAGGCATCTTGTTTGTCGGTGGGATTCTGTATATCGTGTTGCTGAGTATTCCCTTTGTGCCAGGCGTGGAGCTTGGCCTGTTGCTCATGTGTATTTTTGGAAAAGAGGGGATTGTTTTCGTCTATCTGTGCACTGTTGGAGGATTGAACCTGGCTTTCTTGATGGGCCGGTGGCTGCCGAAGAACAGGATTGCGTCGTGGATCGAGAAGATAGGGTTTTCTCCGTCCTGCGAAGAGCACTCTGACGAGATTGACGAGATGCTGGGTCACTCGATGTTTGGCCAAAAATTCCGTCACCACTGGCTTGGATCGTATATACTGAAGTATCGATATGTGACGCTCGCTGTTTTGTTCAATCTCCCGGGCAATTACATTCTCGGTGGAGGGGGCGGAATTTCTCTTGTGTGCGGAACGAGTAGCCATATTTCGTGGAAACGGTTTTTGCTGACCGTTGTTCTGGCAACTTCTCCGGTTCCCCTTCTTGCCTTTTTCGGCTTCCTTCAACTCGAAGCCTTTCTCAGACCTTATGGTGTGACCCTTTGACGGTGTCTAGATCCAAAGACGGAGGGAGGCGCATATGAGCTCTTTTCTGAGTACCACATGCGGATTAGGGGGAATCAAGGATCGGTGTCGGAAAAGCCCTTTCCTCTGTTGGACATTCGGATTGGCGATAGTCGTCGGGGTGCCTCTCGGGGTGATTGTGGCAATCACAAGAGGGAGCCCTCTGGCCGGTCTCGGGAGTCTAATCGCTGTCGTCGTGATTGGACTGTTGGTCTGTCGCAAAGAAGTTATTGGAGAATATAAGGAAAGAAAGGGAACATCGGCATAAGACCGTATCGGTGCGACACCGAGCAGAAATCCCCCCGTGACCGCAGGCGGCATACTGGACAAAATTCGCATACTTCGCCTGAGAGAAACCCCGTTACCCTCCATGATGCCCTCCTTCTGTGGATTGTTTCGACACCTATAAAACAAGAGGATTCTGAAAACCAAAAAAAGAGGCGTTTGAAACCGCCTCTTTGCTCAATTCTGAAAGCCGGGCCGGCCGCGGACCCATCCCACGGCCGGCGTTTTCCCATTTCTCGATCACGTCAAGACCAGGGTGATTTTAAGGACCGTTTCTTTCTCATTCTGTGGGACTGGGAACTGGATTTTCGTGAGCTTTCGAGCAACACATTGTTCGAGGATATTGTCTTTCTTTTGACTCTCATCCATCTTCACTTTTACGACCCGACCGTGTCGATCGATCACCAGCCTGAAGACAACCTCACCAGTCAATCTCGACTGCCCCTGTACTTTCGATCGGTAGCACTTGTCAATCGAAGCAATATGCTTCCGCAGGACCTTTTCAACCCCATCCCTGGACAGGCGGTCGGTCACAGCAATTCGTGCGAGTTGAATCTGAATTTCCTCTGGCCTCGGCCTCGAGACCGCGTCTTCAGACGCGATGGGCTCCCGTGTGTAAGCCCGACCTTCCCCCTCGAGTCCGCTCTTTAGGACCATTTTCGGGGAGGAGGGAACGACCGCCGTGTGCGCTTTTTGAGCAGCAGCTCTATTTCCCACGGCGTAATCGGAAACCCCCTGTGGCAGGGGAAGGGGCTGTTTCACGGTGACCGGTTTGCCATCGTGGAGACGAATCTGAGAATCGACGGCGACGAACGATGTGTAGGCTGTCAACAAGTTGTAGGTGAGACCAAGATTGGTGACCTCCTTGATTCGTTCATCCTGGGGCTTCAATCGGTTGTAGTCGGCGAGTATCGCAATCCGGTGACGGGCCCACAGATAGCGGAGTGCCGAATTGGCCTTCGAGGGTTCACCCTTTGTCACGTCAACCTTGTGGACAAGGGGCCGGGCCCCAGTGATTCCTCTGAGCTGAATCGTGCCCACCGGTCTGCCACGCCATTTGCCGAAGACAATAACGGGACGTTCAGCCAACACGTCAGGAATGCTGGGCGGCTCCACATCGTAGACCTCGAACTTCCCATAGTCGACCTGAATGCCGGTCAGCACGGGAGACTGAATGAGTTTTCTGAACTTCTCAGCCTGCTGCGGCGCCTCCTCGGGCTTGGTGATGACGAAAGGTTCGCCCATTCCAACCTTTGCCATGCCTTCGATGATATGGCGATTGACGCTCGATCCAATCCCGAATGCAAACATATTGGCATCCCCAAGGTTATTCCGAATCAAATCAAAAGCCTCTTCCTCAACACGAACGTACCCGTCAGTGGCAATAACAACCGTGCGCGAATATCCCTCGTTTTTTGGCAGGGCGAGAGCCCTTTTGAGTGCAGGTAAGAGTTGTGTGCCGCCGCCCCCGCGCTGACGGTCAATCACATTTATGGCATTGCGGATGTTTTGCGGCGTGGCAGGCAGGGACTGTGTTGACATAACGGATGAACTGCCGGCAAATAGGAGTACATTGAACCGGTCGGTTGGGCGGAGACGCCCGATCAAATCCTTGAGGAGCTTCTTGGAGATGTTGAGGGGAAATCCGTGCATGGAACCGGAGACGTCGACAATAAAAATGTACTCTCTGGACGGAATCTCCATCTCCCTCACCCGCTTTGGAGGCTGCGTCATGAGCAAGAAGAAATTTTCTTCGGCGCCTTCAAACAGAAGCAGCCCTGTCTGGATCTTGCCGCCAGCTAGCTGGTATTTCAAAATGAAATCGCGATTGCCTCCATATTTCTCTGCCGGGTCGAGCCCTATTGAGGCGAAGGCTGATCCTTCGTAGTCTATGTCGACCTTGTGGGACGTCGAGGTTGCGTGTTGGATTGGAAGACCCGCAGCGAGGTTGACGTTAATGTCAAAGGTGTAGGTTGGAGCTTCCCCCTGATGGAGATAGGGGTTTTCCACCCACTTATCCCATGGGGAGGCCTCTTCGACTTTCTGGTGTGCATAACGCGGCCCGACAACGGTTGGATAAACGAACTCGTAGAGCGCGTCGGTCGGAACGAGTAACTCGGTATACTTGAGCTCTACCGCAATGACGTCTGATGGGAGGATATTTGCCACATTCATCTGAAAAACGTTGGGTCTGTGCTGCTCGAGAAGGGTCGCACTTTTACCCGCCCGTTTTGCTTGTTCATACTCGAGCCGTGCCGCGTCACGCTCGCGAATCTTGGCAATTATAGTCCGCTCTCCGATGGTCATCTTCATCCCATACACGGCGGCTCTTGTGGACGCTGGAAAAACATAAATCGCTTCAAGGGGTCTCTTTCCCTCATTCTCGTAGACCTGCGTCACAACGACATCGGCAATGACCCCCGAGATATTCACCTGGACCGATGTCGATTTCAGGGGAAGCCTGTCGATCTCGGAATCGTCACTCTTCACAAAAAAATATGGTGAGAGCGTTCTATCCGCACTCGCTTCCGGTTGGCCGTAGGACATTCCGTTCAGCAATACGAACACAGCCAGGACTAATACGGTGAAGATCCATGTTTTTTGCTTCATCTTCTCTACCTCCTTGAGTGGTTTCTGTGTCCTTCGCTGCCATTAGACAATCAGGAGGTAAAAAAGTTCCCAAAAAATTGATGGGGCTGACGTGGGGACTTCACGAGTGGGCGTGAATTACCGGCGGGTTCTCTGAACCCTTCACTATGGAACGATGAATCTGATTCGAATTTGAATAGGCTCTTTTCCTTCCTCAGCGATGGGGTGGGGTGGGGCCTGGACGGCAGCCAGTTGTTCAAGTTCTTTAAGAAACGACGGGTACTGGTCGGCGGGTATCTCTGCGTTGATCGATTCTGGCAGATCGGTCTGGTCACGGTATTCTATGTCGATGACTTTTCCCCCTGTCCGATCGATCAGTCTTTGGATCCTGGACAGCAAATCATCGAAATTCGAAAGGAACGAGTCGGCTTCACGCTCGAGTTGTGCCCTTTCTCCGTGTTGGGCGTCCGCGGCGGCTCGCTTTTCCTTCTTCATCACTTCTCTCTCTGGAGCTGCACTCGGCTCAGCCGGTGCGGCTGAGCTAGGCTTTGGGCGAGGCGTGGCGGAGGGGACTTTCTCTTCACTCATCATCAGCCCTTCCTCAGGTACCCGGGCTGTCTCCATCGGCAAATCGCGGGTATACGCCCTTCCGGCGACTTCTTCTCCTAAGAGCAGAACCAACTCAACCGTCTTTCTCTGTCTCTGTGGTTGTTCTGCTCCGACCTTCCTGACGGCAGCCTTGGGCTTATCCTGTTTTTCCTCGACGATGGCGTCAAGCGTTTCACCCCGACCTTTTTGTGCTGCCGTGGTCGGTGCCGATCGCTCAGGAGCCGTGGCGACTCGCTTCTCCGGCTGTTGAAGGTTCGATACGTAAAAAATCAGGATCGCAAGTGCTGCCACTGTTGCAAATTCCAATGGGACCTTTATACGAATCGGGACAAACAACACTCGCATCAGCTTACCAAAGGTAAACGTCGGCTCAAGTCGTTCGTGAAGTCTATCCAAAAAATCCTCTGGCGCTCTGACCGATTCCAAGGACCCCAATTCACCGACCACCGCTTTCAATGAAACCAGCTCCGCCTTACAGTCATCACACCGTGACAGATGATTGTCGACGAGTGTCTTTTCCTTTTCATCGAGAACGTCATCGATATATTCTGATAGGAGCTCTTTAATCTTGGCGCATTCCATCTATATCACGTCCTTCAGCTTCTCTCTCAGGTTCACCCTCGCTCTGGCGAGTTTCGACTTTACCGTGCCAAGGTTAAGACCGGTTATCGTTGCGACCTCATCATAGGATAGCCCTTCTATGTCGCGTAAGGCAACCACTGTCTTCTGATCTTCAGGGAGCGAGTTTATTGCCTTCTTGATAAGGGTCAATCTCTCTTTTCTTTCAAGCTCAACCGCTGGGGATCGAGATTCATCCCTAATTTCAGTGGAAACAGCGCTTGCCTGTACCCCACCAGGGTTACTGAGGCTGACCATCCTCTTCTTCTGCCGGTACTCAGAGGATTTCAATCGATTCTTACAGGTATTGACCGCAATCCGATAGAGCCAGGTCGAGAATGCGGATTCGAATCTGAATTTCCTCAGCGATCGATAGACCTTTACAAAGGTCTCTTGGGCGGCATCGTTCGCCTCTTGATAATCATCGAGGAACCAGTGGCACAAATTAACCATTTTATCCTTGTACCGAAGAACTATCCTGTCGAATGCGGCCCTGTCTCCTTCCAGAAAATTTCGAACGTTTACCGCATCGTCCTTGGATGGTCCCGGTGAGTTTTCTCCCTTCCCGTTCATCTATTTAGACATCCCTGGGGACGAAATGTTCCATCGATCGGTGAGATTTGGTCTGGATCTCGTGTCTGCCGTAGAAGACGAAGCGTTTCATCCCGTTCTGCTGAGAGAAATCTTCACAATCAGCCCATGTCTTTGAATACGGAATAGGCGTTCATGAAAACCGGAAACCCGGCGGTTGGAATCAACAAGAGAAGGGCATGCTTTATCTCCTCATCGGTTGCCCCAGCCGCTCGTGCCTTCTGAATATGGGTCTCGAGAGCTCTCGGGCTACTCATCGTTCCTGAAATGGCCGTCTTGATCAACCAGCGGCTCTTCTCTGGCAATGGTCCGGAGCTTTCATGGATTTCTTTGCCAAGTGCCTGGTGTTTCGCATAGACTTGAGGGAAATCTCTTTTGAAGACGGTGAAAACCTCGTGAACATCCTCCATGATATCCTTCCTTTCTTCGATGGGATTCTGACGGAGAAATCTGGGGGCTCCCAATTCTTTGTTAGGGCATATTATCACCATTTTTGGGTGGAATAAAACAAAACAGCGCGGGTCTTCTTGCCTTTGAGACCACGGGAAGCATCGACGGCTGGACGGTTTCGTGCCCACCGGCCTGCCATTTATGGCGAGACGCCCGTGGTGTGACCTCAAAGTTTACAAAGGGAGGAATAATAGTGTAACCTTTGGGTCACTGTCGGCCCGCGGCTCCTACCGGGCGTTCTGATATTTGTCCAGACCCATATCGTCTCAGAAAGCTTCACCCTGCTTAACAACCTCGGCAAGACTGACCCAGGTGGCTTCGGAGACGCTGCAAAAGGAGCTTTGGGCCCTTTTGATCAGCGGGACCTGACTCTCTTTCGAAACTCATACAGGATAATCAGGGTCGACAACTGTCGTGGCTTCACGTCAAAGAATTCGCCAATTCTTTTTTCCGTCGCTGACGACAAAATTCCTGGTACGGATTGTATCGGTTTCGCTCTTTGCGTATCTACTCTTCAAGTTCATTCTCATTCCTATCCGTATTACGGGATCGAGCATGGACCCGACCTACCGCGACGGACGCATCAATTTCTGTTGGACATTGCAGTATGTCCTTTCTGAGCCGGAGAGGTTTGATGTGGTGGCGGTTCGCTTTGCCGGAGACAGGGTCATGCTGCTGAAACGGGTGGTCGCGCTGCAGGGGGAAACGATTGAGTTCCGGGATGGAAAACTCTTTGTAGACGGACGGGAAATCGACGAACCGTATGTCCGTTACCCCTACAGATGGACGCTCTCTCCTCGGCGCGTCAAGAAGAACCATGTCTATGTGGTCGGCGATAATAGGAATACGCCACTGGCGAATCATGTCTTCGGACAGACCCCGATCAAACGCATCGTAGGAGTTCCATTATGGTGAAAACGAAACTCATTGTCGCTGCCGTGTTGGCGGTAATTGTCGGGATTTGGGCCATATCCCACTTTTCGGAAAGTGAAGAGAAGCGAATAAAGAAACGGTTCGATTTACTCGCCCAGTGGGTATCCAAGGAATCGGCAGAAAGCGCCTTCACCATTGCCAAAAAGACACGCCACATCGGTACCTTGTTTGCCGAAGAATGTCGACTGAAAGCCGAGGTGGCGTTACTTTCGGGAACCTATGCACCCGAAGAAATATCCAGTTACGCGGCACAGGCTCGCCTGCAATTCTCAGAATTATCCTTGCGATTCTATGACCTCAATATAGAGTTTACGCAAGAGGACGTTGCGAAGGTTATTTTGACAGCCAGACTAAGTGGCACTTCTGCGTCAGGGGAAGCCGTTAATGAGATCCAAGAACTTGTTTCTGTCTTGAGAAAATTCGACGGCGAATGGCTTTTCACCGAGTTTGAAGTGGTCGAGGTTTTAGAAAAATAGAGAGTCCCTCGGCCGTGGCGCGGGATTGCCCCCCTCCCCCCTGTCGGGAAAATGCCCCCATTGTGAGTTCATTCCTTTGGAAAACCAGCACGGGTAACGCCTCGTGGTCGTTATGTCCCCACTGAGGCTGGACAGGAGGTGGTGCGATGATCCCGAGGATCACACGGGACCGGGTCCGAAGAGATAGGGTCGAAGAAATCGGGCACCCTGACAGGGGATCCGTCGAGGCACTCACGCTGCATTGCAGAGAGGAAGCGATTTTCACGACCGTGGAGCCCATCGACACGAGATGAGCAGAGCCATCTCAACAAGGAAGCCATTTAATGTCTGCGGACATGAGTGAACAGAGAAGGATCACGGGCATCGCCCAGGGGATTTTATCATCGATGACCTACGGCTGGATGACGGTTTTTGCAAAACTGGCCTATCGGGAGGGTCTTGGAACGATCGAACTCTTGAGTTATCGCTTCGGTCTTTCGGCCCTCTTCCTCTGGATTTACTATCTGATATTTGCGAGAAAAACGATTCTGTGCAAACCAGGCCATCTCCCTATTGTTCTGGCTATGGGGCTCCTCGGATACGCAATGATGTCTCTCTCCTATTTTTACGCCCTGAATTTCATCACCGCATCTCTGGCTGCTTTGGTTCTCTCTCTCATGCCCTCAACAACGACCCTGCTCGCGAGACTCGTCTTCGGCGAACCCCTGACGTCCCTAAAGATTACCGCCCTCCTGGTCACCTTTACGGGGGCCGCCCTGGTCATTGGCTTTCACACCGGCCAGTTTGACACCAAAGGAGTCCTCCTTGTGCTTCTTGCCGTCTTTATGAGTGCATGGTTTTCGATTATAGGCCAGAGTGTTATGAAAACCACCCCCCCGGGAACGGTGAGCCTTTACGTTATTACCGCTGCTGGATTGTTTTTCTCCTTCTTACACAGCCCCTTTTCTCTCTTCGACGGCTCTCATAGCAATGAAGGCGTGCTTTATGTCCTCCTTCTGATTCTTATCTCGACCATTCCTCCAATCTTGCTTTTCCTGGCGGCGATTGAAAAAATCGGCAGCGCACGCACCATGATGCTCGGCTGCGGGGAACCCCTAATGGCTGTTATATCAGCATACATCGTCCTGGGAGAACGGTTAACAACGATTCAATTGTTGGGCGGGGGGGCGATTATTGCCGGTTTCTTTCTCGTCACCCGGATCGAATCATAGATTTGCTAGAGGGGTTTCCGCTGTAAGGGGTTTCCCTAGTTTTCAAAGAAGAAGATTTCTAACCCTCCCGTTGGCTCTCTTCTCGCCCATGGCCGAACAGGTGGGGGCGGGCTGCTGTCCGAATTGCTCTGGACCACTTGTATCGAAGTCATCTCCAGAGTATTTCACCGGAAAGGGGGAAAGGAAGCTCTGAACCAAAACTTGTTGTTCGTGGTTCGTCGTCCGTTGTTTGTGGTAAGAAAACTAAGATTTACCCATCCACGGGATTCAAATAGGGACTTGGGGTATTTTATTTCCAATGTAATGACGTGCAATTGATGCTAACAACTGACCACGGACAACCGACAACTGACAGCGTTAGGAAAAGATTTCTGAGAACTCGAGCGATACCCCGCAGATTCCCGTGGCGGAGAGCGGGCGAGAGAAGCTGGTACTTCTGCTGAGAAAAATCCTCGTAACTGTTCCGTGACTGGAATAGACGGTTCAATTTTCGACCTCGATATGCTATAGAGCCTTCGGTATACTGGCTTCTTGGCGCCACAAAATGACGGACCTCCAACCGCTATAGGGATTGATTCGTGGAAATCTCGAAAGCAAGAATCCTCTCCGGTCTCATCGTGGGAATCTTCTGCGTCTCCACAGCGGCGATATTCATCAAACTCTGCGAGGCGCCGTCTCTGATGATCGCCACCTATCGTCTGGGACTTGCCTCTCTTATCCTTATCCCATTTGCGGTCCGCCAGCGGAAAATTCAGGATGTGAGCCCGGCCACGTGGCCGTATCTCATTTTTTCGGGCGCCTTTCTGGCCCTCCATTTTGCCACATGGATTGCCTCACTCAAATACACCTCTGTCGCAAGTTCCGTTGTTATCGTATCGACGAGTCCAATATTCTGTGCTCTCATCTCTCACTTCTTTCTAAAGGAGAGGATATCCACCCCACTGGCCTGGGGAATTGTGCTTTCAATGGCTGGAACCGTTGTGATCAGTTTCCACGATCTCACCGTCTCGAAAGACTCTTTTCTCGGAGACATCCTTGCACTCGCCGGGGCCGTGTTCGCGGCAGGATACTTTCTCATTGGGAGGAAAATCCGAAAAGAAAGCGACCTGCTCTCCTATATATTCCCTGTCTATGGCGTGTCCGCCATTTTGCTGGTTTTCTTTTCTGTGGTTTTCAAGGTTGCCTTCACTGGATACAGCCTCAAGACCTACCTCTTGTTCCTTATGCTCGCCATCGTACCGCAACTCATCGGCCATTCGTCCTTTAATTGGGCCCTTAAATACCTGTCGGCTCCTCTTGTCGCGCTGGTCGTTTTGGGAGAGCCTGTTCTGTCCACGGCCTTTGCATGGCTGATTCTGGCGGAGAGCCTTACCTGGGGAAAAGTTTCTGGAGGTCTTCTGATTTTCTCTGGAATCTATCTCGCCATGCGATACGCCATGTGGACGGAGTTGAAATTGCCTGCCGGCACCTCTTAGGGACGGGCGTGGCTATGTGAATGGAAAGAGAGGTAGTCCAGCTATCGATCCAGGGGTCTTTCTGTTTCATGTTTCCCAATGGTATGGTAATAAGGGGGAGGGGCCAGCAGTCCGGTGTCGGCGTCATCCGGACTGCCGAGCCCCTGAATATGGAGTTGCTTTGGGTGATCTCTTATGGCGGATTTCGTTATCGGTATCGACCTGGGAGGAACCAATTTCAGGCTCGCCGTTGTGACCCCGGAGGGTGTTATTGGGGATCGAATGCATTGCTCCGTGGAAAGCAGCCGCGGAAAGGAGGCTGTCCTCAAGGATCTGGTGTCATCGATCCAACGACTCGCCAAAAAACAAAAACCGACCGGAGGTAAGCTTGTGGCCGTGGGACTGGGGGTGCCTGGTTTGATCCGTCCCAAAGAGGGAATCGTCACCGAATCGCCCAATCTGCCGGGATGGATCGACTTCGACATCCGGACGCCGATTGAAGCCGCCCTGGGCGTCCCCCTCGCCATTGAAAACGATGCAAACTGCTTTGCCCTTGGAGAGTTTTGGCAGGGCGCAGCCCAGAAAGCGAAACATGTCTGTGCCCTCACCCTGGGGACGGGTGTGGGGGGTGGAATCGTTCTCAATGGCGAGCTCTGGAGGGGAGCCGATGGAATGGCCGGTGAGGTGGGCCACATGATAATAGAGGCCGACGGCCGGCAGTGCAAATGTGGAAGCCGCGGTTGCCTTGAGCAGTACGCCTCGGGCACGGCCATCAGGCAATTTGCGGTAGAGGCTCGGTGGGATCGTAAAGGACACCCAGGCGACATTACTGCCCAGGATGTCTACGAGGCGGCACAGCAAGGCGATAAAGTGGCCCTCGGTATCTTTCGCAAAATGGGTCATTTCCTGGGAATAGGCCTCACCACCCTGATCAACCTTCTCAATGTGGAAATGATCGTTCTCGGGGGTAAGGTCTCTGAGGCCTGGGAATTTTTCATCCTTCAGACCGAAGAGACCGTTAAAGAGCGAGCCTTTACGGTACCTGCTCGGCGAGCCAAGATCGTCAAATCAGTTCTTGGTGACAATGGCGGCATCATGGGGGCAGCCTATCTGGCGATGAAGAAGGCGACGGTGGCCGCATGATTCCGTACGACAAACTCTATATATACGAGATTGACGGTCGAGTGAAACGAGGAGACAATACGTTTCCCCCTGACTACATTGGAACATGGTGGGAGGGAGAACACTCCTTTCTCTTCTTCTCTCAGGAGGAGGATGGCGTCATCCAATCTCTTCTGAAAGATGACCCAGCCCTCCATTTGATCGACCGGTTCACCATCAGCTACCGGGACTGGCAGGGGGGAGATGAAATCGGCCCAATTCGGGTTGGGAGATTGGTTTTTGTGCCGTCGTGGTTAGACCTATCCCCTGTGACCGATGAGATTCTGATAACCCTCGATCCCAGTGTTGTCTTTGGAACTGGTCTCCACCCGACTACCAGAAGCTGCTTGGAAGGGGTGTGGACGCTTTATGAGAAGGAACGACCCCAAACCGTCCTTGACCTCGGTACGGGAACAGGAATTCTTGCCCTGGCTTGTGCCAAACTGGGGGCAGACCGGATTCTTGCCGTGGACTGCAACCCCCTCGCCGTCAAGACGGCAAAAAAGAACGTATCCCTGAACAAGGAGGACGGGCGAGTCGCTGTGATAGAGGGCAACGCCGAAGATCTGATCCGGGAACCAGGTGATCTCGTCTGCTGCAATCTCCACCACGAGGTGCTTGACCGACTCCTGTGCGCCGACGCATTCTTCCAGAAACGATGGAGTCTCCTCTCGGGTTTTCTAAAGAGAGAAACAGAGAATATCGTTCAAAGACTGCGACGAGAGGGTGTTTGTCCCGAGATCATTTCCAAACAAGAGCCATGGCAGACCATTCTGGGATTCAATCCGTCCGTAGAGGTCAGTCAATCCCTCTCCCATGTCTCAGAGTCGCGCGAACAGGGAATGGGGGTGTAGGCCTGTTTTCTGATGGCCTCGCCAAAAGGAGTCTACCCTGTTCCAAGAAACGGGCATTTTCTGAGATACCCGGATGCAAAACAAGCCGATTTTTATGGTATAGTTGAGTCTTTCGAAATTACCGGACGGGCCACAACGGGCCGCCGATCACCGGAGACGACAATTCCAGACCATGGTAAACGTGACTGACTTCTCCCTAACAACATCTATCAGAGGCGTGGGGGCCCTGTCCCTGTTCGGTTTAGGTAGAATCGGGCGGATGGGCGTCTTTCTCGGCAAAACCCTGTTCTACGCCGTCACGACACCCCTGAAGTTCTCCCAGGTCCTCAAGCAGATTCGGTTTATCGGATTCCAATCGACTCTGGTTATTCTACTGACCGGCAGTTTCTCAGGAATGGTGCTCGGACTTCAGGGCTTCTATACGCTGAGTCGGTTCGGATCCGCGGCCCTTTTGGGACCTATGGTTGCCCTTGCCCTTATCAAAGAGCTTGGACCGGTCCTTTCGGCGCTGATGGTAACAGGACGGGCCGGTTCGGCTATTACCGCGGAAATTGGGATTATGCGAATCAGTGAACAGATCGATGCCCTCGAACTGATGGGGCTCAACCCCTTTCGTTACCTCGTCGTTCCAAAACTCGTCGGTGCCATCGTTGCCCTCCCTTTGCTGACGGCCATTTTTGATGTGGTCGGAATTTTTGGTGGGTATCTAGTCGGGGTAAAACTGCTCGGTGTCGGGGGAGGTACCTATTTCGGAGAAATGGCCAACTACGTGGATGTGAGAGACATTATGGAGGGGATCTACAAATCTCTAAGTTTCGGAGCATTGATCATCTGGGTCTGCTGCTACAAGGGCTACCACACCGGTTTCGGTGCCGAGGGCGTTAGCAGAGCGACGACCCAAGCGGTGGTACTCTCCTCGGTTTTGATTCTTATTTGGGACTACTTCATGACGTCTATTCTTTTCTGAGGCAGTAAATGATCAGGATCGACGACATCTACAAGGCCTTCAATGGGGTCCCCGTCCTACGGGGGATCTCTCTTCAGGTGGAAAAAGGAGAGATTCTCGCATTGATCGGAGGGAGCGGATCTGGTAAGAGTGTAATGCTTAAACACATTTCCGGACTGATGAAACCCGATCGGGGGCGAGTTCTTGTTGATGGAGAGGATATGAGCCACCTTAAGGGCAAACAACTGGAAGGTCTGAGAAGTCGTTTCGGCTTTCTCTTCCAGGGTGGTGCCCTGTTTGATTCCCTCACGGTCTTTGAGAATGTGGCCTTCCCCTTGCAAGAGAAGACCACCCTGGGGGAGCACGAAATAAAGGAGAGGGTTCTCTCAGAGCTCGAACAGGTGGGACTGGCTGGATCAGAGCACAAGTATCCTGCCGAAATCAGCGGAGGAATGGTCAAGCGGGCCGCCCTTGCCCGGGCTCTTGTGAGAGACCCTGAAATCATGCTCTTTGACGAACCCACAACGGGATTAGACCCCATCATCGCCCATTCCATTCTCAACCTCATCGATTCGTGTCACAACCGCCTGAAATTTACTGGGATCATCGTCACGCACCAGATACCGAGAGTCTTTAATATCGTGGACAAAGTGGCTATGCTATATAAAGAGACCGTTCTGATCACGGGGTCACCCGAAGAGGTCCTCTCGTCCCAGGACCCGATTGTCAAGCAGTTCATCAGCGGCAGTATGGAGGGGCCAATCGATACCATTCACTACTAAGGCCTTTGATGAAACAGTGGCCAGGGGTTTGAAATGAAAAAATTTGATCTTGAACTGTCAGTTGGATTGTTTATCATCGCAGGGATCATCTGTTTGGGATATCTATCCGTCAAACTGGGCAAAATGGAAATTCTGGGAAACAAAGGATATGAGGTGCATGCATTCTTCTCCAATATCGGCGGGTTGAAGATCGGCTCGCCTGTCGTCATTGCAGGGGTTGAGGTTGGCCGGGTCAAAAAGGTCACCCTCGAAGGCTACCAAGCCCGGGTTGTCTTGAATCTCCCGAGGGGCGTGAAGATTCAAGACGACGCGATCGCGTCCATCAAAACCAAGGGGTTGATCGGCGAAAAGTATGTCGAGATCACCCCAGGAGGCTCAGAGGAAGCCATTCCTCCAGAAGGTCGAATTCGCGAGACACAGCCGGCAGTAGACTTGGAACAGCTGATTTCAAATTTCGTCTTTGGAAAGCTCTAGGAGGCATCGATGAAGGGCCTTTCACTTCTTCTTGGGTTCGCATTTCTCATTCTCACTCTCGTCACTGCCTTTCCTCTTTCAGCGGGAGAGCCAACGGAACAGATCAGAGAGACCACGGATAGGATTATTGCGCTGTTGACTGATGAATCCCTGGACGGGGATTCGAAGGAAGAGGAAAGAAGAAAGCTGATTCGCAAGGCGGTGGACGAGCGATTCGATTGGGAGGAAATGGCTCGCCGATCCCTTGCAATACATTGGGCCCAAAGGACGGATGAGGAAAGAAGGGAATTCGTCTCCCTCTTCAGCGACCTGCTGGAGAGGACGTACATGGATAAAGTCGATGACTACTCTGGTGAGAGGGTCTTCTATGAGAAAGAGACTGTCGATGGAGATTATGGCGTTGTCGATGTAAGAATCATCACGAATACGGATACGGAGATCCCCGCTGAATACAGGGTGCGAAAGAAAGAGAATGGCTGGTTGATTTACGATATCTCCATCAATGGTGTGAGTCTTGTCAACAACTACCGGACTCAATTCAACAGTATCATTCTGAGATCGTCCTATCAAAACCTCGTCAAAAAGCTTAAGGCTAAGCTCCAGCAAGACTAGAATCCTGCGATTCCACGGAAGAACCGGTTCATCTGAGTGTTGGTGCTGAATGCGTCGATCCAATTCAACAATGCCATCCAATTTACCGTGCCGAAGCCACAGGATTTACTGGACGCTCTCACTCTCTCTACTCGTATTGGTCATACTCGCTAGTTTCAGCCACGCCGGTACCCTCAAACCACTTCCTCCGGTTAGAACCTCTATCTCCGCTGTACAGGTTGACCCGGCCCTTCAGATCGCCGGGACCAATAGTACGGCCGAGCCTTTCAGTCCGGAAGAACCATTGAGAACCATTGCCGATCCGTTTGAACCCCTCAACCGCATGTTCTTCCATGTAAACGACAAGCTCCATTTCTGGGTTCTCAAACCGGTCGCTTCTGGATACAAGACCGTGGTCGCCCTGCCCTTCAGGCTGAGAGTCCGCGACTTTTTTTCGAACGCGGCCACGCCAGTTCGTATTGCCAACTGCTTGTTGCAATTTAAGATCAAGGGGGCCGGGACCGAGACCCTGCGTTTTGTCTTGAATACAACTGTTGGCGTCGTGGGTTTTTACGATATTGCGAAAAAGGGGTTCAAGATCGACACGCGGGAGGAGGACTTTGGCCAGACATTGGGATTCTATGGGATTGGACCCGTTTTCTATATCAATTGGCCCCTCTTCGGACCTTCAAGTCTACGTGACACTTTCGGTACAATTGGGAATTTTTTTCTCGATCCGTGGACCTATCTGTTCGAGTATCCTGTGGTCGTCGATCTTGCCATCGGCGCATACGAACGGGTCAACGACACCTCGCTGACCCTTGGTGAGTATGAGGATCTAAAAGAAGCAGCCCTCGACCCTTACATTGCTCTCAGAGACGCCTATCACCAAATCCGCCAGAAAAAGATTGAAGAGTAGGAACACCTGCCAAAAAATGTCAGTCCAGTTACGAATCTGAAATTCCAATTTCACTCCTGTCCTCGATATCAAAAGAAGGAATAAGAAATCCATTGTTCCCAATCGTCAAGACCGATTTTCTGCCGAAAGGATTACTCATATTCATGTTTCAATGATTCTCGTCGAAATTCTAGTTTTTTAGACAGATTTCATTGAATTACGCATCCATAATGAGTGGTATAGAACTTGCCTCATCCAGTCCGAAAACACCAGTGGAGGAGGGGGATTTATGGGACCGAGGAGTTGGACCAGCCAGGTCACCTGTCTCAATTGCAGCTGCCCTGTCGAGTGGACAGCCTTCGAGTGCCCCCGTTGTGGGCGAAATCCAAGGGAAAAGGAGCCAATCATCGAGATGTGTTTCCCCAGACGCCATCTGAAGCCACGAGCGCACGATCGGCGAGAATATCCTCGGTATGATTTCCAGGGCAAGGTTGTCCTTAACAATTCCTTCGAGGGGGAGTTAGTCGACCTCAGTCAGAATGGGGCGAAACTGAAAACCCAACTTCGCCTATTTCGCGACGAAGTCGTCAATCTGGACTTCACCATAAGGAATGTTCCTATCCAGGTCAGGGCAAGGGTAATCCATGTCAAAAAGGGTGTTCTCGATGAGAGATTCATCTTAGGGGTATTCTTCGAAACCATCGCCAGAGACCTCAGCGAATTTCTGAATCATCACCTCCAGAAGGTTTCCGAAGAGAGAATGGGGACTCAGCGTTTTGCCTGATCTTTTCAAATCAATTCGGGCACACTCGGTTTAATAGTCAAGCAAACTTCTTCACTAGGGTACGGAGAGGGGCATTCGGGTTGAGGTCGAATCCCGCCTCGTGGCAAGGCGCCATATTATGGGTCAGAAACTTCTTTCAGGGAGGGAAAGACAGATTTTGGGATGAGGCGGTGCTACAGGATGCCGTAACGTTCGAGTGCTTTTTGGGGTGAGACCATGAGTCTGTTTAAGCCGAGCTCTCCAGAGTACGCACCGTACATGATACCGAGGAGTTGCGTGAAGTAGAGTACAGGAATATCAAATCTCTCACCGTATTTATCGGCAATTTGGTTCTGGCGCATATCAAGGTTGGCGTGACATAGAGGACAGCAGACAGCGATCACGTCCGCCCCAACCTCTTTGGCCGCTCTGAGAATCTTGTGAGTCAGGTGGACCACGATGTCGGCCCGAGTCAGGGTCATACTTACCCCACAGCACTCTGTCTTATAGGCCCAGTCCAGCGTCTCCAGCCCCGCAGACCGCAAGATATTGTCCATACTCACCGGATATTCCGTGTTGTCGAATCGGCAGACTTTTGGAGGACGGGTCAGAACACAACCGTAGTAACAGGCCACCTTGAGACCGGGCAGCCGCTTGTCGACCTTGTCGCCGATTGCGTCGAGGCCAACATCCTTGAGAAACAACTCGAGAGGGTGAAAAACTCCTACCGACCCTCTGTATTCCCCTTCGAGAAGGTCATTGACTTGGTTCATCAGCTCTTTGTCGGTCTCGAGCTTTTGGTTGGCCGCCTTCATTCGGGATAGGCAGGCAAGACACGGTGCGGTCAGTTGATCAAAACCGCTCTGCTCGGCATGAGATAGGCTTATGGCAGGTATTGCGACAGAAAGTAGATGAGACGTTGCATGCGCGGAAGATGCCCCACAGCACACCCAGTCTCTTACTTCCTGAAGTTCAATCCCGAGGAACCGACAGACCCACTTGAAAGACATGTCGTAATCCTGAGCTGAGGCACTCAGAGAACACCCTGGGAAATACGCGTATCGCATCAGCTCTCCTTTTCCATCTCGCGGGCTCTGGACAACACCCGGCGGAGCTCCTTTACGCCGCCGCTTTTGTGCGGCCGAAGCTTCAGCTTCCCTTTTGTCAACATGGGCCATGCCATATCGATGTCCTTGAAAGGATCAACCATCTTAAGGTTCAGAATAACCGCCAATCCCATCTCATAGATCCGCCCGTACCTTTCCACGAGTTTTAGAAAAAAACGGTGCATAGACGGAATTTCAGGATGGGGATTGAAGTGCACCACTTTCCCGCTCATCACCAGTTCCCTGAGACCGTCAATCACTCTGACGATGTCGATGTCCTGAGGACATCGGGTGTTGCACGTCTCGCACGAAAGACACATCCAGATAGTTCCAGATTGAAAAACCTCCTGCTCCAATCCGAGCTGCAGCGCTCGCATCATCTCATGGGGCTTCAGTGTCATCTCATAGGCTGCGGGACAACCGACAGAACATCTTCTGCATTGATAACAGACATTCACGTTCTCTCCCGTAAGAGAGTATATCTCCCTCGAGAGTCTCTGAGTATCTCCTGTCAGCCCGATTTTCATCATGGTCGCCTCAAACTCTTCCGAACCTAGTGCTTCAATTCATGATTGCACCAATCTATTTTGGATAACATTTACCAACCGCAGAGACGCAGCGCCTACAGAGGACTCTCTATTTTTTGCCCATCCCGCCCCAGGCAGGGCCATGGGCAAAAACAGCCATTCTTTTCGTTTGCCGCCGTCTCCCGGCAAACGAAAAAAGAATGTCTCCGTGTTCTCTGTGCCTCTGTGGTATACCTTTGTTCACGCCAACTCCTTATCTCTGTATCTAAGAGACCGCAGGTCTGGGCAGGAGTCCCGCCATCTCGGTGATCTGGCCCATCTTATGTTCCCATTCGATCGCCATGATGTGGACCCCGTGAACCCCTTTCATCTCCTTCAACTCTTCAATCTGCTCTACACAGATCTTGATTCCCTCTTCAGCAGGCTTTTGTGCCTTTGCCATCCGATCGATCAATTCGTCAGGAATGGTAATCCCGGATACATTCTTGTTCATGTATCGAGCCATCCCTGCTGATTTCAAAGGCGTCACGCCTGCTAGCATATGAACTTTTTCGAGGAGGCCCATGTCCCCAGACATCTTCATCCATTCCTTGAACCGTTTCATGTCATAGATGCACTGGGTTTGAATGAAATCGGCTCCGGCATCGACCTTCTTTGCAAGGCGGACGACGCGAAACTCGAACGGATCACCAAAGGGATTGGCCGCCGCCCCGATGAACATTTTGATCTCTCCTTCAATCTCCGTCTCGCCACCGAGAATCGTCTTCTCATCTCGCATGGTCCGAACGCAGTCGATCAGCTGAATCGAGTCCATATCGTGAACGTTCTTGGATTCAACCTGATTTCCGAAGCTTTGATGGTCTCCTGTAAGACAAAGCAGATTCTTGACACCAAGGGCCGTCGCCCCGAAGATATCGCTCTGCATAGCGATACGATTCCGATCTCTCGTGACCATCTGAATCACCGGCTCAAGATCCATCTGAATGAGCAAGGCCGCTGTTGCGATGCTGGACATTCGAACAATGGCCGTTTGATTGTCCGTGATGTTCACGGCGTCAACGTGTCCCCTCAGAAATTCGGCCTTCTTTTTGACTACTTCGACGTCGTTCCCTTTTGGAGGACCCAACTCTCCTGTCACGGCAAACAACCCTTTCTCCAGAATCCTTTCCAGGTTACTTCCGGATTTCATAACTTCAGATCCTCCCTCACAATGGTTCTCGGCCCTCGGCCCCTGCTCTCCTTACCCCAGGCCTTGGCTGGGATGAACTGCGCCATCCTGTCGAGCTGGCCGAGAGCCTTCAAGCGGTCGTAGATCTGCTGCCAGGCACAGGGAACGTCATCACCGATTTCACATTCCCCGTCCTGAGATCCACCACAGGGACCATTGAGAAGCTGCTTTGCACAGCGCGCCACCGGGCAGACGCCGCCAGTTAGGTGGAGCACACAGTTACCACAGGCCTGGCATCTCTCAACCCAGACTCCGAGCTCGTCGGTCTCTCCCATGAATGTCGTGTTCAAACCCGGATAAACCGGAATCTCTGAGAATCTTCTCACCACAGTCTGAACGCCGACGCCACAGGCAATGGAGAGGATTGCGTCCACCTCTTCTATCTTGTCCTTCAATTCATCCACGAATTCGGGCTCGCATTGGCGGGTCGAACAGTCTTCAACTATCTCCAGTTTCTGGCCTGCTTTCTTTCGGGCCATTCTCAATGCAGAGGCAAGAATTCCGACCTCCTTTTCACCCCCAGCATGACAAACGGCCACACAGGCATTGCACCCGGCAAGAAGGATTTTCTTATGGGCTTTTAGGATGTCGAGGATTTCGTCGAGGGGTTTCTGCTCGGCTTTTATCATCGATCTATACTCCTTCCTAGAAGGCGACTGGAGAATCCGTTTCCTATCATTTGACAGGGCTGGGACCGAGCTTTCTCAAATCGTCGAATTTCTTACGAACGGTCTCGGCAAACTTCGCCCCGTTGTTGGTCGCCAGATTGCACAGGTCCAGCCTCTCCTTTTCAAGTCCGATCTTCTCCATAATCCCGGAGACGTAACTCATCCGAGCCTTTGCCCGGACGTTGCCGCTCAGAGACTGGCAGTTCCCTTCGTGGCAGGCAAAAATCAGCACGCCGTCCGCTCCATTTTCAAGGGCCTGAAGAAGGTGAAGGGCGTCGATTCGGCCGGCGCATGGGACCCGAACCACGTCGAGACTTTCTGGCAGTGATAAACGAAGCTCTCCTGCCATGTCGGCCGCAATATATCCAGACTTATCACAACAGAATGCGACAATTCGCGGAGAAAAATCCTCCACCAGAAAACTCCTTTTTTTGTTAGACGCCAATTTGCTGCGTGATCTCAGCGTCGGTCAGATGCTTTAGGGTAATGGCCTTCGTTGGACATGAACTGACGCAGATTCCGCATGCATAACACTGAGCCGGCAGGATTCTCGCTGCCTTCCACTGGAAATCCTTTTCATATCCTTTTGTCACATAGATATTCTTCTCGGCGTACTTCTCCACAACGATGGCCGAGTGAGGACAAACCCTCGGACATGTCAAACAGACCGCACATTTTTCCGGATCGATCTCAGCAACCGCGAGGTCATATTCATATGTTCCCGTAGAGAGGAGCTCCGTCACCTCAGCAGCCGCAGCTGTCGCCTCAATCAGTGCCTCGTCCAGTGTCTGCGGATATCGGCAGCCTCCAGCTATATAAATTCCCCGGCGGTTCGTCCGCACCCAAGCGAACTGGGGGTTGTCGTCCATGAGAAACCCTTCCTCGGGACGGGGCAGACCGATAATATCGGCGAGCATCTCGTTGTCCGGCGACGGGACGAATCGTTCACTCACGACAACCAGATCGGACAGAATGGAGAGGGAGTACTCATCTCCCTTGAGTTGGGTGGATGCCTCCTTAACCTCAATATTGACCTGACTGTCGACCAGAGAAAACCTGGGAGGATCATCATACTTGATAAAAATGACCCCCATCTCTCGTGCTTTCCGGTACTGCTTCTCCATCCCATCCAGTGACACCTTCACGTCCCGACAGATTACATAGACGGTGGTCCCATAATCTCTTCTCAAAAGGATCGCATTCTTGACCGCATTGGCCGAATCGATCTTGATGCTCTCATTCACTAAGTCCAGGACAAAGGTCACCGTCCGGATGGGTTTTCTTTTCTTATCCTTCAGGGACGTCCCCTCATCTTTCAACATCGCCTCAATCTGGGGGGGAGCAATAAACCGTTCGTGACCGAAAATTCCCTCAGTGTTCGGGATGACATCGTTTCCCATAGCCAGAACCACAGCGGACCCCTTCACGATGCCCTTCTTTCCCGAGGCGTCCTGGATCTTGATTCGGTAATCTCCCAGACACCCATCGAGTCCCTTCAGCTCAACGGACCCTTTCACGGTGATGTTTTTATGTTTCTTTACCTCCTTGATCTGATCCCTAAACCATGCGGAAACCTCACCAGGCCGATCATAGAAATGGGTAAGCTGAACCGCCTTTCCACCGATGTCTTTTGCACGGGTCAGAAGGGTAACGTCAATATTGGCATTGGCCAAGGCCAAAGCGGTTCGCATCCCAACCACGCCGCCACCAAGAATCACCGCACGCTTCGGGACCGCGACCTTTTCATGCCCAATGGGGGTAAGAAATTTGGCCTCTTTAACCTTTCTTGCGACGACCTCCCGAATCTTTTCCCTTGCCACCGCCTCATCCGAAACCATCCATGCGCCCTGCTCTCGAACATTGGCAACAAGAAACATATACGGATCCAGCTCCGTACGGGTTCCCAGACGACGAAAAGATTCTTCGTAAACCTTTGGGCTTCTGCCGACAATAACGACTCGATCGGCTCGTCCTTTTCGCACCTTGGCCATGAGCTTTTCAAGCCGTCCTGGATGAAGGAGGTTCTCATCTTGATAACAAGAGACCACCTGAGGGAGGCCGGCGATATATCGAATCATCTCCTCATCAAAGACATGGGAGAGGGTTCCATCGCAGTGATCGACAAAGACCGCAATGGGACAGTCATCGGCGGATCTCATCGACTAGATTCCTCCGAGGTACTGAACGATTTCCTGGGCCGTGGCCTTGGCATCAGTCATGGAGCTTCCGATGTCCCGAGGCCCTTTGCACGCTCCGGACAAAAAGACCCCTGATTCGTGGGAGGGAGTCCCGTAGAAACCCTCCTCGTTCTTCGGGATCTTGAGAGAATCGGCAACCTTTTCAGCATCGTCCCGGGGCGTCATTCCGATGGAGAGAACGATCAAATCGAACCCCTCCTCCACGATCTCTCCGGACTGGGGATCGATGAATCTCATTCGGAGATCGGTGGACTGCCTGTGTCCATAGACCTTAGAAGGGAGGCTTCGGATCAAACGCATGCCCTCGTCCTCCCGGCAGGCGCGAAGGAGAGATTCGAACGCTCTTCCCAGGGGCTGAATATCGATATAGAAAAAGGTCGTTTGAATTTCGGGATTCTGGTACCGAATGGCCTTCATGAACCGCAGCGCATAAGCACAACAGACCTTGGAACACCACAGATGGCCAATCGATTCGTCTCGACTTCCGACACACTGGAAGAAGGCGATCTTCGAGGGGGTCTGGCCGTCAGACGGCCGGAAAACTCCCCCCTTTGCGCGCAGCATCTCATCCAGATCCTGGGCCGTAATCACATTTTTGAAGAGACCATATCCATATTCTGGCTTCTCTCTCGCGTCGAAAAAGTCTACCCCGGTTGCCACAAGGAGAGCAGAAGCGTCGCAGCGGTTTTCCCGGTCCTTCGATTGAATCTTAACCTTGAACTGGCCAGGCTCACCGGATATCTTCTCCACTGTGCTTCCCGTCATGATCTCGATTCCGGGCCGTCGGTTCACTTCTTGAAGTTGATTGTCGACAACGCAGGCAAAACATTTATTGCATCTCTCGGAAGCCTTGCACGCAAAAAGGGCAGCCTGTCCCCCGAGGGAATCTTCTCTTTCAACAATGGTCGAGGAGATCCCCATCTCCGCCAGCTCAAGTGCCGCGGTGATCCCGGCAATGCCCCCACCGACAATCAAGATGTTACGATCTCTCACACGTCGCCTCCATGTCACCAAGGCTGCCCTAAAAAGTCCCTCTGTCCAAGCACATCGGGAGTCAGCCAGCTGAACGATTCAAATCCCCGGAATACAAACGACACGCTTCGAACATCGTCCGTAACAGGTAGGGCGCATTCTAAATGAATAGCTGCTGCAAAAGCTCCTCGGATCACAGCTGAAGCCATGAATCGGAGTAGAGTGAATATCCCAGGAGGATCTTTGCGGTTTTGACGAAGTCGATCTCCTCTTTGGAAAGAGATCCCAGGTCCGGTTCCTCGCCGTCAACGACCTTGTGGATCAATTGCGTGATATCGTGCTTCTTGCCCCTGGCAATCGCCTTGAGGTCGTCATCAAAGGCATCGACGATCGCAGCGTCCATGCCGTACTTTTCCAGAATCATGAGATAGGTCTGGTTGAGGATTGGTCGGAGTTCTGCGGGGGCTCCATTCGACACATTTGACAGACCGCAGGTCGACTTCAGTCCAGGCGCCATCTCCTGAAGGTCCCTGAACATCTTCATGAACTCTATCATGCTCTTGACTTGATCCTGCTGACTGCTCACGGGGGTAACGATGGGATCGATCCAGACGTCCTCATTCGGGACCCCATATTCGGCAGCCTTGGTCATCAGCTCTGTTGCGAGAACCCCCCTTTCAGCCTCATCCCTCGGCATTCCCTCCGGCCCCCAGAGGAGGGCCACAAAACCTGCATTGTACTTCTTGGCGAGGGGAAGCTCCGCGTCCATTCGTTCGGGCCGAGCCATGATCGAGTTGATGACGGCCTTCCCTTTTTTGTTCTGATAGGCCTTCAATCCCGCTTCAATCGCCTCCACATTCGTCGTATCCAGATAGAGGGGAAGTTCCACCACGTCCTGAATGGTCTTGACCATCCATTCCATCAGCTCCGGCCCCCCTTTCCGAGCTGGCCCCAGGTTGATGTCCAGATAATCTACACCCGCCTCCGCTTCGGCAACGGCGAGATCCTGAATGGTCTTGGCATCACGCTCCTTCATGGCTGTTCCGATTTTGGTGACCATCACATTCATGTTTTCCCCGATAAGCTCCATGACCGTCCCTCCTTGGCATGACTCCTGAGAATGTCAACATCCCGTTAAAGAATCTACAAAGATTCCAGAATCTTTTCCGGGGGATCGATTGTCACTAGTCGATTGGGCAGACATTGACCGAAAAAGGGTCGCCTTCACACCCTGCCGCCAAATCTCACCGTGTGCTGGCTATCCCTCTTTGAGAAAAGCAGAGATGTGAGCGGCCTCTCTGGGTCCTATCGCCACCTCCCAGTCCGAACCCAGCTCTTCTTCCAGGTCACCGCTGACCGCTGCAACAAGTCCGGGGATAATGATTCGTTTCCTCTTGATCTTCTCTTCGATTCCTGACTTCTTTACGAAGATCCCCATCGCGTCTCCCACGAACTTGCCTGCCGCCCAGGCAGTCAAAACCGAGAGCCCTTCTGTATCCATCACAAGGAGATAACTGGAAACACGGCTCGCCTCGATTTCACCTGAGACAATGAAATAGGTTAATGCGAAATTGGTCGTAATCAGGGCTGGAGAATTCTCATCAGGATTTCCGATCTCATAAATCCCCTGCTTCATGGTCATGGGACGCTGTGGATCGGTGTAGATGTTCATTCGCTCCACGAGGAGGGGAAAGAGACTGTACCCCTGGAAGTCAGAGAGAACGATGATTCCTCCATACTTGGCGATAAATGCCGCTGCAAACAGCGTTTCCTTCATCGGATCGTCGGTCATCTCGCAGGGGAAAGTGATAGTGGGATACCCGAAAGGCCGGTATTTCTTCTCCAGAGCCGCTCGGCGAATAAAAACCTCCTCCTCAAACGCCTTCCGGAGTGTCCTGGACCCTGGATCCAAGACGATATCCTTTATCCCCGCCCCATCGAGTTTGGTCGTAATTTGGGATAACTCGTCCAGATCCTTGGCTTTCACGGCCAGGGGGCACTTGTGTTCCTTGGAAAGATTGACCAGAGCATCAGCATTGCCGTCCGTCACCGCATAGATGAGTGGGACGCGATCGACACAGGCCTTCACGCCAGCTCCCAAAACGTCTGCCTTTTCGCTCATCAAAATCAGACCTGCATCGGTCTCCTTTTTGACCTTCTCAATGATTCCAACAAATTTTGTTGCGTCTCCAGATTCACTTTTCACCGCAACGAGTTCAGGCCTAAGAATGAGGCCCACTCGTTCGAACCTCAGCTCATTGAAACGGTTGAGCCTCCCCTTTACCTCAGCCTCATCCATACTATCACTGATGAGGAGAGCAAGCCCGGGTGGATTGACAAAGGTCTTTTCGTGACGGAAAAGAACCGTCTCGCCCCCGATCTTGAGGGCATTGTCCCCGCTACCAACGGTCAGGGGCCGAATCGGCGGTGCCGAGGCCTCTGCCAATTGTGCCTTTGCCTCATCCGATACGTACGGACAGGACGCCAGCTCGGCCTTCCCAGCCGCCAAGGCCATGGCAAAAGCCAAACAAGTGGGAACCCCACACTCCCCGCAGTTGGTCTTGGGGAGCAGTTTGAAAATCTGGATTCCAGTGAGTCCCATTTCTCTCTCTCCTTTCCTTCCGAAAGAGTGAGAATATCATGCGTTCAGCCAATAACACTCAGGGGTCCCTCCCAAAAGGGGAGACTCCGGATTATGAACAGATTCATCCAAGGATGGGGTCCATGGTGAGAGCGGGATGCTGCTTCTCTTCGAGAAAAGGAAGGATCTCCTCTTCTGTCTCGCCGATCGTTTCGTCGGCTATCCTATCCATCAGGTCGGGGATGCCCATCTCCTCAGCCCTTTTGTCGAATCTCTCTTTGATTTCCTCCTTGAGCATCTTGGGCATCCATACGAGTCGCGTTATCCCCCCTTCGGCACGAAGGAATTTCCTTTGGGTAATATTGTACTTCCCGTGTCCCACAAACCCGGGGGTGATGACTCCCCCGCCGACCGATCCAGCCAGAGTCGTGAATTTCATTCCGCACGGCGTCATTCCAAGATAATCGCGGCTAACCGTCATGATACCATTGCACATGGGAAGAATCGCCGCGATACATTCACAACAGCCACAGGTGGTCATGGGGTCGTTGACAATGCTGTAAAAGTTGTAATGCTCGAACGTACCTCGCGATGCTTGCTTGAGAAACTCATTGCATCCTTTCCATTGACCGAGCTGCTCGTCGACCGCTTCCCCCTTTTCAACCGGTTGATTGGGCCCGGTAGGGTTGATTTCAAAGGAGGCTTTACAGTCCATCCAGTTGTACGCGCCACAAAGCCCTGTTCGCTCGGGACTGATGATACAGACATGGTTCGGAGCAAAGGACTGGCACAAGGTACAGGAGTAGAAGATGTCGGTTGTCTCATCGGTCATGCCCTCAATCCGTGCATCCCGCTTGGCATAGACTGCCCGTGCCTGCTCCAATATCTCGTTCACCTTTTCTTCTTCCGTATAGATCTTCACCTGGATTTTGTCGAAGGTCGCCCCGAAATCCTGATGGAGTTTAGCATGAAGGATCTTTCCCAGATGTTCGAGTGTGAACCCTTTTTCGACAGCCTGTTTGCTGATCCGAATCCAGGCGATGTCGCGCTGGCCGATATGCATCACCCCCTGAGCGTAGTTTATGAGATGGTGAATCTGCCGCTCCAGAATAGGCTCAAAATCCTCCTCAAAACTCCGCCCTGCAACCTCGCAGACGATAGCGATGGGTAACTGCCCTGGGGCCTTGACGTCCTTGACATTCGGCCCGATTACCTCGACCTTTCCGTCTTCCACGTCGTCCATTTCCTTTGTGGTGATCCATTCGACGGCATGGGATTTTCCACCTCCCATTTCGAGGTGAATATCGTCTCCCCGGACCCTCTCTCCCTCAAAAGCGGGGCCGTATGAGACAGGGACAGGCACCTCGGAAACCGCAACCTTTAGACCCCTCACTTCGATGGACCGCTGCACAATCTGGTCGTGGGGCACATTCGAGACCACGTGCTCGTACGTGCAGATACCGGTGGGATGCACCTCCGGAATAGGCGTATCGGCGATGGTCGGGAAACCCCAATTGATGGCGCCCGCCGCATTGGCGTACCATTCATCCGTCACAAAACCGAGAGGTACCACGAAGGCGAACGTTCGGTCTTTGTTGTAAATGAGGTTTCGCCGAAACTGACCGGGCTTTACCCCACCAAATGACATCGCCACCCGGCAGGCAAATCCCATGGCAAAAACGGCGGCACTGATGTCCGGCCCAAAGGAGACGAGTCTCGTAGGCCATCCGACCTGGACCCCTGCCTCCACCAACTGTTCACTGAACCGTTTCCCCTCATGATCCGCGCACATAAACACATAGAGGTTCTTCTCCTGGAGTTCTAGGGCAATCTTTTTGGCAGTCTCAGGATCTGGAGCGGCTCCTACAATGGCCGCAAACCCAGGTGCCGTTCCGTCGACAAACTCGATTCCCCGCTTCCTCAGGATCACGTCATCGGCAGCTCCAAGCCACAGGTTATCCTCTGCGGGGTCCTCCTGTGCGGTATAGAAGTTCGGCTCTTTTAAATACCGAATCGCCTCCATGATTTCCTCGGCAAAAAACGTTGCCATCCCGGCATCGAGGGCCGGAGCGAGATAGGGAAGGGGTGAGTGTTCTTTCACCGGGGGCGGTAAGAGGCTTCGGCACCGCTCCAGGACAGGTCCCATGTCCCCGAGTTTTTCAACAGGGACCCCGAGGATCGCGTATATGATCGGGAGGTGGTATGCCGTGTTGGGAAACCCAACTGGTTCCTCTGGTCCCCATTGGCCTAAAGCCTCTTTCAACTCCTTCTCAGCTTTTTCAACAATGGTATGAGCTCCTCGAATAGCGGCTGAACAGATTATCTTCGACACCTTACTCCTCCTTCACCATGATGGGCCAATTAGGCGGCGTCAAGTTCACGCCGTTTTGCCATATCAAAGAGAACACGTTCTCTCTTCTTGTCGATTCCCAGCGCTTTCCGCTTCAGGTCGATCCGCTCGATCATCTTTGTAGCACCTTTGACAGGGTCTGCCTCAAAGTCCCATCGGCCCTTAAAGATCTCCTCAAAATCTTCGAAGAGATGCTTGGTCACAACATCGTCGCCGAGGGTCGGCCACGTCACACCGAACACGGTATAGACCCCCGAAGAAACAAAGTACTGGCCGATTGTAATGGCTTTCTCACTCATCCACTCCGGTGCGGCTCCGGCCGCAGGAAGATCACTGATGTCATCCCCAAGGCCTCCGTCCTTCACAACCGCTGTGGCTGCCATTAAAATACGACTGTTATCCACACAGGCACCCATATGCAGCACAGGCGGAATTCCAACGGCCTCACAGACCGAGGCCAACCCCTTACCGGCATGTTTGTGAGCCGCCTCAGGCGTCAAAAGACCATATTTGCCGGCAGCCATTGCACTGCATCCTGTCGTGAGAACAATGACGTCATTTCCGATCAACTCAAGTATCATTTTGAGATGGGCATCATCGTGGACCGTCCGGGCGTTGTTGCAACCAACCACGCCGGCGATTCCCCGAATTCGGCCATTGATGATGTTGTCATTGAGAGGCCGATAAGAGGCTCGGTAGAGTCCGCCCAAGAGATAGTTGATCGTTTCGTGACTGAATCCGACCACCGTATCAACACTCTCAGATGGAATCTCAACCTCGGCTCTTCGGTTTTGAAAGTTGTCAATGGCTTCACGAACAATCTTCTTGGCAACATTCAAACCATCATCATGATGAAACTCGATATGGGTAGCCCCCTGAATATGGGCACGGGGGTCGGTGGTAATGAGTTTGGTATGGTAACATTTGGCCACGTCCGCCAGTGATTGCATCTCGCACTGGACATCCACAGTCATTGCCTCCACCGCTCCCGTGATAATGGCAAGCTCCTGCTGCAGGAAGTTGCCTCCCACGGGGATTCCATGGCGCATGAGAATCTCATTCGCGCTACAGCACATTCCAACCAGATTGATCCCCTTTGCCCCCTTAGTCTCTGCATACTTTTGAAGGTCAGCATCCTGGGTCGCGAGCACCATCATTTCCGGAAGGAGCGGTTCATGACCGTGAACCACCACGTTCACATGATCTTCTTTTAAAACGCCCAGGTTGATCTGGCTCGCCACAGGAACGGGATCTCCGAACATGATGTCCTGAAGTTCCGTGGAAATCATGGAACCACCCCAGCCATCCGACAATGCGCAGCGAGAAGCTGCCTTGAGAAGGCTCTCGTAGTCCTGATCGACCCCCATATGGGTCCGATGCATGAGGTCAACCACCTCCCGGTCAATTCCCCGAGGCATGGTCCCGGTCTCCCGCCACAACTCCTGGCGTTTCAACGGTGCTCGCTTGATAAAAAGGAGCTCTCCGTTTTGGCGGCCAAACTCCGCCAAGGCAATCTCTCCGACATCGATAGCGATATCCTTGACGTCGCGGTTGCCAATTTCTACACCAAAGTCCATCGCCAACTGATAGAGTTTCTGCTCGTCTCTGATCTCAAAGTCCGAAACCTCGCCTTTGGCTGTGGCAAGGAACAGATCGGCCACACTCCGGGCATGGTCCCCGTGAGAGGCGGCACCAGCTGCCACCATCCGGGCAAAGTTTCTTGCCGAAATCGTCTCGGCTGTCGCACCACACACGCCGACAGGCCTCGGGACACCTTCTTTCTTTGGAGCCTGGACGCGACAAGGTCCCATCGAACAGTGTTTGCAACAGCTCCCTTCAGCCCCGATCGGGCAGGGTCTCATCTTGGCCGCCCGATCAAAGACCGTCTCTACCCCATCGGCTACGGCTTTTTCGATCATCTCGACGCTAGCTTTATCTACGCTCTTTGTTTCTTTTTCTGCCATATGAGGCCTCCTCGTCACGTTCACCTTTTTGTCGTGTTACGCGGTCGCCATAAGTTCACTAACTACCTCCCTCACAAGCCTCACCGTCTCCGGATGTCTCATTACCAGAATGTCGGCACCAGCAAGAAGAAGGGTAACCGCCGTCACCCCTTCCATCAGTATTCCTCTCTTTGCGGGATCCCCCATGTTTGGGGCTTCTTTTGCCGTCAATTTGGCTTCTTTCGTCTTCCACACCTCTTTTGCGAGATTACAGATCATCGGAAACTGAAGTCGCTCGTCCTGCTGGGTCAGCGCCGCCATCCGCATCCGCTCCATGACTGAATAGGTATATTCGATACCATATCCCAGGCCCCCAGTCGTCGGATCAACAATGATCTGTTCATCCGGCACACCGAGATTCCCCAACAGAATGTTAAGCTGTTTAGCGAGGTTGATGTCGATTGGCGATGACGCAACAGCGGTGTGTTTATAACCGATGGCCCCAGCTCCGACCTGTTTGTAGTTCCCCTCGACGACAGGGCCAATAATTAGGTTCTTTCCCTCGCAGACCTCGGCCACCTTTCTCAGAACCTCAGCATCCTTGTCGTCGTTGCCGACCCCCCATACGATGAGTGGGACGTCGATCCCGTCGGCTACCTTCTTCGCCGTTTGGGCGGCCTCATCAGCCGGATGATTCAGCCCGTTCGGATCGGTACTAATCAGCTCAAGGTAGACCATATCCGCTTTGTATTCATCTACATTTTTCTTCGCCCAGGCGACCGGGTCATCTGTCACACCTTCGAAGGGCTTCAACGCAGCCTCCGGCCAATCCTCAGGAGGAACGTCATACACCTCCATGGCTATCCGGGGGGGATTTGGCATCTCACCCTCAAATAGATGAAAGGGATATGAGGTCTCATCTCCAATCGCGATGGCCCCGTCGCCTCCACCTATTTTGATACCCTTGATCTTTCCCGTATACGCGATTTTCGGTATTTCGAAGGCCACTTTTATCACCTCCCCAGTTCATTGCCCCTCATGCCGGAGTCTTACGCTTTTCACTGCCATACCATTCTTCGTTGAACCAGTATCTCTCTCCACTCTTGAGGTAGTCGAGCATCTCTTCGCGGGACCGGAGTTTTTTCCTCCATTGATACGGCGATTGCGGTTTTCCCTTGTCAAAAGTCGGCCCCAGAACCTTGACTTTTTTCCCATCAAAGGACTTCTTCTCCTCAAGCTTCTTCTTCATGACGCCTCCCTCTGTCTGTTTTCCCTCCCGTAATTTCCGTCACAGTCACCTCTCAGTGAGGAGCTCTTTTCAACAATTCATTAAGGTTGCGGGGTAACGCTCTGGATTGACCGTGTCGTCCCTTTGCCTTTTTCCATTCACCCTTGTCTTTCTCTTGAGGATCGCCCACACGAATCGCAATCACCTCTGCCCAACTCATCAAACACCGGCAGCTAGTTTCGCCGCCTTGACCGTGTTCATCATGAGCATGGTGATTGTCATGGGGCCAACGCCTCCCGGAACAGGGGTTATCATACTTGCCTTTTCCTTGACTCCATCGAAATCCACATCCCCGCACAGTTTTGCCTTTCCCTCCGGAGTCTTTCCGATTCGATTGACTCCGACGTCAATGACCACGGCCCCCGCTTTCACCATATCGGCCGTGATAGCCTTGGGTCTCCCCGCTGCCACAATCAGGATGTCAGCCCGGCGCGTATGAAAAGCCATATCTTTTGTTCTTGTATGACAGATCGTCACAGTTGCGTTCGCTCCCTGAGCCTTCTGCAGCAAAATATTCGCGATGGGTTTCCCGACAATGTTGCTACGGCCCACGACGACCACTTCGGCACCTTCAATCGGGGCTCCGGATCGAACCAAGAGCTGCTGAATACCGGCAGGCGTACAGGGGAGATAATCAGGCTCTCCAATCATCAACTTACCAACATTGACTGGATGAAATCCATCGACGTCCTTCTTGGGGTCGATTGCATAGAGAACCTTATTTTCATCAATATGCTTTGGCAAGGGAAGCTGAACGAGAATGCCGTGTATTTTTGGATCCTTATTGTATTTCTCAATCAAGGCGAGGAGGTCGTCCTCGGTAATGTCCTCTGGCTGACTATCCTGAACAGAGTGGAAGCCAAGTTCGTGAGCTGTTTTCTGTTTGGCAGTCACATAGCTTAGGGAAGCTGGGTTTTCCCCCACCAGAATGGTGACGAGCCCCGGCTCCACGTCCTTGGTCTTCTTGAGTGCTTCGACTTCAGCTTTTAGCTCCTCCCGAATCTTTTTGGCCACCTCGGTGCCACTAATGATTTTTGCCGTCATATTGCACCCCCCACCATTCAACCTGCAACGTCTGTCTGTACCTCTGCAACCGGTCGAGCCACCAGCGGGTTTTTTCAAGACGATACCAAAAGACGCATCGATGCTAGAAATCATGGAAAACGCGGTATGCCGGCTCTCGCCCTACGGAAGGAGCCTTTCGAATATCTCCCAGGACGATCGAAGGGCTTTAGAATCCGAAGGAAGGGTAAAGGTTGGCTTCCCCTCCAGATCGAACTCGTAAACCACCGGGTCTGCTGGTATCACCCCGCCAACGTGCAGCGACAGCTTTTCTGCCTGAGCCGTGATTTCTGGCTTGAGGCCATTCTCGACGCGATTCAATAGAAGAAACGACTTCCCCACCTTCAGGTTGAGTTCCTTGATGAGATCTCGAATTCGTGCTGCAGTCAATACTCCCCGGACGGTCGGGTCCGATATGATCAAAAGAAGCTCCACATTCCGGGTCGTCATCCGGCTGAAATGTTCCATCCCGGCTTCATTGTCGATGACCATGTACGGATAATTGCCTGAGAGGAGATCGATACATTTGCGTGCCAGCGTATTCGCAGCACAGTAGCATCCCGGCCCCTCAGGTCTTCCCATGGCAATGAGATCGAACCCGGCCTGCTCGACTAGAGCCTCTTGAATCTTGTATTCAAACCAGACGTCCTTGGTCATGCCAACGGGGACGTCTTTCTTCATCAGATCCCTGGCTTCTCCAATAGTCGACCGAATGTCAACTCCGAGAACCTCGTTGAGATTCGAATTGGCATCCGCATCCACGGCGAGAACAGGCTTCTTCCCCACCTCCAAAAGGTATCGAACCAAGAATCCCGCTATTGTGGTTTTCCCGGTGCCCCCCTTTCCTGAAACGGCAATCGTGAAGGACACGGCTTTCTCTCACTCCCTCGGAAGCCCGGGTCAGCAGGTTCGCCGAACTACTGACCACCGTCCAAACCCTATCTTCTTTGCGCTGTCAAGGACCCTCCTGTCGGAAGGCGGAGTTAGGAAAATTCGAAACTTCGAGTTCTATCCCATCGGAGGAGGGCGAAAGCAGAATATTGATGGCATTTGGATGGTTAAATAGCTGGATTTGAGGAACCATATTAGTATACCGGTTTTACTCAGGCCTTTTCAAGGGAATTGGGGTACCCCCGAAACAGGGGGTAACCCCAGGATTTGCACTCCCCACTCAATACACTTAGAAGAGTCCTTTTACTTTTCCGGTGTTTACGTCAACATCGATCCGTCGAAAGGCGGGATCAGAGGCGGTCCCGGGCATGAGCCGAATATCCCCAGCAACGGGTACGGCAAAACCGGCTCCCCGGTAGGTTAAGATATCCCGAATAGGCAAGGTCCACCCTTTGGGCGCTCCCTTGATGGTTGGATCATGGGTCAGGCTTAGATGGGTTTTCACCATGCACGTCGCAAGCCTGCTCAACTCGGGGTCGGATTCCATGCGTTTGGCCTTCTCCTCTGCAACGGTCGTGTAGCTGACTCCACCAGCGCCGTAGACTTCCTTGGCAATCGTTTCGATTCGTTGTCGCAGGGGCATTTCATCCGGGTAAAGGAACTTGAAACTGCTCTTTTCCTCGCACGCCTCGATCACTGCGTCAGCTAACTCGAGGGCTCCCTCACCACCCTTTAGCCAGTGTTCGGAAACAGCCACTCGGGCTCCTGCAGCTTCGCACTGCTTCCTCAACAGTGCTATCTCATCCTTGGTATCGGTGTGAAAGCTATTGATACAGACAACAGGGTTGATCCCGGCCTTCTTCACGGTCTCGATATGGGCCAGGACATTGGGGATGCCCTGTTCGAGAAGTTCGAGATTCTCGCTCGTGTACGCCGGATCTAGCGGCTGCCCCGGTGCCACCCGGGGACCACCCCCATGCATCTTGAGGGCCCGAATCGTGGACACAATGACTGAACAATGGGGAATGAGGCCACTGAAGCGACATTTGATGTTCCAGAATTTTTCAAACCCAATGTCGGCGCCAAAACCACTTTCAGTCACGTGATAATCACCAAGCTTCAGGCAAACCTTGTCGGCCACAATGGAGGATTGACCTACCGCAATATTCGCAAAGGGCCCTGCATGGACCAAAACAGGTTGACCTTCCAGAGACTGGAGAAGATTGGGATTCATGGCTTTCACCATCCACGCGGTCATCGCCCCTGCCACCTCAAGGTCGTTGGTCGTGACCGGTTTTCCCTGTTTGTCGTAGGCCACGACAACACGGCCAATCCTCTCTCTGAGATCCTTCAAATCATTGAACACGGACAGGATCGCCATGATCTCGGAACTTACCGAGATAGCAAAACCCGTCTGCATCATGAACCCATCCATCTTGCCACCGATCCCAATGATTATGTCTCGGAGAGCCTGGGCACAGAAATCCAAAACCCACCTCATTTCGACGTTTCTCGGGTCTATATTGAGCCGTTTCAATCCCTTTTTGGCAAGTGTTTCGTCATCGTAATTGAATTCATGCTGAATTCGGGACGTGACAGCCACCATGGCCAGATTGTGTGCATTGGTCACGTTATCGATGTCACCGGTCAGACCCAGAGAAAAGGCAGTCAGCGGAATACACTGTGATAGGCCGCCACCCGCGGCACTCCCCTTTATATTGAATGTCGGACCCCCAGAGGGTTGCCTGATTGCCCCCGTAACATTCTTGCCCCTCAGAGCCAAACCCGGCACCAAGCCCATGCTTGTGGTCGTTTTGCCCTCACCAAGCGGGGTGGGAGTAATGGCGGTAACCTCGATGTATTTGCCATCTGGCCGGCTTTTCAGTCGGTCCAAGACCTTCATGAAATCGATCTTCCCCAGGGTATGGCCCATGGGAATCAATTCCTCCTTTTCCAGACCCAGCTCGTCGGCCAGCTGAAATACCGCCTTCATGTCCTTTTCAACTGCCTCCGCAATCTCCCAGTCTGCCATTTTCGTTGGATCAAGACCTTTCAAAGACATCGACTCTCTCCTCCTCTACAATTATCGGTTTCTCTTGGATTAGGGGATTTCTCGGGATCTGTCACAACTCGGGTCTATAGAAGCCTTCCCATTCACGCGGGTTCATTCCGGATTCTGTCCGGCGGATCCACCAGAACTGACTTATCCGATCATGTGATAATCTGCACAATGTAAGGCATTGGCCAGGGTTTGTCAAGAAAAAAAAGGTCTGTAGTCTCCTCACGTTTGTAGACCATTATATCCCTCATCAAGGTACGCGGAGACCAGGGGTTGGACGTGCCCGGTCCGTTCCGAAATCGCTTTTCTCAGCTTTTGTCTGATGAAAGCGGCCTTCAATAGAAGCACCCCTTTTCTCGCCCGCTCTCCCCCACAGAAATCTGCGGGGAATCGCTCGAGCTCCCAGGGATCTTTTACTGACGCTGTCAGTTGTCGGCTGTCAGTGGTCAGTTGTTCTCATCAATTCACGTCATTCCATTGAAAATAAGATACCCCGAGCCCCTATTTGAATTCCGTGGATGGGTAAATCTTAGTCTTCTTACCACAAACAACGGACGACGAACAACGAACAACAAGTTTTGGTTCAGAGTTTCCTTACCCCCCTATCTACTGGGAACCTCTGGAAATGACTTCGGCATAAGTGGTCTGGAGGAATTTGAACAAGAGCTGAAGAAAGCTGATTTTGAGCTCAAGACAACTTTGGAAAAATCAGCGTGAGCGACTTCTGTTGGAGGAGAAAGACCCCGATGTGTAAAACCAGACCCGTGTAAACCCCTGCCACCAGGTCATCGGCCACCACGCCATATCCCCCACTTAAACGCTCGAGCCTTCTCGCGGGGAACGGCTTGGCGATGTCAAAAAAACGAAAGAGAAAGAAGCCCACAACGACGTAGAGCGGCGCCGGTGGCATAAAGCTCATGGCCAGCAGGAAACCAAACATCTCGTCGATGACGATCCGCTGACTATCCTTTTGCCGGAATATGGCTTCTGCGGTTCCAGAGAGCCAAGAGGAAAAAAAGAAAAAGGCCACCACGGTTATCACATAAGAGATGACCGGAAGCCGAGATAAGACCAGAAAGAGGGGGACGGCCACAATGGTGCCGGCGGTACCCGGTGCAATGGGACTGAATCCTGAGTAGAGACCTGTGGACAAAAGGATGATGACGTGACGTATGAATAGATTCTCTCTATCATTCCGTGTTTTTTCGGGCAATGCTCCCCTCAAATGGATGCCCCTTTCGTTCCGACGCCTCCAGATCTCCGGTGGCACCGGGCCGCGGTGCCAGGGCTTAAGGATTCACTCTCACATCATCTCTACCCGGGAACCTCAATAGCACATGGCCCACTCCATCTGAGGCCAGCTCACTCGCAGTCACCCATCTCCCCCCTCGTCTGAGGAAAGTTGGTAAGTGAAGGATATTTTCAGAAAGAGGTCTCTGGGTTTCATCAAATTTCGAGTGCCAGAGCAGTCGCCCGCTTCTCCCATCGAGGAGCACCGCCACAAAGGTGACAGAAGCTGGCCGCTCCGCCCCCCAGTCTCCACCGATTCTTTCCCTGTACTGAAATGTCCATCCGAGTATCACACTGTCAGCCTGCAACTCCAGTGCTATTTTCTGAGCCAAAACTCCAGGCTTTTGTTCGAGGTGTCGTAGAGAGGGAAATATCTCTTCCACCATCTCCTCCGATGCAAGGGTGTATCCAATCCTGCTTAACTTCCGTCTAAAATGGTCTGTAATAACCTGGGGACCCTCGGGTGCAATCTCGCCTATAGTCATATATCCCTCACATCCTGGGCAACGGACAACCCGCCGTCCAGATTTGTCTGGGCGACTCACGAAAAAGGGAACGAGAACGACTATCCCTGGGTTCTCGAGGGTTGTGGACATCGTTCTAACCTCTCGACCCATGGATCCGTTGCACCCCAACATGATTGTCGCCACCAACCCTATCATGTCTAAGAAGCGAATTCTTCTCATACCCCTGTAAACTCCTTTCGCCAACACCACTCCAGCTTCGGTGAATGGAATCCCGGAAACATGCTGTTCCTAGGTTTTAATTCGCTTGATTTGCGCCCCCACCCGAACCAGCTTTTTCTCCAACTGGTCATATCCCCTGTCTAGGTGGTATACCCTCGCGACTTCCGTAATGCCTTCAGCCGCGAGCCCCGCCAGAACGAGCGACGCACTCGCCCTAAGATCGGTCGCCATGACCTGAGCTCCGCTTAGTTGTTTGACTCCGCTGACAATTGCGCTGTTTGACTCAACCTTGATGTCCGCACCCATTCGCCGGAGTTCGCTGACGTGAATGAAGCGGTTCTCGAAGACGGTTTCAGAAATAACACTGAGTCCTCTGGCTAAACACATGAATACCATAATCTGGGCCTGCATATCTGTGGGAAACCCCGGATAGGGCAGCGTCTTCACATCGACACTGCGTATTCGATTATTTCCAACAACGGTCACGGTTTCACCATCGGATTGGATTTCGAGACCCGCTTCGTGTAGCTTGTTGACGACCGCATCGAGGCTGGATAGAGGACAGTTCATCAGCCGAAGGTTGCCCTGTGTCAGACCAGCAGCGACCATAAGTGTCCCCGCCTCAATCCGATCTGGCATGATCGTATGCTCAGTGCCCCCGAGTTCATCCACACCATCAATCTCTAATAGACTCGTTCCTCCGCCAGAAATCTTCGCGCCCATCTTGTTGAGAACAACGGCAAGTTCCTCTACTTCAGGCTCCTGGGCCGCATTCTCTATAACCGTTTTCCCCTGAGCAAGAGCTGCCGCCATCATCAGGTTCTCTGTCCCGGTCACGGTCGGAACATCGAGGTAGATATGTCCCCCCTTGAGTCCGTTCGCCTTCGCATAAATGTATCCATGTTTGAGCTCAATTTTGGCCCCAAGCGTTTCAAGTCCCCTGAGATGGAAATTGACTGGACGAGCTCCGATGGCGCATCCACCAGGAAGTGACACAACGGCTTTTCCCCTTCGGGAAATCAGCGGTCCCAGGACGAGAATAGATGCCCGCATCGTTTTCACCAGGTCATAGGGAGCTTCGTGCCCGGAGAGACCCGAACTATCTATGCGAGCAACGCCCTTTTTCTTTCGGGTTACGCGGATACCCAGATTTGCTAAGACTTTCTGGATAGTCGCTATATCTCTTAGATTGGGAACATTGTGGAAGGTATTCGGGCTCTGACTGAGAATGGTGGAAGCAAAAATTGGCAGGGCTGAATTCTTCGACCCGCTAATTGCAATATCTCCAATGAGCCTGGCACCACCTTCAATGATAATCTTTTCCACATTCCTTCTCCCATCCCTTGCAATTTTTGTCTCTTTTTCTATAACCTTCTTCCATTGACTGCAAGAGCGGGTTTTTTCTGTCGTCCTGATTTTTGCGCAATGAGGACTCGACTTTTTCCAGAATAGTCTGGAACTATCCTAGGGTCTTTGAACCCCCCAATCTGTTCGCTCAAACTGAGAATGTCCTTCCCCTGATCGGCTCCTATCTCTAGGACCAGCCGCCCACCGTCTTTGAGATATTGGGGCGCATCAACGAGTAATTGCCTGCAAAAATCGAGGCCATCACCGCCACCATTGATGGCCTCCCTGGGTTCAAAGTCACGGATCTCCGGTTGGAGCTTGTCAATATCGATCTCCCTGATGTACGGGGGATTGGACATAATCAGATCAAAAGTTCCTTTCTCCGCCACCTTCACAAATGACAGCAAATCCCCCAACACAAACAGGATCTGCGACGTGACGCTCTGGGCTCTCGCATTCTCTCGGGCCAATCCAAGTGCCTGCCAGGATATCTCTGTTGCGACCACCCGAGCGGAATGAAATGATTTTGCAATCGAAATCGCGACGGCTCCACACCCTGTTCCTACTTCTAGGATCAAGGGATTCTTCCATTCCTCCAGGGCAATGAGCCGGAGAGCTTCCTCCACTAGAATCTCGGTCTCTGGCCTCGGTATCAGGACCTGTGGCCCCACTTTAAAGGGAATCGACCAGAACTCCTGAAATCCTATTATGTACTGTATCGGTTCACCCGCGACTCTTCTCTGAATCATTCCCCTGAAACGCTTCAACTCACTCGATGAGAGAACCATGTCATATTTGAGATAAAGACCGACACGATCGAATCCGAGGATATGAGACAAGAGAAGCTCACTTTCCAGTCTCGGCCGCGCAATGCCTTTCTCCTTCAGATACTTACGGGTCCAGTCCAGAACCTTCAAAACGGTCCAGTGCTCTTTAGCCAAATCCAGTCTCCAAGGATAGCCCCCCATCGTTGAAAACTCCCTCTCTGCAACCTGACCGTTTCTATGCTTTTACGATGGGATCTCAGGCACTTTTCGATCAACTAATCTTCAATTCTCCACGTCACCCCTCAATGCTTTCGCCTGAAAATGGGCGGTCATTGCATCGATGATCTCCTGAATGTTCCCCTCCAGGATCTCATCAAGCTTGTAAAGAGTCATTCCGAGCCGATGATCTGTTACCCGACTCTGAGGAAAATTGTAGGTTCGAATTCTTTCACTCCGATCCCCAGTGCCGACCATCGATCTTCGCTTCTCAGAGATTTCTATCTGTTGTTCCAATCGCTGCACATCCAACAGTTTCGAACGAAGAACCTTCAAGGCCTTGGCCTTGTTTTTATGTTGCGATTTCTCGTCCTGACATGTGACCACCAAACCTGTTGGCACATGGGTTATTCTCACCGCGGAATCTGTCGTGTTAACACTCTGTCCGCCCGGCCCTGAAGATCGGTATACATCGATTCGGAGATCTCCAGGATCGATTTCCACCTCGACATCATCCGCCTCTGGCAGGACCGCCACCGTAACCGCGGACGTATGAACTCGGCCCTGGGATTCGGTCGAGGGAACCCGCTGAACGCGATGGACTCCACTTTCATACTTCAGTTGGCTGTAAACGTTTCGGCCCTCGATGAGGGCGATAATCTCCTTTAGACCGCCGACTCCCGTCTCATTCTGGCTGACTATATCGATTTTCCAATTTCTCAGCTCGCTATATCTGGTGTACATACGAAAGAGGTCGGCCGCGAAAAGAGCCGCCTCCTCACCTCCGGTCCCAGCTCGGATTTCGAGGAAAATGTTTTTCTCATCATTCGGATCTTTCGGAATAAGGGAACCCTTCAAAACACGCTCGACATTGGCCATTCTCTCCTGAAGCTGCCCGATCTCCTCTTTTGCGAGGCGTTTGATTTCCTCGTCAGATTCCCTTAGCAGTTTCCTATTGTCTTCCAGTTCTTGAGAAATCCTTTTGTACTCTCGATAATGGGAAACAGCTTTCTCTAGTTCAGAAAACTCCTTTGCAAGTTTTTGGTATTCGTCCTGTTTTTGCATGATTTCTGGATCGCTTAGGAGCTTCGTGAGCTCCTCGTAACGATTCTCGATTTCCTCTAGCCTGCTAAACATTTTGTCCCTCAACAACCGTTTGTCCAAGAATGTTCACAAACAAGACCCTGTCAATTTCCATGCTCTTGTCTCCTCTGTTCGAAAGAGACTCTTCCCGGATTCTCCAGCCCCCATGACGGCCCCGGAACACCCAAACTCCGGCTTAGCAAAAGCCTGGATCCTAACGTCAGAATATTACCATTGGATTTGAGGAACGACCGAAGAGGGTGATCTCCATCTGTCAGAGAAGTCGCTCTTCACGAGGAAGTAGCCCTAATTTCCCTATCGTCAACCAGAGAGGGGTGAAGGGACCGTGTGAGGAGGGTAAGCTATGGTTCCTTTGTTGCCTTTTTTGCGTATTTCCTCTTGAATTTATCGATCCGTCCTGCGCTATCAACCAGCTTTTGCTTCCCGGTGAAATAGGGGTGACAACTGGAACAGATCTCTATGCGAATATTCTCTTTCGTGTCTACCGACTCGTACGTCGCTCCGCAAGCGCAGGTTATTGTTGTTTTGTAGAGTTTCGGATGGATGTCCTTTTTCACGGGTCTTCTCCTCTGCCATCAATTCCATCTGTAAGACTACCCAGATTCTCCCGGTTTTTCAACACCATTCTTTAGGCAAATCCGTCACGGGTAACCTGCTAAGAAATCAAATTTCTATGGGGAACAAGTGAGCCTCGCCGGACGTTTCCCTGTTCCCGGGCCATCGAAAGTTTCGTCCCCTGAGAAGGTCATTTCGACTGACCGGGTATAACGGAAGGACGACATGCTGTCTCTTCCTTTTTTCATCCTATTGATTCATTGAGTCGAGAAAGGCCTGATTGTTGGGGGTGCTTCGAATCTTTTCGAGCAGAAATTCCATGCTCTCTACTGTGTTCATCGGTTGGAGGACTTTCCTGAGAAGCCATATCCTATTAAGCGTTTGCGGGTCGAGAAGGAGTTCTTCCTTTCTCGTGCCAGATTTTTGGATATCAATAGAAGGAAACACCCTTCTATCCACCAGCCTCCTGTCCAGATTAACCTCCAGATTCCCAGTGCCCTTGAACTCCTCAAAGATCACCTCGTCCATGCGACTACCGGTATCAACCAAGGCTGTTGCGATAATCGTCAGGCTGCCCCCCTCTTCTATGTTCCGTGCAGCGCCAAAAAACCGCTTTGGTCGATGTAAAGCATTTGAGTCCACGCCTCCCGAGAGAACTTTACCGCTTGGAGGCACGACCGCATTATAGGCCCTCGCCAGTCGTGTAATGCTATCTAGCAGTATCACCACATCCACCTGATTCTCAACAAGACGCTTGGCCTTCTCGCTCACCATCTCGGCAACCTGAATATGCCGTTGTGCCGGTTCATCAAAGGTAGAACTGATCACCTCGGCCCGAACCGACCTTTCCATATCCGTCACCTCTTCGGGGCGTTCGTCGATGAGCAATACAATGAGGGTTATTTCAGGATGGTTCGTCGTAATACTATTGGCAATGTTCTGAAGAAGCATCGTCTTGCCTGTCCTTGGAGGGGCCACAATGAGACCCCGTTGACCCTTACCGATAGGGGTCAACAGATCCATGACACGGGCAGAGTAATTCTCTCCATCTTTGGTTTCCAGGTTAATCTTTTCCTGCGGGTAGAATGGGGTGAGGTTATCAAAGAGGATTTTGTCGCGAGCATTCTCCGGATCTTCGTAATTCACAGACTCGACCTTCAGCATGGCAAAATATCTCTCCGTGTCCTTTGGAGGCCGAATCTGTCCGGACACCGTATCCCCTGTCCTTAGTGTGAATCGTCGGATCTGGGAAGGGGAGATGTAGATATCATCCGGGCCAGGTAGATAATTATAGTCCGGAGCACGGAGGAATCCGAAACCATCAGGCAGGATCTCCAGAACCCCTTCCCCGTAGATCAGGCCGTTCTTGTCCTGCTGGGCCTGGAGTATGGAGAAAATGAGCTCTTGCTTTCGAAGGCTGCTCGCCCCTTCGACATTCAATTCTTTTGCGATGCTGTTAAGTTCAGCAATGGGTTTCTGTTTTAACTCCTTTAGGTTCATAACTTCCTCGAGGTATTTGGGGATTTGATGGAGAGACGGTTTAGACTACGTCAGGGCCTTTTTCGGCAGTTCCCCGTCTCGGTGGCGTAGGAGCTGTGATCGAAAAAATCCTGAATCGCACTCCCGGCCGTCCTTTGCCGCCTATTAGAAACCTGAATGGTATCTCCATATATGAGGATTTTAATCTGATGAATTGCCCTCTCGTCTGCTTTCTTCCTTCTTGCAAATCTCGGACCGATCAGGATAGCCATCCCACTTTTGGATAAGTATCTATATGTCGAGCTGGCCAACGCTGAGCGCATTCTCTTCGATGAATTTGCGCCGCGGATCAACCTGATCACCCATGAGGATCGTGAATATATCGTCTGCTTCTACCGCATCCTCGATTCTAACTCGGAGGAGAATACGGGTGACCGGGTTCATTGTGGTTTCCCAGAGCTGGTTAGGATTCATCTCGCCAAGTCCCTTGTACCTCTGAACCGATATCCCGTCTTTGCCGATGTCCTCGATGAGCGAAACCAGGTCATCCTCATTTTCTACTCTGACTTCTGTTCCCTTGTCCACGACATAGGGGGGCTTCTCAAATCCATTGATTTCATGATATGCCGCCGTCAGGCTTCTGAAAGCGGCAGAGGAAATCAGTTCCCAGTTCAGCAGATTCTTGTGGCTCTCTCCGTTTCTCCATATCTCTAACTCGTAGAGATTGTGTTCCTCATCTTCGAGAACGTCTGAAACTTTAAATCCTCTCTCTACGAGCTTCTTTCTGATCTTCAGCAGTTCTTTCTGGTCTTCGAAAAATGCTCGTTCCTTGATTCGACTTTCGAGAAGAGCATCCATCAGGCTATCGGAATAACCTCGATTGAGTATCTTTTTTCTGAAATACCGGTACTGGAAGAACTTATCGAGCATGGACTTGAGCTTCTTTCCTGAGAACTCCTTCCCACTCTTTTCAACTTTTACCTTTGTCCTTCCCGTTGCCCTGTCTAGGAGGAATCGACTCATCTCTTGTTCAGACCTGAGGTAGAGGTCCTTCTTGCCCTCTCTTACCTTGAAAAGCGGCGGTTGAGCAATATAGAGATAGCCTCTTTCAACGAGTTCAGGCATTTGCCGGTAGAAGAAAGTCAAGAGGAGTGTACGGATATGGGAACCATCGACATCGGCGTCGGTCATGATGATGATATGATGATACCGCAGTTTTGAAACATCGTAATCGTCTTTGCCAATTCCGCCGCCCAGAGCAGCAATAATGATTTTGATCTCCTCATTAGAGAGCATCTTGTCAACCCTGGCCTTCTCCACATTGAGAATCTTACCCTTGAGCGGAAGAATCGCCTGATAAGCCCGGTCCCTGCCCTGCTTGGCAGAACCCCCTGCCGAGTCACCTTCGACAATATAGAGTTCGCTGAGACCAGGATCCTTTTCCCGGCAGTCAGCGAGTTTTCCCGGGAGGGTATCACTCTCCAGAAAGCCCTTCCGGCGGGTGAGTTCTCTCGCCTTTCGCGCCGCCTCACGGGCTCTTGCCGCGTCGACAACTCTCGCGATAATTCTTCGAGCTAGCTTGGGATTCTCTTCAAAGAATACGGAAAGTTTCTCGTTGACGAGACCTTCGACCACTCCCTTAACTTCACTGTTGCCAAGTTTCGTTTTGGTCTGACCTTCGAACTGGGGCTCGGGTACTTTGACACTGACAACGGCAACCAGACCCTCGCGAACATCCTCCCCACTCAGGTTCTCCTTGAGTCCTTTAAATAGGTTGTTTGACGTGGCGTAAGAGTTTATAGTTCTCGTCAGAGCAGCCTTGAACCCGATGAGATGGGTACCACCCTCATTGGTATTGATGCTGTTCGCATATGAGAACAGATTCTCCGAATAGCCCTCATTGTATTGAAAGGCAACCTCAGCCAACACCCCGTTTTTTGACCCCTCAAAGTATATGGGTTTTGGATGAATACAGGTCTTGTTCTTGCTGAGATACTCGACAAAAGAAACGATGCCCCCTTTGTACAGGAATTCATGCTTTTTCTCTGTTCTCTCGTCAAAGATAGAGATGAACACCCCCTTGTGCAGGAATGACAGCTCACGGAGTCGTTGTGCCAGGATATCAAAGCTGAATTCGGTGGATTCAAAAATCTCGGCATCGGGTTTGAATCGGACGACCGTTCCAGTCTCCTTGGTTTTTCCAACGACCGCCAACTTGGTCAATGCCTTTCCCCGACCGTAGGTCTGAGTATAGACCTGTTTGTTCCGACGGATTTCGAGTTCAACAGAATCCGAGAGGGCATTAACCACAGACAGTCCGACTCCATGTAACCCTCCGGAGACTTTGTAAGTCCTGTTATCAAATTTCCCTCCTGAATGGAGTTTGGTCATCACGACCTCAATTGCAGGGCGACCTTCCCTTTTATGTATGTCTACGGGGATTCCCCGTCCATTGTCTTTCACGGTTATGCTGTTATCTATATGAATCGTTACCTCAATTCGGTCACAGTATCCCGCAAGCGCTTCATCGATACTATTGTCAACGAGTTCTTGAACAAGGCGGTGAAGTCCCTCCGTCGCGGTATTTCCAACGTACATAGAAGGTCGCTTCCGGACGGCGACTAGTCCATCCAAGACCCGGATTTGATCTGCCGTGTAGATTTGATCTTTCATCGATCCCCGTTCCCGGTTACAGCTTCATTGGCATAATGAGGCAGAGGTGTTCTTCCCCGCCAACGGGCCGAAGAATACCCGCTGTTGTATTATCTTTCAGCTCGAACAATACCTCCTCAGTTGCCATCGCAGTCAAAGCATCGAGAAGATATCGTGCATTGAATCCAGCCGATAGGTCCTCTCCAC